>NZ_JABCPZ010000109.1 GCF_013283785.1 Nonomuraea antri
GGGCGAAGGGGCGGCCGGTGGGCCGGGCGCGGGGGTGGCGGAGGCGTTCGCGGCCCGGGCCGCCGCGTACGGCGTGTTCGTGGTCACCACGCTCACCTACTTCGAGTCGCTGGCCGGGGTGCGCGACCCGGCCCAGGACGCCGTCCCCGTACCGGCCGGCGGCCCGGCCAACGCGCTGCACGCGGCCCGCGCGCTGCACGAGGCGGGCGTGCCCCTGCTGGCCGGCACCGACGCCAACCCGTACGCGCCGGTGCACGGCGAGAGCCTGCACCGGGAGCTGTACCTGCTGACCCTGGCCGGGCTCACCCCCGAGCAGGCGCTGGCCGCGGCCACCGGCGCGCCCGCCCGCCACTTCGGGCTGGCCGACCGCGGCCGCGTCGCCCCCGGTCTCCGCGCCGACCTGCTGCTCGTGGACGGCGATCCGACCAGCGACATCACCGCCACCCGGGCCATCGCCGGCATCTGGCGGCGCGGGGTGCGACTGGCCGGCCGGTCCTGGGGCAGCTTGGCTGCGGGAGGGGAACACCCCTGACGTCTCAGGAGGTCCGCATGGGCTCGGGAAAGCCCCCGCAGCACGACCACGGAACCGGCCACGGACACGGACACGGACACGGGCATGGGCACGGCCACGGCGGCGCCACCATCGACTACCCGCGCGCCTACGAGGTGTTCGCCGAACTCGGCTTCGCGGGCCGGCGCCGGCTGGTCTTCACCCAGCTCGCGGCCCTGACCGGGGCCCGCGCCGGCGACACGATCGTGGACGTCGGCTGCGGCACCGGGTTCCTGACCCGGCTGCTGGCCCCGCTGGTCGCCCCCGGCGGCCAGGTGATCGGCGTGGACCCGGCCCCGCAGATGATCGAGTACGCCCGCCGCCACGCCCCGCGCAACTGCACCTACCGGATCGGCGAGGGGCAGGCGCTGGACCTGGCCCGCGAATCCTGTGACGCGGTGGTCTCCAGCCTGGCCGTGCACCACATCCCGGCCGAGGAGCGGGCCACGGCGGTGGCCGAGATGTTCCGGGTGCTGCGTCCCGGCGGGCGGCTGCTGATCGCGGAGTTCCGTCCGCCCGCCATCGCGGTGGTCGCCAGGCTGCTGCGTCCGGTGCTGCCGGACAGCCCCAAGGAGCTGCTGTCGGCGCTGGTGCCGGCCGCCGGGTTCCGGTTGCAGACCGAGGGCGACCTGCGTCCGTCGCTGTATTACCTGCGTGCCGTCAAACCGTAGAAATTTTCTCCCATGCCGGTGTCTGTCCTCGCGTGACCCGTTCGTCGGTGTACGTAACCTTCAGCCAAGAACGGAAATGGGACTCAGATGAACACCGTGACCTCCAGCGACGGCACCCGCATCGCGTTCGACCGCGTCGGCGCCGGGCCCGCGGTCGTCCTCGTCGACCCGGCGATGTGCTACCGGGGCGCGGGGCCGAACACGCCGCTCGCCCCCGAGCTGGCGCGCGACTTCACCGTCTACACCTACGACAGGCGCGGACGCGGCGACAGCGGCGACGCGGAGGAGTACTCGGTCGAGCGCGAGTACGCGGACCTGGCCGCGCTGATCGAGCACGCCGGCGGCGCCGCGTTCGTCTTCGGCCACTCCTCTGGCGGGGTGCTGGCCGCCGGGGCGAGCCTGGCCGGGGTGCCGATCGCCCGGCTGGCCCTGTTCGAGCCGCCGCCGGTCGACGACGGCGAGATGCCCGTCCAGCTCGACAAGCTGGTGCGGGCCGGACGGCGGGGCGAGGCGGTGGAGCTGTTCCAGTCCTCGGTCGGGCTGCCCCAGGAGATGATCGCCGGCATGCGTAACTCGCCGTTCCGCCCGGCGCTGGACGCCATCGCGCACACGCTGGTCTACGACACCACCATCGCGGGCTGGATCACGCTCGACGCGTACGCCGGGGTCGCCGTCCCGACGCTGCTGGTGGACAGCGAGTCGAGCCCGCCGACGCTGCACGAGTCCACCGCGGCGGTGGCCGCCGCCGTCCCCGGCGCGCGCCGGCGCACCCTGCCCGGCGGCTTCCACGACGTCGCGCCGGACGTGCTGGCCCCCGCGCTCAAGGAGTTCTTCACCGCGTAGCCCGCCGAGCACCCGCCTATACACGAGTTTGCTGGTCAGCGGTGCCCTGTTGAGAAAAACGAGACGTTGCGATCCTGGGGTCCACCAAGATCGCTACGTATAGTGATGGCCGATGTCACTTCGTGATTACAGGGGGAGACCATGAGAGTTAGCCTTATCGCCGCCGGCGGTGCGCTACTCGCTGCCGCCGCGATCTTCGGGACGGCCGGCGCCGCCAGCGCCGACTTCTCGGATCCGCAGAACAACGTGACGGACTGCGCCCTCGGCACCAACGACGACTCGACCTACCAGCGCGTTCTCCCGAACGGCGCGGTCATGTCCGGGACCCGCGACGCCGACGCCTGCAAGAACGGCTTCAGCCAGCGTTGGGGCTGGCACGGCTGGCCGGGCTGGCACCGGGACGAGATCCACCACTTCCCGGGCCGCTACAACTGGCCCAACAGCGGCAACGGCAACTGGGTCGGCCACGGGTTCGGCAACAACCCCGGCATCGGCGTCTGATCGCTCGCCCCAACACCGGTCCCGGCGCCCTCACGGCGCCGGGACCGGCGGCGTTCCCGGCGTATCAGCGGGTTTCCCGGCACGCCCGCGGGGCTCACGACATGTCGGCGGCGTCAGGACATGTCGGCGGCAGCCCGGCGCATCGCGACCTCGACGCCGTCGAGCAGCACGGTCAGCCCGACCGCGAACGCCTCGTTCACCTTGTGCGCCAGATACGGCTCGTCCTCGCCGGCCCCATCCCTCGGCAGGGGTTCGCTCTCCAGCCATCTCACCAGCGGGAACCGTCCCGCGAACCCCGGCGCGACCTCTTCGAGCAGGCTCGCGCGCGCCTGCCACCACTCCTCGTCCGACACGCCGGTGGCCGACGGCGCCTGCCTGGACTCGGCCACGGTCCGCGCCGAGCCCCGCACGAAGTCCATCAGCGACGCCACCACCCCGCGCAACGTCCCCGGCCCGAGCCCGGTCTCGCGCAGGATCCGCACCAGCGACTCCAGCAGCGTGAACTCGTTCGGCCCCAGCACCGGCCTGGCCTGCGAGACCTGCAGCACCCAGGGGTGACGCAGGTAGAACGCCCAGGTGCGCGCGGCCCAGTCCGTCACGGCCGCGCGCCAGCCGCCGCTCAGGTCGTAGTCGGCGGGCAGTTCGGCCAGCACCCGGTCGTACATGAGGTCGACCAGTTCGCCCTTGCTCGGCACGTACGTGTAGAGCGCCATCCCGGTCCGGCCCAGCCGCTCGCCGACCTTGCGCATGGACAGGGCGGCCATGCCTTCCTCATCGGCCACCGCGATGCCGGCCTCGACGATGACGTCCACGCTCAGCCCGGGTTTCGGCCCCGGCCGGCCCGAGCCGGGCTCCTTGGCGCCCCACAGCAGGGCCATCGAGCGGCGCGGGTCACCCTGTCCTGCGTAAACGACCAACCCACAACTCCTTACGGCATAAACCAACGGGCGGCCGTAAGAGTATCAACCCCCGGATCACTCCGCCGAGGCACGGAGCGCGGCCACCGCGGCCAGCATCCGCCAGGCGTGCTCGGGCCGCAGCGTCTCGCGCGGGTCGTGGTGGAAGGGGTCGAGGATCACCGTCGGCGCGCCGAGCTCGCGTAGTTCGGCGAGGTCGGCGGCGACCTGCTCGATCGTGCCCTCGCCGGCGAGCCGGTCCGGCCCCTCGACCGGCGTGTCGGTGACGCGCAGCAGGATCCGCGGCTTCAGCGCGGGCGGCGGGCATCCTTCCTCGGCCGCCATCCCCGCCAGCCGCGGCAGCCGTTCGCGCAGCCAGGACAGCGTGCAGCGCAGCGGATGCCACGCCTGGCCCAGCCGCACCGCGCGGCGCAGCGCCGCTGCCGCCGCCCACCCAGAACGGGATGGCGCAGCCGCCGCGGTAGTTGTCGTCGTCGTCCTCCCAGGCGGCGCGCATCGCGCGCAGGTGCTCGTCGGTCACCCGGCCGCGCCGCTCGAACGGCACGCCGAGCGCGTCGAACTCCTGCCGCGCCCAGCCGGCCCCCACGCCGAGCACCAGCCGCCCGCCGCTGAGCTGCTGCAGGTTGGCGGCCATCCGGGCGACCAGCAGCGGATGCCGGTACGGGACGATCAGCACGCTGGTGCCCAGCCTGATGCGGCTGGTGCGCGCGGCCAGCCAGGCCAGCGTGGTGAACGGCTCGAAGAACGGCGGCGGATACCGGCCGGCCACCTCCGGCGTGAGCACGACATGGTCCGACACCATCAGCACGTCGAACCCGAGCCCCTCGGCCACCTGCGCCCAGCGGCACAACAGGTCGGGGTCGGTGCCTGGGCCGAAGTTCGGCACGCTCACGCCTAGCCGCATCTTGCCAGGCTATCGCGACCACCCCTGCTGACCTGGGGAAACGACGCGCCGCAAAATCGGGTGACCGGCGACCGCGGTCGCCGGTCGCGCCGACATCGAGCGGTCGGCGGTCAGTGGCGGGCGCGCAGCCAGCCGGCGAAGGCGTCCAGCGCCGCCTCGGTGCCCGTCCGTCCCACCCCGACCCGGAACCGGTCGGCGGGCGTGGGCGTGAGGTCGGAGCGGTAGATGCCGGCCGGCAGCAGCAGCACCCCCGCCTCCTCCACCAGCCGCGTGCAGAACGCCTCCACCCCGTCCGCGCCCAGGTATCGGGGGAACGCCACGCACCCGCCGTCGGGCGCCCGCCACTCGAACAGCTCGGCGAACTCGGCGAAGAACGCCTCGAACAGCGGCAGGTTCGCGGCGATGATCCCCCGGTTGCGCTCGATGATCCGGTCCCTGGCCTTGATCGCGATCCTGGCCAGGATCTCGCTCGGCGCCGCGTTGCAGATCGTGGTGTAGTGCTTGGCCCGCTCCAGCCGGCCGAGCAGGTCCTTGTCGCGGCAGGCCAGCCAGCCCAGCCGCAGCCCGGGCAGGCCGAGCGACTTGGAGGTGACGTTCATCGACAGCGCGGCCGGCGACAGGTCGGCCGCCTGCGGCAGCGTGCGGGACGGGTCGCGTTCGAGCCCCCGGTACACCTCGTCGCTGAACAGCCGGATGCCGCGCTCGTCGCACAGTTCGGCCAGCCGGCGGAAGTCCGCCTCGCCGATCACCTTGCCCGTCGGGTTGTTGGGGAAGTTGACCGACAGCAGGCGCGTGTTCGGCCTGATGGCGGCCTCGACGGCGGCCAGGTCCAGCGCCCAGTCACGCTCGGCGTCCAGGGCCACGCCGGTGACCTTGCACAGCGACAGCGGCACGGTCTCGGCCGACTGGTAGTTGGGCGTGATCACCACGGCGTGGTCGCCGGGTTCGAGCAGCACCCGCATGGTCAGGTACAGCGCCTCCTGCGCGCCGGAGAAGCAGAGCACCTCGTCCTCGGCGACGTTCTCGTACGTCCCCGCGATCGCCCGCCGCAGCCCCGGGTCGCCGTACGTCTCGGTGTACCCGAGCGACAGCGTCTCCCAGGCCCGCAGGTCCTCCTCGTCGGCCAGGGCGAGCAGTTCGGCCATCGTCATGGTCTGGGCGTCGGAGGCGGTCAGGTGGTGGCGGGCGGTGAACTCCCAGCGGGAGAAGTAGACCTCGAGCCGGAAGTCGGGCAGTGCGGTCACGTGTCGTTCCTCAGTTCGGCCAGCAGTGCGTACAGGGTGGAGCGGGAGGTCTTCAGCGCGGCGGCCACGGCGGGTGCGGCCCTGCGGACGGCGAGGATCCCGGCCCGGTCGAGTTCGGCCAGCACGGCCAGCCGGTCCTCGCGGGTCAGGCGGTCGACCGGGGTGCCGCGCTCGCGCACGAACGAGCCGATGATCTGCCGCATCCGCTCGGTCCAGTCCTGCTCGAACAGCGGCTCCGGGCGTGGCTGCGTCGGCGCGGCGAACGCCGACAACACGGCGGCGGCCTGTTCCATCGGGGTGCGGTCGAGGTTCACGCAGAGCACGGCCGAGGGCTCGCCGTCCGCGTCGCGCAGCAGCGCGCTCACCGACGACAGCCGCCGCCCGTCGGCCAGCGACTTCTCGTACGGGCCGTACACGTCCTCGCCGGTGGGGTCGAGCCGGTCCAGCTCGCCCAGCAGGGACGGGTCGCCGACGCTCCGCCTGGACAGCGGGTTCCACACGCCGAGCACGGAGTCGGTGCGCACGTCGTGCAGGACCACCTCGGCGTAGGGGGCGAGCAGCGCGGCCACGGCCCGGCAGACCGGTGACCACAGGCGCAGGCGGTCGTCGTTCACGCCTCGGATCATATGTCCAGATCGGACATTCTTTCCAACCCGGGCCGGTGGGGGTCAGGCGTGCGGGCCGACGGTGACCCGGCCGATGGTCAGGCTGGGCCGGCCCTCCATGATCTCGCCGAGCCGTGCGACCTGCGTGTCGAGCTCGCGCAACCGCCCGGGGGTGAGCTCGCGCAGCGGCTCCACGGTGACCTCGATCCTGGTGCCCGATCTGCGCTGGTGCCAGACTCCGGCCGCGGTGCCGTCCACCAGGAGCACCTGGTGGTTGCCCGCCTGCCCGCGGGCCAGCGCCCTGGTCGCCGCCTCGCCGGGGAAGAGCAGGTCGCGGGGGCGTCCGGCGACCACGTACGCGTCGAAGTACGGCAGCAGCCGCACCCCGCGCGGCGGCTCGTCCGGCAGGTCGGTGTCACCGGCGAGCACCCAGCCGGGCCGCCCGGCCACCCGCACCTCCTCCAGTTCCACCGCCGCGAACGCCGCCGTCGCCCACGTCTTCGGCGCGCCCGCCCACAGCGCGAAGTCGGCGGGCGTGGCCGGGCCGTACGCGTGCAGGTACGCCCTGACCAGGTCGTCACGCCCACCGGCGGGCGCGAAGCCGTCCGGCGGGCTGGTGTAGGTGACCTTGCGGCCCCGGGCCGGGCCGAACACGAACGCGCCCCGGTGCGCGGCCACGTGCATGACCTGCCGCCAGCGCGGCCACATGGTCTGGAACGCCGGCATCACCAGGTCGCCCGCCCAAGGACCGGTGGCCGCGATGACGGCGTCGCTGAGCTCGTCGATGGTCAGCTCCACACCGTCCACGACCTGCCTGATGGCCGACACCACCGCGTCGGTCTGCTCGGGGGTGAGCCTGACGCTCTCGGAGAACCCGTTCGAGTGCGGGATCGCCGACATCGCGCCCACCCACATGGGCAGGTCGCGGGCGGGCAGGAGGTGCACGGTGCCGCGCGGCCCGTGCGTCTTGACCAGGCTGCGCTCCTCCCACAGCGCCCGGCGCACGCCGGTGCGGGTCACGCCGTCGAGCCGCATCGCGACGGACAGCTCGGCCGCCGCCATCACCTGCGCGTGCGCCCCGCACATCGCGGCCACCACACCCGCCGGCGTGTCGCCACCGACCGGCTCCACCAGGCCCTGCCGGCGCAGCCGCCTCGCGCTGACCTGAGCCCACGTCATTTCGATCACCATTGCCTCCTTGCCGATGACCTCGACATTAGAGGGGTATGCGGAAGACTTCGTTCCTCAATGGGAAGGGAACCGGCGAAAGATGAAAGGGTGTCCCCTGTGAAGTATCTCTTGCTCATCTACACCAACCCTGCTGCTCAGCAGGCCATCGCCGACCACGGCGCCGACGTCATGGCCGAGGTCGACGCGCTGATGAAGGAACTCGCCGAGACCGGGGAACTGGCGGGCGGCCAGGCGCTGGCCGAGCCGTCGGAGTCCAGGACGGTGCGAGTGCGCGACGGGGTGCCCGCCGTCACCGACGGGCCGTTCTTGGAGGCCAAGGAATACCTGGCGGGCTACCTGATCGTCGAGTGCGCGAGCGTCGAGCGGGCCACCGAGATCGCCGCCCGCTGGCCGGACGCCCGCCTGTGCGCCATGGAGGTGCGCCCGATCATCGGCGAGGCCTCCGAGTGAGGCCGGTCCCGGCATGCTGACCTTCGCCGACGAGCTGCGGGAGCTGGCGCCACAGGTGCTCGGCGTGCTCGTCCGCCGCTACGAGCAGTTCGACATGTGCGAGGACGCCGTGCAGGAGGCGCTGCTCGACGCGGCCGTGCAGTGGCCCGAGCAGGGCGTGCCCGACAACCCGCGGGCCTGGCTGATCACGGTGGCCTCGCGCCGGGTCATCGACCACGTCCGCAGCGAGAACGCCCGTCGCCGCCGCGAGGAGCAGGTGGCGGTCGCCGCGCCGGCCGACGAGCAGGTCGCCCCGGCGCCGGGCGACGAGCGCGCGCCCTACCAGGACGACACGCTCACGCTGCTGTTCCTGTGCTGCCATCCGGCGCTGTCGCAGCCGTCGCAGCTGGCGCTGACCCTGCGCGCGGTCGGCGGGCTCACCACGGCGCAGATCGCCGCCGCGTTCCTGGTGCCCGAGCCGACGATGGCGCAGCGCATCAGCCGGGCCAAGCAGCGCATCAAGGCGGCCGGCGTGCCGTTCACACTGCCGCCCGAGCCCGAGCGGGCCGAGCGGCTGCGCGTGGTGCTGCACGTGCTGTACCTGATCTTCAACGAGGGCTACACCGCCTCGTCCGGCCCCGACCTGCAGCGGCCCGACCTGACGTGGGAGGCGATCAGGCTGGCCAGGGCGCTGCACCGGCTGCTGCCCGGCGACGGCGAGGTGGCCGGGCTGCTGGCGCTCATGCTGCTCACCGAGGCCAGGCGGCGGGCGCGCACCGGGCCGGAGGGCGAGCTGATCCCGCTGGCCGAGCAGGACCGCGGGCTGTGGGACCAGGAGCTCATCAAGTCGGGCGTGGGCCTGATCAGCCAGGCGCTGTCGGCCGCGCCGATCGGCCCGTACCAGGTGCAGGCCGCCATCGCGGCGGTGCACGACGAGGCGCCCGGCGACGCCGAGACCGACTGGCCGCAGATCCTGGCCCTGTACGGGGTCCTGGCCGGCTTGGAGGACAACCCGGTGATCACGCTCAACCGGGCGGTGGCCGTGGCCATGGTGCGCGGCCCGCGGGCCGGCCTCGACCTGCTCGACGATCTGGCCGCCGACGAGCGCATCGCGGGGCACCACCGGCTGGCGGCGGTACGCGGCCACCTGCTGGAGCTGTCGGGCGAGCACGCGGCGGCCGTGTCGGCCTACCGTGAGGCGGCCAGGCGCACCGCCAGCCTGCCGGAGCAGCGCTATCTTGAGTCGCGGGCGGCCCGCCTTTCTTGACAACGATTTTTTTCGGTGCGATCGTTGCATCATGTTCGAGGTGGGTGTGATCGAAGATCCCGCGGCCGCCGAGGCGTCGCTCGATCCGATGCGTTCGCGGTTGCTGGCCGAGCTGGTGGAGCCGGGCTCCGCCACGTCCCTGGCGCACAAGGTCGGCCTGGCCAGGCAGAAGGTGAACTACCACCTGCGCACCCTGGAGCGGCACGGGCTGGTCGAGCTGGTCGAGGAGCGCAGGAAGGGCAACGTCACCGAACGCGTGATGCAGGCCACCGCGGCCTCGTTCGTCATCTCGCCGACGGCGCTGGCCTCGGTGCAGCCCGACCCGGCCAGGTCTCCCGACCGGCTGTCGGCGCGCTGGCTGCTGGCGCTGGCGGCGCAGCTCGTCCGGGACGTCGGGACGCTCCTCACCGGCGCGGCCAAGGCGGACAAGCGGGTGGCCACGTTCGCGATCGACGGCGAGGTACGGTTCGCCTCCGCGGCCGACCGGGCGGCGTTCGCCGAGGAGCTGACCGACTGCGTGACCCGGCTGGTCAGCAAATATCACGACGAGAACGCCGAAGGCGGGCGCGACCACCGCTTGATCGTGGCCGTGCACCCCGCGGTGAAGAAGGCGAGCTGAGGCATGGGCCACCGGTTCGAGCTGCCTCTGGAGTCCACGGTCGAGGCCACCCCCGAGGAGGTGTGGCAGGCCATCTCCACCGGCCCGGGCATCGACTCGTGGTTCATGGGCCGCAACGACGTGAGCGGCGGCGCGGTTCACACCGCGTTCGGCGGCGTCGACTTCCCCGCCTCCACCGTCACGGCCGGCGAGCCCGGACGGCGCTTCGCCCACACCAGCGAGCCCCAGGCCGACGGCCGCTTCGTCGCCTACGAGTTCCTGATCGAGGGCCGCGAGCGGGGCAGCACCGCGGTCCGCATGGTGACCAGCGGTTTCCTGCCCGGCGACGACTGGGAGAACGAGTTCGAGGCCATGTCCTCGGGCCTGCCGATGTTCTTCGCCACGCTGGTGGAGTACCTGACGCACTTCCCCGGCCGCACCGCCGCGCCGCTCACCGAGTTCGGGCCGCCGATCACCGACTGGCCGCGCGCATGGGAGACCCTGTACGGCGAGCTGGGCCTGTCCCCGGACAAGCGGCCGGCCTCGCCCGGCGACCTCGTACGGTTCTCGCCCGGCGGGGTGGGGGTGATCGAGGGCGTGGTGTACCACGCCAACGCCCAGACGATCGGGATCCGCACCGGCGACGCGCTCTACCGCTTCCTGCAGGGTTTCCACGGGCCGATGATCGCCGCGCACCACCTGTTCGGCGCGGACCCCGGGGACCAGGGGCCGGCCTGGCACGCCTGGCTGTCCACCCTCTTCACCGACCACACCTGACCCACCGCACCGGGCGGCCGGCCCAGTCCCAGTGAGTCGGCCGGTCGGTGGGGGTGAGTTCCACGGTGGTCGGCGGGGCGAGCGGGGAGAACGGTGGCGGAACGGGCATGACCACCGGGTGAAAGTCGTCGCCCTGTCCGACACCCACGCACCCCGCCGCTGGCGGTCCTGCCCGCCCGCGGTGGCCGAGCACCTGCGCGACGCCGACGTCATCCTGCACGCGGGCGACGTCTGCGTCGCCTCCGTGCTCGCCGAACTGGCCGCCTACGCGCCGGTGCACGCGGTGAAGGGCAACAACGACGGCCCGGACGTCACCGCCCCCGACACCCTCGACCTGACCCTGGACGGACTACGCGTCGGCATGATCCACGACAGCGGCCCCGCCAAGGGCCGCCTGGCCAGGATGCGGCGCCGGTTCCCGGAAGCCGACCTGGTGGTGTTCGGCCACTCGCACATCCCGCTGGACGAATCGGACGACGGCCTGCGCATCTTCAACCCCGGCTCCCCCACCGACCGCCGCCGCCAGCCGCACGGCACGATCGGCCTGCTCACCATCGAGCACGGCCGCCTGACAGAGGCCAGGATCGTCCCCGTCACGTGAGTCCCGTCACGCGAGCCCATCATGCGAACCCCGTCACCTGAACCCCCGCCCGCGCGCCCGGACCGAGAACACGGCCGGGATCGGGGCGCCGCCCTCGGCGAAACGCTCCGGCCTGAGCCCCGCGTCGAGGAACCCGTGCAGCAGCTCGGGCAGCGGCCAGTGGCTGGCCCCCACCTTGTCGCGGACGCCCTGGTCGGTCCACGAGGCCCTGGTCCAGTGGCCGTCCAGGTAGCCGGGACGGATCACCACCGCCGCCAGGTCGCCGCGGTCGGCGAACCCGCCGACGAAGCACGGATGCACCCCCACGTGCACGAACAACCCGCCGGGCCGCAACACCCTGGACACCTCCCGCAATACCGCCAAATATCGTGGCATGTCGGTGTGCACCATCACCGACACCACGGCGGGCAGGCAGCCGTCGCGGAACGGCAGCCGCTCGGCGTCCGCCCGCAGGGCCGGCAGCCTGTCACGGGTGTAACGCAGCATCCCGGCGGACAGGTCGACGCCCACCGGGGTCCAGCCCAGCTCGCGGACCAGCCCGGCGTACGCGCCGGTGCCGCAGCCCACCTCCAGGCAGGCTCCCGCACCGGGGCCGAGCAGGTCGCGCAGGGTGCGGCGGATGCCCAGGGAGTCCGCGGTGTCCCTGGGCAGGAAGTCGTGCTCGTACCAGTCGGCGATCTCGTCGTAGGCGGCGTTCATGACCTCATTGACGCGCGGACGAGCGCCCGAGGCGAGCCTCGTTCGCTCACGGCGTCACTCCTCCTACCGGGAACCGGCGCCGTCAGGACAGGGCGGGTGCGCCGAAGACGTCGTCGCGGGCCATCGACAGCGCCGTCATCACCGCCCCCTTCAGCACCGGATTGTCGCTGATCCCGGTGGCCCGCACCGCGACCGGCACCGGCCCCATCCCCGACAGCCGCCGCTCCACCAGCGCCGCCAGTTCCTCGCCGCCCGCGCGGCCGGCCGCCCCCGCCAGCACCACCAGCCCGGGATCCAGGACGGCGACCGCCGCGAACACGCCCTCGGCGACCCGCCTGGCCAGCTCGTCGATCGGCAACCGGGGCATCGTCTCGCCCTCCAGCACGTCGCACAGCCGCTCCCCGGACACCGGCAGGTACCCGATCTCGCCGGCCCCGCCCGACATCCCGCGCCGCAGCCGGCCGTCCAGCACCACGGCCGCGCCGATGCCGTCGTCCAGCCAGAACAGCACGAAGTCGGACCGGCCGGCCGCCGCGCCCGCCCGGTGCTCGGCGATGGCGGCCAGGTTGACCTCGTTCTCCAGCACCACCGGGACGTTCATCCGCTCGCGCAGCGCGCCGAGCGTGTTGAGCCGCCAGCCGGGCACGTCGTTGAGCCCGGCCAGGTCGCCGGTGCGCGGGTCGACCATGCCGGGCGCGCCGATGACGACCGCGTGCAGCGCGAGCGGCCCGGACGCCGCCGCGACCGCCGTGGCGACCAGGGCGGGCAGGTCCTCGGCCGGCTCGCGCACCACGGAGCCGACGGTGCGGCCGGTGATGTCGGCGACGGTGACGTGGACCGAGTCGCGGCGCACGTCCACGCCGGCCACGTGGGCGCGATCGGCGACGATGCCGTAGAGGCGGGCGTTGGGGCCGCGCCGGTCACCGCCGCTCTCGCCGGTGACCTCGATCAGCCCGTTGGCCTGCAGCCGTTCGATGAGGTCGGACACGGTCGGCCTGGAGAGCCCGGTGAGCGTTCTGACCTGCGGCGCGGTCAGCGGCCCCCGGTCGAGCAGCAGGTCGAGCGCCAGCCGGTCGTTGATCGCCCGGGCGGTGCTTGGAGTCGCCGTCCGCATCTCTCCTCTTTTCATCAGGAACCCTGCCTGTTAATTTACCGGACATGAGAGACCCCCAACAACGTGCCGTCGCGGCCGTTTTCGCCCTGCACGGCGTGGTCGGCGGCAGTTTCGCCACCCGGATGCCATGGCTGCAGGAGAACCTGCAGCTCGACCCCGAGGTGCTGGGCCTGGCGCTGTTGTGCCCGTCCGTCGGCTCGTTCGTGGCGATGCCGATGACCAGCCGCTTCGCCCACCGTTACGGCGGCCGCGCGGCCACCCGGGTGTTGCTCGCCGCCTGGAGCGCGGCGCTGGTGTTGCCGGTGTTCGCGCCGGGATTGCCGTGGTTGTGCCTGGCACTGCTGGTGTGGGGCGCGGCGGCGGGTTCGTGTGACATCGTGATGAACTCGCTGGGGGTGGTGGTCGAGCGGCGGCTGGCCCGTTCGATCATGTCCGGCCTGCACGGCATGTGGAGCGTCGGCCACCTGGCCGGGGCCGGTGTCGGCGCGCTGGCGGCCGCCGCCGGCCTCGACGCGCGGCTGCACCTGACGCTGGTGTCGCTGGCGTTGCTGCTGGCCGGGGTGGCCGTGGGCCGCGGGCTGCCGCAGGGGCGCCCGGAGCCGGGCGAGAAGAAGCCGCCGCGTTTCGCCGTGCCGTCGCGGGCCATTCTGGTCATCGGGCTGGTCGGGTTGTGCGCCACGTTCACCGAACTGTCCGGCACGCAGTGGGCGGCCATCTACACCGTGGACGTCACCGGCGCGAGCGCGGGAGCCGGGGCCACGACCTACGCGGTGTTCGCCGGGTTCATGGTGGCCACCAGGCTGAGCGGTGACCTGGTCGTGCGCAGGCTCGGCCCGGTGCTGACCGTGCGGGTGTGCTCCGCGGTGGCCACGACGGGGGCGGCCGTCGTGGTGCTCGGCCGGACGCCCTGGCTGGTGACGGCCGGGTTCGCGCTGCTGGCCACCGGGGTGGCGGTGATCGTGCCGCTGGTGATCGCCTCGGCGGGCAAGGCCGCCGACTCGCCCGGCGTGGGCGTGGCGGGGGTGGCGACGATCACCTACCTGTCCGGGCTGGTCGCGCCCGCGGTCACCGGCTGGGTGGCGGGGGTGACGGCCTGGCCGGTGGCGTTCGGGGTGATCGGCGTCATCACGCTGACCATGGGCTTCCTGTCCGGCACGCTGCGCCCGCGGGTCACGGCCGAACCGGGCACGGCCGCCGCGGGCTGACCGATCGGACCCGCGCGCCGGGTCGCCGGTCAGGCGAGCCAGGCCGTCACGCCGGTCCGCAGGTCCTCCTTCAGCGCGGCGGGGGCGAAGGAGGCGTCGATCGAGGCCCGGGCAAGGTCGGCGAGGTCGTGGTCGCCGTAACCGAAGACCTCGCGCAGCCGGTCGTACTCGTCGGCCAGCGCCGTCTCGCCGTCGGTGTTGATCGTGACGGCGAGCCCGGCCGCGCGCAGGCGCGGCAGCGGGTGCTCGGCCAGCGCCGGCACCAGCCCGAGCAGGACGTTGGAGGTGGGGCACACCTCCAGCGGGATGCCGCGCTCGCGCACCTCGGCCACCAGCGCGGGGTCGTCCAGCACCCGGATGCCGTGCCCGAGCCGCTCGCTGTGGCCCAGGTCGAGCGCCTCGCGGATGCTGGCGGGCCCGGCCGACTCGCCGGCGTGGTGCACCAGGTGCAGGCCGGAGTCCCTGGCCGCGTCGAGCACCTCGGCGAACGGCGCCAGCGGGTGGCTCTCGTCGCCGGCCAGGCCGATGCCGATCACCTCGTCGTACCGGCCGGCCAGCTTGACCGTCTGCCACAGCCGCTCGACCGGCCGCCGCCGTGAGTGGTCGAGCAGCAGCCGGCACTCGATGCCGAAGCGCCGGCCCTCGGCCAGCCCGTCGAGCACCGCCTCCAGCGGCATCTCCATCGCGCCGACGCGCTCGCCGTGCGAGGCCGCGGTGAAGGTCACCTCGGCGTAGCGGGTGCCCTGCGCGGCCTCGTCCTGGCAGAACTCCAGCGCCACCCGGCGGAAGCGCTCGGGCGAGTCGAGCAGCGCGCGGACCTGGGCGCGCTGGTCGGCGAAGGCGCGGAAGTCGGCGAACGGCCCCTCGGGCTCCGGCGGCCCGCCCCATTCGCGCACGGTCCGCGGCCGGACCGTACTCTCCAGGTGAACGTGCAGGTGAGCCTTGGGCAGGGACCGTACGTCTTTCACGCCCCAAGTGTACGGGTGACCCGGATCTTCGACTGTTTGTGCGGCAGCTGCTCCCAGTCGTCCATGAACCGCGCCCGCAGCCCGTGCTTGGCGGCCAGGGCCACCAGGGTCTCGGTGCGGTAGTAGAAGTCTTCGCGCAGCACCTGGTGTTCCTTGCCCTCGGTGCGGTCGAAGGTGAAGTCGAACCAGCCGCCCGGCTTCATGATGCGCCCGACGTGCGCGAAGCACTCGTCGATCACCTCGATCGGCGAGTGGGAGAAGACGCTGTGCGCGTGGACGACGTCGAAGTACTCGTCGGGCAGGAACTCGAAGCGCAGGTCGCGCACCGGGGTCAGGTACGGCAGCTTGTCCTGCAGGCCGTGCTTGACCAGCGTCTCCTGGGCGGACATGAGGATGTCGGGCGAGATGTCGATGCCGTAGTAGTTGCCGGTGTACAGGTAGCCGATGAACAGCCGGCCCGCCCGCAGGTTCCCGCAGCCGATCTCCAGCATCCTGGCCTCGGGCTTGAGCCCGTGCTCGACCAGGTAGTCGAACTGCATCCGGCCCAGCGCCAGCCAGCGCTTGTGCGTGTGCGAGCCCACCGCGCCCTCGGGGTCGCGGGCGGTGTCGGACTTCATCACCGCGCGGTAGTAGGCGACGTGGTCGCGGGTGCGCAGCCGGAACCAGGTGTCGCGGGTCAGCCGCCGCAGGTGGGGGACGATCTTGTGCGGGTGCTTGACCGCGTAGGTCGCCTGGTGGATGAGGCTGGAACGAGCGCGTCTCATGAGGAATACCGCCAGAGGGTGATCGGGTGGTCGCGGCCTGATAGTGGGAATGTAGGCCAGCGCGCCGGTGGATCAAGGCTCCTGGGCGGCAAACTTGGCTTCCCGTTGGGGCACCCTTTCCGCTGCCGGTCGCGCGGCTGCCGGCGGCTCATCGCGCGGGGTCGGGCGCGCTCGGATGGGCGAGCCAGTCGGGGGTGCGCCATTGCTGCAGGTTGGAGCGGGTGCACGGCTTCAGCGGGGCGCCGAGCTCCAGGCACCGGCCGCTGGCGACGTGTTTGATCTCCCAGTACTGCCAGCGGTCGTGCGCGTCGCGCGGGTCGAACGCCCAGACCTCGTCGGCCGCCCCCGTGCAGGCCGGACGGCGGATCAGCGTCAGGCCGGCGTCGACGGTCAGGCAGCCGGCCCCGTTCCTGATCCGGTTGCCGCCGGTGACCCGCTGATAGGTGAACACCTGGTTGTCGCGGCCGTGGCAGTCCCAGGTGATCAGCCGCCCGGTCGCGCCCCAGACGTCGAGGCAGTGGCCGTTCTCGGCGGAGGCGATCGTGCCGCCGAGATCGCCAGGCAGGCGATCTGAGACCAGCCAGCGCTGGTTGCGCCGGGACGGGTCGCAGGGCAGCAGCGTCAGCGGCGCGCCGGCGTCGGTGGATCCGCGGTTGGGTTCGACGCAGTAGTCGCCGTCGGGGGCGGTGACGGCGATGGTGCCGTCTTTCGCCGACAGCCGCCAGAGCTGGTCGGCCGACTCGTCACAGGGCGCCTCGGTGAGGTTGACGCCCTGGGCGATCCGCTTCGCCTCGGGCGTGAGGCACAGGCCGCTGCGCCGGCTGCGGATCAGGTGGTGGAAGGCGCCGTCCCGTTTGACGGGCGCCAGGTCCCACAGCCGTTCCGGCCCCGGCTCGACGTGCGCGAACGAGCCGCCCAGCCGGGCGCGCGGCAGCCCGCCGGCGCCGACGACGAGCGGCAGGCGGTGCGCGTAGACCGACAGGAGCGTCACCCCGGAGCGCCTGAGGTGCTCGGGGATGTACCGGTCGAGGTAGACCAGGTAGCCGAGGAAGATCACGACGACCGCCGCGAACGAGATCACCGCCCCCGCCACGATCCTGGACCGGCGCGGCGGCGGCCGTTCGCGCCCGCCCAGGCTGTGGTAGGCGTCGATCCACTTCTCGACCGTCGAGTCGTCGGCCTCGTGGGCCACCAGGAACGCGCGGATGATCGGCTCGGCCCGCTCGGGTTCGGCGAGCCAGCCGAGCCGGCCCTTGGCGATCTCGTCGAAGTCGGCGCGCCGGTAGTCGAGCCCCCGCTCGGCCGCGCGCCTGCGCAGCTCGTCGAACCTGGGCAGGCGTGCCTGCTCGCGCACCTGTTTGAGCAGGCGCAGGTAGCCCTGCCTGTCGCGGGCCGCGGACGGGTCGGCGGGGCTGGGTTTCGGCGCGGGCAGCCGGGCCGCGGTGAACTGCTGCAGCCCCACGACGAGCAGCGCGCAGACCACCGCGTGGGGCAGGTAGACCAGGTTGAACTGGGGGTCGGCGTCGGTGGCGAAGTTGGTGAACATCGCGCCGAGCACGGTGAAGACGGCGATGAGCACGGGGACCGCGCCGATCTTCGCCAGAACGCGTGGGGGGATGCGCACCGCCGACCGCCTCCGGTCGTTGAAGCCTCCGTTACTTTCCGGCTGCCGATCCTAACCCAGCGTGCCCGCCTCCTGTCGCCCTTCTCGGCGACGGGACGGGCGGGGGATCAGCTCAGGTAGTCGCGCAGGGCCAGGGCCCGCGACGGGTGGCGCAGCTTCGACATGGTCTTGGCCTCGATCTGCCTGATGCGCTCCCGGGTGACCCCGTAGATCCGGCCGATCTCGTCGAGTGTCATCGGCTTGCCGTCGGCCAGGCCGTAGCGCATGGAGATGACGCCGGCCTCGCGCTCGGACAGCTCGCCGAGCAGGGCGTGCAGCTGCTGCTGCAGCAGCGTGAAGGAGACGGCGTCGGCCGGGGAGATGGCCTCGGTGTCCTCGATGAGGTCGCCGAACTCGCTGTCGCCCTCGTCGCCGAGCGGCGTGCTCAGCGAGATCGGGTCGCGGCCGTAGCCCTGCACCTCGATGACGCGGTCGACGTCGAGCTCGGTCTCGACGGCGATCTCTTCGGGGGTGGGCTCGCGGCCCAGGTCGGTGTGCAGGCGGCGGTGGGTGCGCGCGACCTTGTTGATCAGCTCGACCATGTGCACCGGGATGCGGATCGTGCGGGCCTGGTCGGCCATGGCCCGGGTGATGGCCTGCTTGATCCACCAGGTGGCGTAGGTGGAGAACTTGTAGCCGAGCCGGTAGTCGAACTTCTCGATGGTCCTGATCAGGCCGAGGTTGCCCTCCTGGATCAGGTCGAGGAAGAGCATGCCGCGCCCGGTGTAGCGCTTGGCGATCGAGACGACCAGCCGCAGGTTGGCCTCCAGCATGCAGCGCTTGGCCCGGAGGCCGTCGTCGGCGATCCACTCCAGATCGGCGCGCAGCTCGGCGGACAGGCCCTCCTCGGTGTCGAGCCGCTCCCTGGCGAACAGCCCGGCCTCGATGCGTTTGGCCAGCTCGATCTCCTGCTCGGCGGTGAGCAGCGGCACGCGCCCGATCTCTTTCAGATAGGTCTTCACCGAGTCCGCGCCGACGGCCGCGCCGCCGTCGGCGGCCCGCTCGTCGAGTTCGAGAACCTCTGCTGCCTGGGACAAGACACTCTCCTCGCTCGCGCTGGACCGACGCCGGACCCCTGGTGCGGCCTGGCGTCGACCCCTTGGTTGAGGGAACGGTTGAGGGAACACCAACAAGCAACCCCGCTCACCATCCACGCTACCCAACGCATGGGGATGCGTGGTCCAGGTCACTTTGCGAGGGTTTCGACGTAGCGAGCGGCCTCCCCGAGGAGGTCTCGCCACACGCTCTCGTCGGGCACCCGCAGCCCCACCCATTCACGCATCTGGCGCCGGCCCATGCGCACGACCTCGGCCGTGCCGTCGCGCAGCAACTCGGCCGCGCGGGGGGCGGGCAGCTTGAGGATCACCCGGTCTCCGGCGAAGAACGCGTAGGTCTTGCCGTCGACCTTGAGCCCGTCGGCGTGCAGCATGCGCCCCACGCTCACCTGGGGCCTCGTCAGATGCTCGGCGACGAGGTCGTCGTAGAGCTCCTGGGCGGTAGCCATGCGATGCTCCCTTCCGAGACACCGGCGAAGGTCAGGAGGCGCGCCCCTTCGTCGGCCAGCTCGGCCATCACCGCGTCGGGCAACGGGTGGAACGGCTCGATCGTCAGCGCGCCGTTCTTAAGGTCCCACATGCCACCGACAATTCCGTCGACGAGGAAGGTGGGGTAGATGACCGCCCCGACGCAGATCGCCTTGCGCTGCTCGTCGGTCATCAGCCTGGTGCGGTCGGCGTAGGCGACGACGAGGTTCTCGAAGTACGGCAGGAAGCGCACGGGCGCGGGCACGTCCTCGGAGGTGAGCGGGGCGTCCGGCAGGTCGTACAGGACGCGCCCATCGGTGTCGTGATACGTCCGCAACGGCATGGCCTCCATGACCGGCCTGAGTCTGGTCAGCCCCGACCATTTCTGCACGTCCATCACCCCGGCCGGGCCGAAGGCGGCCAGGTACCTGGTGATCAGCCGCTCGACCGGCGGCGCGGCGTCCAGCGGCCGGCCCAGCCACTCCTCGGCCAGCGTGAACGGCGTCGCCCCGCCCCTGCCCCAGGTGCCGTTCGGCGGGGTGTGCACGATCGGCAGCAGGGCCTGCGCGGAGAAGCCGAGCGCCGAGACCTCCACCTGCGGCCAGCGCTCGCGCAGCAGCCTGCCCAGCTCGGGACGGCTGAGCGTGCGCCCGCTCAGGTGTTTCCTGGCCAGCTCGGCCAGTTCGGCCAGGTCCACCTCGCGCGTGACGCGGCCGAAGGCGGCCTGCCTGCCCCTGCTCAGCGGGGGCTGCATCAGCGGGCGCACCCAGACGTAGTCGTCGGCCAGGGCCAGGTGCTGGGTGCCGCGCAGCAGCGAGCCGCGCACGATCCGCTTGTCGTACAGCAGGGACGTCAGGTCGTCGTGGGCGAAGTCCGTCAGCCGGGTCCACAGGCTGAAGTACGGCACGTCCGGCTCCTGGCCCTGCAGCGCGACGAGACGTTCGACGGCGGCCGCGGCGGAGATCGGGGTGCGGCGCAGCAGAAGCTGGCGGTCGAGCGCGGTGCGGTTGAGCACCCGGCGGTTCAGGATCATGCTGCCAGCGTAGAAGCTATTGCGGCAAGGAAGCTTCCGCGTTCCGCAGCTCGTCGAGGGATTCCCGCAACAGGTCCGCCAGCTCCCACGCGTCCGGGATCATCTCCCTGTCGGTGACGACGCCGATGTCGAGCGAGCCGTCGTAGGAGAAGGCGGTGATGTTCACCCCGCCGCTGACGTCCGTGATCACCGAGACCGGGTAGTGGGTCAGCAGCCTGGCGCCGCACACGTACAGCGGGAACTGCGGGCCCGGCACGTTCGAGATGGCCACGTTGATCGGCGGCGCGGTCTGCCCGACCAGGCCGAACGCCGAGCGTGAGGCCAGGCCCATGAGCGCGGCCGGCATCGACTCGCTGAACTCGCGCAGCCACCGCGCGGGCGCCAGCGCGAACCTGTCCTTGATCCGCCGCATCGCCACCCGCACCTGGTGCAACCGGGCCACCGGGTCCTCGACGTGCACCGCGAGCGGCGCGGTCATGATCGCCACCTGGTTGCCCGGCCCCGCCACGCCCGCCGCGCGCAGCGAGAACGGCACCCCGGCCACCAGCGGCCGGCGCGGGACTCCGCCGTGCGCGGCCAGCCAGCGCCGCAGCGCGCCCGCGCACACGGCCATCACGACGTCGTTGACGGTGACGCCGAACGCCTTGCGCACCTGCTTGATCTCCTCCAGGGGCAGCGACACGAACGCGAAGCGCCGGTGCCCGGAGACCGGGCCGCTGAAGGGCGTCTTGGGCGCGGGCAGCGGCGGCAGCCCGGGGCTGTGACCGGCGCCGGCCACCCGGCGCGCCAGCCCGGACAGCAGCCTGCTGCCGGGCAGGCGCGACACGACCGGGATCTCGTCCAGGTGCGGGATGGCCCGGGCGGCGAAGCGCACCGCGTAAGCCGGGTTGCCGGCCAGCCTGGCCAGGCCGCGGACGAGCATCTCGGGACGCCCGGGCGGCGGCTCGTCACGCTCGGCGGCCTCGGCCGGCGGGGGTGCGGGCTCGGGGCTGGTGTCCAGCAGCGCGGCCAGGACGTCCGCGCCGCCGACACCGTCCACGGCGGCGTGGTGGATCTTGGTGTAGAGCCCCATGCGGCCCCCGGACAGTCCGTGGATCAGGTAGATCTCCCACAGCGGGCGGCCGCGGTCCAGGCGGCGGGCGTGCAGCCTGGAGACCTGCTCGGCGAGCCGGGCGTCGTCGCCGGGCGGGGGCAGGCCGATCTCGCGGACGTGGTAGTCGAGGTCGAGGTCGTCCTCCTGCACCCAGTACGGGTGGTCCAGGCCGAACGGCACCCAGGCCAGCTTGCGGCGTAACGCGGGCACGTACGGCAGTCGCCGTTCGAGCACGGCCTGCAGGTCGCTGCGGTTGAGATCGCCCTCCAGCACGGCCAGTCCCGCGATGTTCGCGATGTTCGTGGCCGTCTCGAAGTGGAGGAACTGCGCGTCGAGAGCGGTCAGCTGGGGCATCGGCTCACACCTCCGCCCCGAAGGCAATCAAACCGGGTCGGTCAGTTCAAGGGTGGACGACGAAGCATCGGGTTCCGCCCAGGAGAGGAGTTTCAGACCTTCTTCTTCCAACAAATCTAGATTTGTCGTGATAAATGGCGTGATGAGGAGCTTGGCCTGCTTGGTGGTGCGCTTGATCTGCCACGTACCCGCCGCGAACCCGTCGATCAGGTACACGGCCTTGATCCGCAGATTCTTGGTCGCCACCCGGCCCTTGAACTCCTCGGCCAGCACCCGGGTGCGGTCGGCGTGGCCGAGCACGAGCGTGTCGAAGTCGGGCAGGAACCGCACCGGCGCCGGCACGTCGCCACCGGGCCTGGGCGCGTCCGGCAGGTCGAACAGCTCCCTGCCGCGCTCGTCGGCCAGCGTGACCAGCCGGTCGCGCATGCCGTGCACCACGCCCTTGAGCCCGCCCAGCCCCGACCAGGTCTGCACGTCGGCGACGGTGGCCGGGCCGAACGCGGCCAGATACCGCTCCACCAGCGTCTCCATGCCGGCCGGGTCAGGCTCGACGCCGGGCGGCGCGAACGCCGACTCGCGCGGGTAGCTCCACCGGTCCCCGGTCGGCACCATGATCAACGGGGTCAGCATGCGCACGGCGTACCCGAGGGCCCGGTCGTAGGCGTCGGGGAACTCCTTCTGCAGCAGCGGCCGCAGCTCGTTGAACGTGCGCGGGCCCGCGGCCAGCAGCCGGTCGGCGGCGGCCACGACGGCGGGGAAGTCGACGTCGTCGAAGCGCCGGGCCGCGGCGGCCAGCATCGGCCGCAGCAGCGGGCGGAAGGCGGCGAAGTCGGCCGCGGTGACCAGGTGCAGCGTGCCGCGGTACATCGTGGCGCGCACGATGGTGCGGGCGTGCAGCGCCGCGTGCAGGTCGTCGCGGACGAAGTCCGCCAGCCGCGTCCACACGCCCAGGTACGGCGGCCGCGGCTCCTGCGCCTGCAGCCCGGCCACCCGGCGCACCACGTCGGCCGGCTCGCCCCGGTGCCGTTCCAGCAGGTACTGCCTGGCGAGGGTGGCACGGTTGAGATCCCTGAGGGTGAGCATTTACCTATCATGCCTTTCCCCATCACATCGGTACGTTCCTCTTATCCCGCCCTTGCCGACGGCCACGCTTACCTCGACGGGGCCGCGGGCACCCAGACGCCGCAGTCGGTGATCGACGCCATCGCCGGCGCCTACCGTTCCGGCCTGGGCAACGTGGGCGGCGCGTTCGCGGCCAGCCACCGCTCGGGCGCGATCGTGGACGCCTGCCGCCAGGCGATCGCCGACCTGGTCGGCGGCCACCCCGACGGCGTGATCCTGGGGCCGAACATGACGACGCTGACCTACCGGCTGGCCCGGGCGCTGGTGGGGCCGGGTGACGAGGTGGTGCTGTCCAGGCTGGACCACGACGCGAACGTGCGGCCCTGGGTGCAGACGGGGGCGAGCGTGCGCTGGGCCGAGGTCGATCCGGTGACCGGGGAACTGCCGGTCGAGCAGTACGCCACGCTGATCACCGAGCGCACCAGGCTGGTGGCGCTGACGGCGGCGAGCAACGTGCTCGGCACCCGTCCGGACGTGGCCGCGATCGCCGCGCTGGCGCACCGGGCGGGCGCGCTGACGTACGTGGACGGCGTGCACGCCACCCCGCACGGCCCGGTGGACGTGCGCGAGCTCGGCGCGGACTTCTACGCCACCAGCGCCTACAAGTGGTCGGGCCCGCACGTCGGCGCGGTGGTCGCCGACCCGGCCCTGCTGGAGACGATCAGGCCGGACAAGCTGGCGCCCGCGCCCGACACCGTGCCCGACAGGTTCGAGACCGGCACCACCGCGGTCGCCGACCTGGCCGGGGTGACCGCGGCCGTGGACCACCTGGCGAACCTCGTCCCCGGCACCGGCACCGGCACCGGCGGCAGGTGCGAGCGCCTGATCGCCTCGATGGCCGCCGCCGAGCGGCACGAGCTGGAGCTGTTCCAGGTGCTGGCCGAGGGATTGGAGACGCTGCCGCGCGTCACCCTCTACGGCAAGCCGGCCCGCCGCACCGCCACCGCGTACTTCACGGTGGCCGGGCACACGCCGCGCCAGGTGGCCGAGCACCTGGCCGGGCTGGGGGTGAACGTGTGGAACGGCCACAACTACGCCTGGGAGCTGACCGCCGCGCTGGGCATCAGGGACTCGGGCGGCGCGGTGCGCGCCGGGCTGGTGCACTACAACGACCGCTCGGACGTCGACCGCCTGCTGGAGGGCGTGGCCTCGCTCCGCTCTCGGTGAAGTTTCCTGAAAGGTGAATCCAGGCGGGCCGCCACGCCGAATCCCGGGCACCACCATCAGCGGGCACTCAGGAGCCATGCATGAACAGAGGAAGACGGGCGGCGGGCGTCACCGCGCTGTCGGCGGCGCTGCTCGCCGGATTCGCCACGCCGGCCCTGGCCACTCCCACCGGATGCACCTCCCAGGTCAGCGGAGGCTTCGCGTCGAGCTTCTGCAGCGGCGGTGGGTCCCCGTCGGATCGGTCTCCCGGACCAGGATCACCTCGCAGATGATCGTCGCCGTGTGGGTGGACACCCGCGGCTGACGGCTCGACCGTCCGGGCGGACGGTCCAGCCGTCCGCCCGGAATGAACTGTGCCTTCTTGGTGCTTTCACCGTCGAATCGATCGTGAAAGAAGGCGTGTTTCCATGTCCACGCAGGCGAGCGCGGCACAGTTGCTGGTCAAGGCTCTGGAGGCGGAAGGCGTCGAGTACGTCTTCGGTATCCCCGGCGAGGAGAACATCCACTTCGTCGACGCGCTCAACGACTCGTCCATCCGCTACATCCTGGTGCGGCACGAGCAGGCCGCGGCGTTCATGGCCGAGATCTACGGCCGGCTGACCGGCAAGGCGGGCGTGGCCTCGGCCACGCTCGGCCCGGGCGCGATCAACCTGCAGCTCGGCGTGGCCGACGCCACCACCAACAGCACCCCGGTGGTGGCGATCAGCGCGCAGGTCGGGCTCGACCGCATCTACAAGGAGTCGCACCAGGTGGTGGACCTGGTGTCACTGTTCCGGCCGATCACCAAGTGGGCCGAGCTGGTGCCGGCCGCCGAGGCGCTGCCCGAGATGCTGCGCAAGGCGTTCAAGACCGCGCAGACCGAGCGTCCCGGCGCGGTGTACCTGGCGATCCCCGAGGACGTCGAGAAGGCGGCGGTGCCCGACGGGCTGCGTCCGCTGCCGGTGAACGTGGTGCGCCCGCACGACCCGTCGCCGGCGCAGATCGCGCGGGCCGCCGACGTGCTGGCCACCGCCGTCCGGCCGATCGTCCTGGCCGGTCACGGCGCAGTGCGGGCGGGGGCCGCGCAGGCGCTGGTGCGCTTCTCCGAGCGGCTGGGGCTGCCGGTGGCCACCACGTTCCACGGCAAGGGCGTCTTCCCCGACGACCACCGCAACGCGCTGGGCGCGGTCGGCTTCATGCGCCAGGACTACGTCAACTTCGGCTTCGACGAGGCGGACGTGCTCATCAGCGTCGGCTACGAGCTGCAGGAGTTCGACCCGGCCAAGATCAACCCGGGCCGGGACAAGAAGATCATCCACATTCACCGGTTCCCCGCCGAGGTGGACGACCACTACCCGGTGGCCGTCGGCATCCAGGGGGACATCTCCAGGTCGCTGCACATCCTGGGCGACGCCGTGCACCGGCGGTTCGAGGTCAACGGCACCGGCGAGAAGATCCGCGCCCTGCTGCGCGAGGAGCTGGAGCAGGGCCGCGCGGACGACCGTTTCCCGCTCTCCCCGGCCCGCGTGGTGGCCGACGTCAGGACGGCGATGCGCCGCGAGGACATCGTCCTGGCCGACACGGGCGCGGTGAAGATGTGGATGGCCCGCATGTATCCCACCTACGAGCCGAACACCATGCTGGTCTCCAACGGGCTGTCGTCCATGGGCTTCTCCGTGCCGGGCGCGCTGGCCGCCAAGCTGGCCCACCCGGAGCGGCGAGTGCTGGCCGCCACCGGCGACGGGGCGTTCCTGATGAACTCGCAGGAGCTGGAGACCGCCGTGCGCGAGCGGATCCCGATCGTGGTGCTGGTCTGGGTGGACGACGCGTACGGGCTGATCGGCTGGAAGATGAACCTGGAGCTGGGCCGCGACTCCCACGTCGCGTTCGGCAACCCGGACTTCGTGAAGTACGCCGAGAGCTTCGGCGCCCGCGGCTACCGGATCACCGAGGCCGCCGAGCTGCTGCCCACGCTGCGCGCGGCGCTGGCCGACGACGCGGTGTCGGTGATCGCGGTGCCGGTCGACTACTCGGCGAACCTGGCGCTGACCGACATGCTGGGCGAGCTCACCGGCCCGTTCTGAACCGGCCTCTTCTGGGCCGGCCCGTTCTGAGACGGCCCGTTCTGGGTCGACGCCCGCCGCCCCGTGGGGCGGCGGGCGTCGTAAGATCGTCCAGGTGAGCGTGCCCGCACTGCCCGAGACCCCCGCGCTGCCGGTGGAGCCGGTGCGCGACCCTTACCACGTCTACCTCGACTCACTCACCAGCCCGGAGTCGCGCCGCACGATGCGCGGCTGCCTCGACCGGCTGGCCCGCCTGCTCACCGGCGACGAGACGGCGACCGGCGCGGGGCAGCCGTGGCATCTGCTGCGCTACGAGCACACCGTGCGCATCCGCACCCTGCTCACCGACCAGGGCTGGTCGGCGAACTACGTGAACAAGCACCTGGTCGCGCTGCGGCGGGTGCTGAAGGAGGCCTGGCGGCTCGGCCAGACCAGCGCCGAGGACTTCGCCCGCGCCTCCGACCTGGCGCCCGTGCGCCAGCACCGGCTGCCCACCGGTCAGCACGTGCCGCCCGAGGTGGTCGGCGCGGCGCTGTCGGCCTGCGACGACTCGCCGGCCGGGGTGCGTGACGCGGCGCTGATCGCGGTCCTGTACTCCACCGGGTGCCGCCGGGCCGAGATCGGTGGGCTGAGCCTGTCGGACTACGATCCGGCCGGGCGTTCGCTGCGGGTGCGCGGCAAGCGCGACAAGGAGCGGCTGGTCTACCTCACGCGCGAGGCGATCGGGCTGCTCGAACGCTGGCTGGCGGTGCGCGGCGGCGGCCCGGGGGCGCTGTTCAGCCCGATCGGCAAGTACGGTCACCTGCGCACCCGCGACGGCCGGCCGGCGGGGATGACCGGGCAGGCCATCGCCGATGTCCTGGCCCGCAGGTTCGGCGCCGCCGGCGCCTCGCGGCGAACCGCACACGACTTCCGCCGCACGTTCATCGGCGAACTGCTCGACGCCGGGGTCGACCTGGCGACGGCGCAGGCGCTGGTCGGGCACGCGTCGCCGGCCACCACGGCCCGCTACGACCGGCGGCCGGACAAGACCCGCCGCGACGCGGTCGACCGGCTGCGCCTGCCCGACGCCCGCCCGCTCGCCTGAGCTCCGGGCCGCGGTTTCAGCCGGGCCGCGGTTTCAGCCGGCCTTGCGGTGCTCGCCGGGGGTGGTGCCGTACCACTGGCGGAAGGCCAGGTGGAAGCCCACCGTGGACTGGTAGCCGACGCGCTGGGCGATGGCGCTGTGCGGCAGGCCGGTGTCGCCGAGCAGCCGCGCGGCCTCCTGCATCCGGCGCGCGGTCAGGTGCCGCATCGGCGCCTGGCCGACGAGCTCGCGGAACGTGGCCGCGAACGCCGAGCGTGACATCCCGGCCTCGGCGGCGAGCGTCTCGACCGTCCAGGGCTCGGCGAACCTGTTCTGGACGGCCAGCAGCGCCGCCGCGACGCCCGGGTGCCGCAGCGCGCGCAGCACCGGCTCGCCGTCGGCCAGATGGGCCAGGGCGGCACGCAGCGCCAGCACGAAGGCCAGCTCGAACGTCCGCAACGCCACCAGCGCCAGCCCCGGCTCCCCCGCGCCCTCGCCTCCGGCTTGGGACAGCCGGTGCAGCAGGTCGCCGAGCAGTGGTTCGCCGGCGATCGCGGCGGCGTCGAGCACGAGCAGCCGGGGCAGCGCCCGGTACAGCGGCGCGGCGGCGGCCGCGTCGTAGTGCAGCCCGCCGCACAACAGCGTGGTGACCGCGCCGGGCCCGTCGATCCGCACGGTTCGCGTGGCGCCGGGGACGCGCTCGGGCAGCACGGCGGCCAGCGGCACGGTGGCCCGGCCGGGCGCGTCGGCGAGCCGGTGCGCGGTGCCGTGCGGGAACACCGCCAGCTCCCCCGCCCGCACCCGCACCGGAGCCGCCCCCGGCAGTTCGACCACGCACGCGCCGTCCTGGACGTAGTGCAGCAGCGCGCAGCTCTCCCGCTCCCCCGCCACGCCCCACGGCGCCCGCGCCGACCAGCGGCTGTGGAAGACGCCGTGCAGCCGCAGCGGCGCCAGCAGCTCGCTCAGCAGGTCCGCGCTCATGGACGATCCTTAAAGTTCATCGGACGTGGCTTTATCGAGCGTATCGCCGGTGGCGGGCGAAGCTGGACGGCATGAGATTCCTGGTGACGGGCGCCTCGGGCGCCCAGGGCGGTGCGATCGCCCGGCTGCTGGCCGGGCTGGGGCACCGGGTCCGCGGGTTCGCGCGCACCGCGAACGTCCCGGACGGCGTGCGGCCCTTCCCCGGCGACCTGGGCGACGCGGCGCGGGTGAAGGAGGCGTTCGACGGGGTCACGCACGCGGCGGTGCTGCTGCCGATGACCTACGACAGGGAGCGGGTCGAGACCTACGTCGGCAACGTCGTCGCGGCGGCCGGCGCGGCGGGGGTGCGGCGGCTGGTGTTCAACACCGGCAACCGGATCCCCGCGCAGGTCACCGGCGTGCCCGCCTTCGAGACGCGCCGGTGGGCGGCGGCGGCGCTGCTGGACAGCGGGCTGCCCGCCGTGGTGCTGCGCCCGCCGGTGTACCTGGACAACCTGCTCGCCCCCTGGGTGTCGGGGCCGCTGGCGGCCGAGGGGGTGCTGCGTTATCCGCTGCCCGCCGGGCTACCGGTGTCCTGGCTGTCGCACGCCGACCTGGCCGCCGCCACCGCCGCCGCGCTCACCGTGGACGGCCTGGCCGGCGCGACGCTCGACCTGGGCGGCGCCGACCTGGTGACGGGACCGGAACTGGCGGCGGCGTTCGGGCCGGGCGTCCGCTACGCCGCGCAGGACGTGGCCGAGTTCGCCGCCGGCCTGTCCCGCCTGCTCGGGCCGGACGCGGCGGAAGGGGTCGCGGCCACCTATCGCTGGCTGGGCGGGCTGCCCGCCGGTGACCGGTTCTACGCCGCCGACCCGGGCGTCGCCGTCCGGCTGGGCGTCCGTCCGACCCCGATGCGCGACTGGATCGCGGCCAGGACGTGGCCGGTGTCGCCGTGACCCGCCAGGAGGCCTAGGCCGAGGTGGTGCGGCACCACCGGGTGATCGAACGCTGGCTCTCGGGCGCGGCGGACCCGGGCGAGTTCGCCGTCTTCGCCGACGCGCACGATCCCGGCTTCGAGCTGTGCGCGCCCGACGGCCGGGTGCTCGGCGCGCAGGACGTGCTGGCCGAGGTACGCGCCGCGCACGGCCGGGCGCCCGGTCTGACGATCGACGTCCGCGACGTCCGGGTCGTCGCCGAGGCGGCCGGGCTCCAGGTGGTCACGTACGAGGAGTGGCACGACGGGACCAGTGGCCGGCGGGCCACCGCCGTGCTCAGCCGGGGCCGCTGGCTCCACCTGCAGGAGACGCGGCTTCCGGGAGGGCCGTGATTTCTGGGATGGCCGTGGCTTCCGGGATGGCCGCCAGCATCGCGAACGCCCGCGCGGCCGCCGCGCGCGCCCGCGGTTCCACGTCGGCCGCGCGGGCGCCGTCGGCGAGCAACTGCCAGGTGCGCCGCGCCAGCACCCGCTGCACGGCCAGGATCTGCCCGGCCAGCAACGCGCAGGTCAGCTCGTCGGCGCCGGAACCCTCCGCCAGGGCGGCGGTCAGGGCCTGCTCGTCCTGCGCCAGGTGGTGGAACAGCCGGGCGGCCAGGCCCGGGGTGGAGAACACCATCCGGTGGTAGGCCACCACCTCGGGGTGGTCGTTGAGCCCGGTGATCGGGTCGTGGCGGGCCAGGGCGTCGAGGAAGTGGCGGCGCAGGGCCTCCAGCGGCGGCTGCCCGGGCGGCCGCGCGCGCACCACCCGCGCCGACTCCTCCCGGTGGTCGACGATGCGGTGCAGCGCCAAGTCCTCCTTGGTCGGGAAGTACTTGAACAGCGTCGGCTTGGACACGCCGGCCGCCGCCGCGACCTCGGCCACGCCCACCTCGTCGAATCCGCGTTCCAGGAACAGCCGGACGGCCGCGCCGGAGATCGCCGCACGCGCCCGCTGCCGCTGCAGCTCCCGCAGTCCTGTCATGTGCACAGCCTAGCAAAGTGTTAACCTGGTTAAATTATTGACCGAGTTAACACTTTGTGGAGGCGGGATGGAACCCCTCGACGAGGAGCGGGAACACGTCGTCCGCGCCAGGGCCGGGCTGCGCAGAATGCTCGACGGCGCGCGCGAGAACGTGATCGTCGGCGAGAGCGTGGCCGGCGACAGATACAGCGCGGAACGGCTCGGCCGCCACCTCAAGAGTCTGGCCAAGGAGCTGAGCGAGGAGCCCGACGGGCCGCCGTTCTTCGGCCGGCTCGACTTCGGCCCGGGCTCGGCCGAGCACCGCGGCCGCGCCTACCACATCGGCCGCCGCCACATCACCGGCGAGCACGGCGGCCCGCCGGTGGTCATCGACTGGCGCGCGCCGGTGTCGCGCGCGTTCTACCGGGCCAGCGCCCGCGAGCCGCAGGGCGTCGCGCTGCGCCGCCGCTTCGGCTGGTCCGACACCACCTTGACCGGGTACGAGGACGAACGACTCGACCAGGGCTCATTGAACGAACCGGACGAACAGGGGCACAGCCGGATCCTGGCGGCCGAGATCGAACGCCCACGCGTCGGCCCGATGCGCGACATCGTCGCCACCATCCAGCCCGAGCAGGACGATCTCGTCCGCGCCGGGCTCGACACCTCGATCGTCGTGCAGGGCGGCCCCGGCACCGGCAAGACGGCGGTGGGCCTGCACCGGGCCGCGTACCTGCTGTACGCGCACCGGCAGCGGCTGGAGCGGGCCGGCGTGCTGGTCCTGGGGCCGAACCGGGCCTTCCTCGGCTACATCTCGGCCGTGCTGCCCGCGCTCGGCGAGGCCGAGGTCGAGCAGTCCACGCTGGAGCGGCTGCTCGGCCGCGCCGAGGTCACCGCGGCCGACGGCGCGGCCGCGGCCCTGGTCAAGCACGACGTCAAGATGGCCGACGTGCTGCGCGACGCCCTGTACGCGCGCATCGCCGAGCCGGTCGAGCCGGTCGTGGTGGCCGACGGCTCCTTCCGGTGGCGGATCCACGAGGACGAGCTGCGCCGCGTCATCGACGACACCCGGCGGGCCGCGCTGCCGTACGGGGTGGGCCGCGAACGGGTCAGGGCCAGGCTGGTGGAGCTGGTGCGCCGCCAGGCCGAGTCGCGGGGCCGGGCGGCGAACGCGGCGTGGCTGCGCTCGATGGGGCGGGCGGTGGAGCCGTTCGTGGCCGTGATGTGGCCGGCCGTGCGGCCCGAGCAGGTGCTGTGGGAAGTGCTCAGCGCGCCGCCCGAGCACCTGCTGACCGCCGCGGAGCGCACCGCCGTCGCCTGGCCGAGGCCGCCCAGGACGTACAAGAGCGCCAAGTGGTCGTCCGCCGACCTGGTGCTCCTGGACGAGCTGGCCTGCCTGATCGAGCGCCCGCGCGGCTACGGCCACGTCATCGTGGACGAGGCGCAGGACCTGTCGCCCATGGAGTGCCGGGCGGTGGCCAGGCGGGCCGAGCACGGCTCGATCACCGTGCTCGGCGACCTGGCGCAGGCCACCACGCCGTGGGCGGCCACCTCCTGGCCGGAACGGCTGGCCGCCCTGGGCAAGCCGGACGCCACCGTCATCGCGCTGACCACCGGGTTCCGCGTGCCGGCCGCCGTGGCCGAGCTGGCCAACGCGCTGCTGCCGGCGCTCGGCGCGCAGGTTCCCGCCACCCGCTCCCACCGCCGCGACGGCAGGCTCCGCGTCACGCGGGTGCCCGACCTGGCCGCCGGCGTGACCGTCACGGCGCGCGAGGCGCTGGCGTTCCCCGGCTCGATCGGGGTGATCGCGGCCGACGCCGACGCCGAGCCGCTCACCGAGTCGCTGTGGAACGCGGGCCTGGACGTCGGCGGCCGCCTCGGCGTCGTGCCCGCCACCCTGGCCAAGGGCCTCGAATACGACCACGTGGTGCTGGCCGAGCCGGCCGCGATCGCCGGCGCCGAGCCGCGCGGGCTCAACCGCCTGTACGTCGCGCTCACCCGGGCGGTCTCCCGGCTGGACGTCGTGCACGCCCGCCCCCTGCCGCCACAGCTTTGTTCCCTGTCAGAAGCCCGGTGGAATGGGTAGATATCCCGAAGCGCCGAGTCGACAGCATCCCCGACTTCAGTGTGTGATGAGTCGCACACTGAGAGGAGCAGCTAGTGACCGCCGCCCAGGAACCGACCCCCGAGAGTGACCGTCCCGCCCGTGAGGCGGGGTGGACTCAACCAACCCCCGTGCCCAGGCCGCAATCCCGCACCCAGATCTTGTCGATCATCGGGTTCGTCAGCGCCGCGGTGGCTCTGTTGTTCTTCCCCATCGTGTTCGGGCCGGTGGCGGTGGCGCTGGGCATCATCGGCCACGTGCGCGGCGAGCGGCTGGGCAAGTGGGCCGCCGTCGCCGGCGCCGCGGCCATGCTGATCGGCATGGCGCTGGGAGCGCTGCTGCGGGCCACAATGTCGGCGTGATCTGATTTCTTCCCGCACGGTTGTCGATTTCCGCGGCGGCCGTACGTCATGGAGGAGACAGAAGGGACCGACATGAAGTACGTGCTGTTCGCCATCGGCGACGAACGCCCCTGGGCGCAGGCCGGGCCGGAGGAGCGCCAGGCCGTCTACGAGAAGTGGGGCGCCTTCGAGCGGCTGCTCGGCCGGCGGGGCGCCGCGCTCGGCGGCGCCGAACTGGCCCACTCCTCCACCGCCACCACGATCAGGAAGGACGGCGGCCGGATCCTCGTCACCGACGGCCCCTACGCCGAGACCGTCGAGCAGATCTCCGGCTACCTGATGGTGGAGGCGGCGAGCCTGGCGGACGCGGTCGAGCTGGCCACGGCCATGCCGTCCGGCGGCGTGGAGATCCGCCCGGTCTCCGAGGAGGTGGCGCCGTGAGATATGTGCTGCTGATGTACGGCGACTGGGCGTGGCCGACCGGCGCCGACTCGTACGAGGCGCACAACGGGTTCATCGAGCTGCTCAAGTCGCGCGGCGCCTACGTCGACGGCGAGGAGCTGACCGGCCCCGGCCGGGCGGTGTCGCTGCGCGACGAGCTGCGCGCCGACGGCCCGTTCGCGGAGTCGACCGAGCGCCTGTGCGGGTTCTACCTGATCGACGCCCGCGACCTGGACGAGGCGATCGAACTGGCCAAGGCCTGCCCCGAGCCGACCGTCGAGGTCCGGCCGGTGGTCGGATGATCGCGGTCGTCGCGGCGGTCTGTGCTGTCGTCGCGGTCAGGGCCGTCATCGCGGTCAGGGCCGTCATCGCGGTCAGGGCCGTCATCGCGGTCAGGGCCGTCGTCGCGGTCAGGGCGGGTGGCGCGATGAGTGCGGGTGGCGCGATGAGTGCGGTCGTGGGATGAGCGCGGTCGAGCAGGCGTACCGCGAGCACTGGGCGCGCCTGCTCGCCCTGCTCACCGCCGAGCTGCGCGACCTCGACCTGGCCGAGGAGTCGCTGCAGGACGCCTTCGCCACCGCGGTGTCCGCCTGGCCGCCGGTGCCAGCCAACCCGCCCGCGTGGTTGCTGACCGCGGCCCGCAGGCGGGCGGTCGACCGGCTGCGGCGTTCGGCGGTGGCCGCGCGCAAGCTGCCGCAACTGATCGTCGATCAGGAGCCCGGCCCCGCCCCCGGGGACGACCGGCTGCGGATGGTGTTCACCTGCTGCCATCCGGCGCTGTCGATGGAGGCTCGGGTGGCGCTGACGCTGCGCTGCGTGGGCGGGTTGAGCACGCGTCAGATCGCCCGGCTGTTCCTGGTCAGCGAGCCGACCATGGCGGCCAGGCTGACCAGGGCCAAGAAGAAGATCAGCCAGGCGGGCATCCCGTACCGGGTGCCGTCCGGCGACGAGCTGGCCGAGCGGCGCGACGGCGTACTGGCCGTGATCTACCTGATCTTCACCGAGGGCTACGCGGCGGCCGAGGGCGAACGGCTCATACGCGACGAACCGGCCGCCGAGGCGATCGCGCTGGCCCGCCTCCTGGCCGAGCTGATGCCCGCCGACACCGAGGTACGGGCGCTGCTGGCGCTGATGATGTTGCACCACGCGCGCAGGGACGCCAGGCTCGACGCCGCCGGCCGCATCGTCCGGCTGGCCGAACAGGACCGGTCGCGGTGGCGGCACGACGAGATCTCCGAGGCCCTGGGCATCCTCACGCCTGGGCCGCCCGGGCCGTACCTGGTGCAGGCGGCCATCGCGGCCGAGCACGCCTCGGCCGCCCACGCCGGCGACACCGACTGGGCCGAGATCGCCGCGCTCTACGAGCTGCTGGAGGCCCTGACCGGCTCGGCCGTGGTACGACTCAACCGCGCGGTGGCCGTGGCGG
>NZ_JABCPZ010000010.1 GCF_013283785.1 Nonomuraea antri
GGGATCGTCGGCAGCGTCAGAAGTGTATAAGAGACAGGCCCGGCACACCCCGCGACCGTCCCGTAGCGCCGATGGCCACGATCCGGCTCAAACGCAACACCCGGGCAAGGCTCGCCGCCGCCAGTAAGCAGGAAGAGATGGGCGGCATGGCCGCCATCAACGACGCCATGGAGGCGTACCTGGACGAGCTGGACCTGGAGGAGCACGACTCCGAGTAGCGGCACATCCAGGGCTCTACGCCCGGCCGGCGGCAGCGGGTCATCCGCGTCGACGACATGAACGCTTCGCCTTCGGCGCGGCAGGCAGGCCGATGCCGTACTGAGCGGCCTTGCCTGCCCAGTGCTGGACCGCCTGCTCAGGGTTCGCCGCAGGCCGGTTCTCCTGCACGTACTCGCGCACGGTACGCCGGAACTTCGGGTCGTCGAACCGCTGCTTGAGACGCCCGAGCTGTTCGGCGTTGAGCGGGTCTGGCTTGCCGACGTCGAGCGACCGCGCCAGCAGCGTGTGCCCCTCCGCGTCCGACAGCAGCCCCTCCTCTGGGCGGCAGCCGTACGGGCACGGCATCGACTCAACGGCGCCCCAGAGGTGACAGGACATCGGCCGGATGTCGTACACGCTGCACTGCCCATCCGCGAGTGCCGGACAGGAGTAGTCCCCCGTCTCGATGAGCTGGGCCAGCGCGTCCCGGTGGTGCGGGATCTTCACGCCCCGCTCGCGGATCCGCTGGTGCTCGCGCGGGTTCATCCCGACCGGGCCGCAGCTATCGACGCACAGCCCCTTGCACCCGGGCTGCGGCACCTTGGCGTACAGCTCGTCGAGGGCGGCGTCCATGTCAGATCGCTTCATTCGGTGTCCTTCGCAAATGGAAACGTCGGCGGTCCGCGCCCCCGCAGCGGACCGCCGACGAGCTGGTGCTACTTGTGACGGCGGCCTTGACCTTCGTGGCCGCCCTGAACCGCATGACCCACTTGCCGAGCACCTCGACCACCTCGTTGGTGTTCGGGTTCCGGCGGGCCGTGGCCTTGTGGTAGCTGCGGTCGAACACGCCGAGTCCGCCGATGCGCACCTCACCGCCGCCGACCACGGCGCTGACGGTGATCAACGCCTCAACGCCTCTCTTTGCGGCCGCCTTTGCCTGGCGCGTCCGTGCGGCAGGCGTACTCCTCAGTCTGTTCTGCCTTGTTCATACTCCACTCCCCGATTCGACGGTCCTGTTCTAGAGAACGGTAGAGCCCGCGCCGGGCGTGTCTGACACTCCAGCTGCGTCAGACGCTCATTCTCGGGCACGACCTGTCACACGGCCTCCCACCATGTGCGCAGGATGGTCTCGCTGCCGGTCAGGCGCCGTGGACGATGGCGGCCAATTCCAACCGGGTCGAGGGAGTCGTTGAGCTACGACCCGGGGGCCCCTTCGCGGCCCGCCAGGTGGTGCCATACAACGTCGAGTTGACATTTACATGTTGATCGTCGTGGTCCTGACCACCCCAAATATCATTCCGTCATAGAGGAGACACACAATGGGACGGCCGACAATCGCGGCATCGAGGAGTGCACCCCTTCAAGACGGTTACCTACAGCGATCGTACCGATCCAAAATGCGCCGACCAGAGTCGAGGCCAACTGATCCCTTGATATTTCCGTATTTCAACCTAAAGTAGTGATCACAGGCCGCAATCGAAGGAGACACGTGTTACGCAGAACAACGGCAGCAATTACGTTAGCGATTGGGCTGACCGCAGTCCCCGCATCGGCCCACGCTTCTTCCAATGATCCCATCGTAATCACTGGGTCGCCGGTGGAAAGACCAACGCTGGAGCGGCTCAAGGTAAAGGCTGCTCAATCAGGATCCTCTCTGGAGGAAGCGATCGAGCAGTACGCGACAGAGGCGAGCGCCACTGCCACCGTCAAGCCGAACTGGCCCGACGGGCCTCCCGGACGTCCAGAGGTGAGCATCGATGATCTGGACCTAACCGAGATAGACGATCTGAAGGGCCTCGCCAAGACGATGGGCATGAGCCTGGAAGAATCCATCGACCGATGGGGATGGTCGGAGACTTTCCGCGATTTTTCAAAGAATCTCCGAAATCGATTCCCCGGGGAAGTCGCCGCCCTCGCCATTGTCGACAATGGACGTGGCGCAGCAGTGGGGTTCAAGGGTTCCATTCCGTCCAATGTGGCCGAGTTGGCCAAGTCCCTGCCAGTACGGGTGGAACTGTCGGACAATAAAGGTTACACCGAACAAGAATTCCATGACGCGGTAACACGGGCAAAAGAGACCGTGACAGCACAACCCGAGGTCGAAATAGCCGAAGTTTCGGACGCGAACCCCGTGACCGGCGAAATCACGCTTAAGTTCAAGGCGAAGGCGGCAGTTCGCTCAACAGTCTCCATCGAATCCCTGCAAGCACGGACTCGGGATGCTGTGGCACTCGCCACAATCCGCGTGGGCGTCATCAGTGACGACACCCTCACAGGACGCGTCCTGGAGGATCAGTACATTCGGGGCGGTGGCTGGCTGGAACAAACCCTGGGCACACACCACTGCACGTCTGGCTTCAACATCACCAATGGGACGACCCGCAGGTCAAGCACTGCAGAGCATTGTGCGGACGCAGAGTACCTCTGGTACAACAATCACCCCACACAGGGCGGCGATCATACCACCATTTCACGGATGTTCCGGTCACCCACATATGATGTCGCGAGCTACAACCAGGGAGGCAAGACCCTTACTCGCACATTCTATGCCGACCTCAACGACCCGCGATACGCTGACGGCTGGAGTTATCCAGGCATCGGGGACCCCGTTTGCAAATACGGCCGTGAAACCGGTCATACATGTAGCTACGTCGCTCATTACTCTGGCAGCGATGGAGTGTGGGTTACGGAGCACGACATCTCGACTGGCGGCGACAGCGGAGGTCCGTGGTTCTACAATAGAATAGCGTACGGGATTCACATGGGCAAAGTCGGCGGACTTTCTTCGTTCACTTCGGTAGCGACCGTTTACAGTCCATGGGGCGCCAACTGGACCGTGTGGACCCGTTAGAGAGTAAACTTCGGCGCCGCTCCAGCCAAAGGAACGGCGCTGAAGCCCCTAATCGAGCACGAAATCGTCGTTCAAAACGAGCAGTGAATCAGCACCTTGCAAGCATGGCGCAGGAATGTCGACACTCCGGAACTCCTCAGCTCTGGCCGACACCGCCCCGCCAGACACTGCGAAGTGGTCTCCTTCGAGAAGAAGCGAACCGTTCTTTAGACGGACACCTCGCTTCCCACGAGCCACCAGGGGCTCCACACCTTTGGGCCACACAATTGCCGCGTGTCGACCTTTCGCCGGCCGGTCCGCCATTGCGAGACATCTCCCCTTGGCTACGTACATGAGGACACCGGAAACCGAAGCCTCCATGGCAGTAGGAAATTCATGGATTAGAATCCTAGGATCGGTTCCGATGTAGCGCACGAGAGGCTTAGTCGCCTCTTTGCCGTCACTTGCGGAACCTGAGCTACAGCCCGCAAAGAGGACGTACGACATCAAAATACCGATGACACCAATGCTGCGGATCCTCGTTCGGGAAATCAACGCTGCTACTTCCTGACATCGTGCAGGCGCGTCACTTGCGACTAGACCGGCTTATTGTACCCGGAGCGAGGCACCAGCGGAAGCTTGTGATTGCAACTCCGTATTGCGGAAATCCCGCCTCTCACCCGCTATCCGTCAGAGGCTTGTGGTGCGTGAGTGGCTTTGCGGTTGAACCTTGATGCCCCCTACACCGTCGAGACCTGCCATTGGTTGACACTGCGGAGGGCGCCGAAGGCTACGGGGTCCAGTGCGCTGCTCCTTTCTAGTTCGTCGGGGCGCGCCGCCCCTTAAGAAGAGGCAGCAGGCGGGATAAGCGCCGTCAGACTGGGACGGAGGGATCGAGGTCGCGGTCATCTGGACGACGTGGCGGGTGGCCATGTCGGTCTCCTTCGGTTTGAAGCGAGGCCCTGCCCGCTGAGCGCGCAAGGCCAATTGTGGTTCCGCTATCGACGGGTCAAGCTACGAGGTCGTAGTCGAACCTGGAGAGCTCGATACCTAGGAACGCCTCGATGAGGGCGCAGGTCAGGATCTCGGCCATGGGCGGCGGTACCGCGTTGCCGATCAACTTGACCTTGTCGCGGGCGGTGTCGGCGACGAACACGTACCGGTCCGGGAACGACTGTGCCCGCTGCAACTCCGGGATCCGAAGCATCCTGAACAGGATGGACGACACGTCGATCTGCCCGTCCGGGGTGAGCAGCGCCCACCGGTCTCGGGTCGGGATCGTCCCCAGCGGCTCGTGCACGCTCTGCGTGCGCCCGTTGCCGTAGTACGCCATGAGCAGCGTCTCAGGCAGGGGCAGGCCGGGCGGCGCGGTGAGGAGCGACTGGTGCCCTGCCGTGGTGACGGTGCGCATGTGCTCGCTCGCCGGGGTGACGTGCTCGCGCCCGTCGCCCCTGCTGCCGTTGTTCCGCATGAGCAGCGCTGGCGGCGGGAGCCAGCCGGGAGGGACGCCGAGCCCGTGGTGGAAGCCGCCGGCCGTGACCGCGTGGGCGGGGTCATCGAACGCGGGCCTTGATTTGAACTCGTCGCCACCGCCCCGGAACGGGAACACCAGCGGCAACATGCCGTCCTTGACGGCCGGGTCAGTAGCGAGCCCGTGGTTGGAGCCGTCCGAGACGAGGGTCGCCAGCGGGTCCGTGGTCGGGTCGGTGTTACGCGGCCGACCCGACCTCATCAGCGACAGGAACGAGGGGAACGCTCCTGATTGCGCCTCCGGCGGGAAGGCGATGCCGTCCTCGTTCCGGGTGGTGCTGGTCCGCTTCGGCATGCTGACCGGCCGCGCCGTCTTCCCGTCGCGGCCTTCGCAAGGCACGACGAGGGCGTTCGCTTCGCGGGTGGTGAGCGCGAGGATCGGCTCGTCCACTCCCCTGGGCCCGTCGTTCCAGGTGCCGCCCGCGGGGACGGTGAACGGCTTGATCCAGTGCTCCTCGACCCCGGCGCGGATGCGGGCGATCGTCTTCGGCGCCAGGCCCTCGGGCTTCTTCTTCGTCTTCTTCCGGGAGCCGATCGGTGTGCCGAGGTCGGACCAGTCGATCGTGTACGCGGCCGGGAGCACCGGCGGTTCGATGATCTGCCCCTGGCAGGCGACCTCGGGGCACACCCACACGTATTGGCCGGTCTTGATGCCGTAGACGCCCATGTCCACGCCGCGCTTCTTCCACGCGCGGACGGCCTGCACCCATCCGCCGTGGCGGGGGCAGAAGCAGTGTGGGTCGAACCACTTGCGGTAGTTCGGCGTGCGACCCACGGACTCGTGGATGCCGGAGATGAGCATGCGGTCGCGGGACTGCGGCGTCGGCAGCGTGGTCCGTCCCTGCACGTGCGCGGCGTTGACGGCGTGGATCTGGATGATGTAGCCGAGCTTCCGCAGCTCCCGGATCCATCGGTCCCAGTGCGCCCACAGACGGGCCTGCACAACGTTCTCGACGCCGAACCCGAGCACCGGCTTGCCGTGCTTCTCCTGGCAGTGACGCAGGTAGGTGACGACCTCCTCCATCAGCGCCCGCGACCGGATGCGGGTCTTCTGGTGCTCGGTCAGGTCGTCCAGGTCGTCGGCCCACAGGGCCATCTGGTTTTCCTTGTCGAAGTACCGCGTCTCGCCCGAGGCCGTGGAGAACGCGGGGCAGTTGTGGACGGTGATGCCGTCCGCGACGTACGACTCGTCGTCGGCGACGTGGATGTTGTAGACCAGCTCCAGACGTCTGGTGCTGGCCGGGTGGTGGGTGTTCGACCAGCGGTGGCCTTCGGCTTCGGCGTACTGGGAGCGCTGCGGGCCGGCTGTGATCCAGGACACGGTCCAGGTCGGCCGCTCGTTGACGGGCCGTCCGTCGATGATTCGTTGCCGATTGCGGGCGGGCTGGTAGCCGAGGTTGGCGACGTGCCCGAGCGAGTTGGCCAGCATCCGGATACCGATGGCCAGCTTCTTGGACACGGTGGACGCCCTGGTGTACTTCGCGTCAATGCAACCGTCCGCCGACAGGTAGCCGTCGAGCAGCGCCTCACGCCACGCTCGTGGCATGGTCATCGCCCAGGCGGGGATGGTCTTGCCGTGGGCGTGCTGCCCGAAATGCTCGGCCATCCACTCGACCAGGCCCCGGTGTGACGCGACGAATCGGGCGGCGGTCTTGGTCCGGCCTCGGTTCCAGGTCAACTCGTGGAGGGCGTCGAGCTTCTGGGCTAGGTCCTCCACCTCGTGGTAGCCGCAGGTGATGGCCAGGTCGTACCGCCCGTGATCAGGGTTGCGGCGGACGCTGGCCCGCCTGCAGCGGTCCGAGCAGAACAGCCGAACACGGCCCGTGGTGCTCTTGCCGTGCTGCCTTGTCTTGCCGCCGCATATGACGCACGACGATCCAGCCGGCTGGGAGCGTCGGCGCAGGCTGGGGTCGAGCTTGGTTGATCGCTTAGCTCGCAGCCAGCCGTCGCCGACCCACCGGCCGACCATCCACCAGAACTCCGGCGTGAACTCCATGCCGCGCCCGCCGACCTCCGGCACCGGCAGAGGTTCGCCGAAGTCGGTCGGGGTCGCCCACCAGGTGCCTGGCCCGAGGTCCTTCGCTTCGGTCCATTCGGACTCGTCAGCGACGGAGTGCCGGTACGTGCGAGCGTCGTTGTCCCATACGCGGCTGCGCTTTCGGGTGTAGAAGGGGTGCTCGGCGGTGGTTTCGATGCCCTGATGGAATCCCTTGCCGGACACGATGACGGTGGGAGCGAGCTTACGCATGGTGCCGGTAACCAGACGCCAGCGGCGCTGGTGGGTGAACACCTCGTCGCCTTCGCGAACCTCCTCGATGGGGACGAGGCCGCGACGGGTGAGGATGAGCGTGCCCGCGACGAAGCACGCCGGCGAGGCCCAGAAGAAGCTGGCGTAGGGGAACTTGTCGATGGCGTCAGCGGCCTGGACGTCGCCGAGCCAGAAGTTCACGTTGGGATGGTTCTTGACGTACGTCCACTTCGCGGGCTTGGCGTGGTTGGCTGCGAACTTGATTTTGGTGCCGGGGACGGCAGCGATCCCGGTTCCGGATCCGCCACCGCCCGCGAACATTTCGACCACGTCGATGTCGTCGGGGAAGAGCCGGTTCAGCACCCGGACTCCCTGCAGGACGACTCCTCGCAGACGGCACGCACGTGCCGATACACATGGACGAGCGCCTGCGCGGAGTGATTTTGGGCAGGGGGTACTGCAGAGTGGCAATTCATCTGTGGTGTTACCTTTCGCAACAAGCGAGGGGGTAGAACGAAAGCGAGAGCTGGGTGGCCCAACGGAGCACGGCCAGCCATGCCTTCTCGGAGGAGAGATAGGCCTTGTCGTTCGCCAAGGCGGGCGCGGCGGTCAGGGTGTGCTCGGGCCACGTGTAGTACGGGTTCCGGGCGCGCAGCCATATGCGGTGGTGGCGGCTGTCTACATCGACCTGGCGAGCGATCAGATGTGAGGCCCGATCGACACAACAGCGGTTCGTCACGCGCTGGATCTCTCTAATGACGATCTTCAGCCGGATCTGCTGATTTCAGACGCGTCCACCCGGCGACGGGAGAGAATCTAGGGCATCCCTCACTACATCCACGGAGGTCGAATGTCCAAAGACGAACCGTCTGGCCGAAATGTCTCGAACGTCGGCCTTGGCAACCACGCAGCTGGTGAGCAGGCCAACTACCAAGTAGTAAGCGATCAGCAGGTGCACATCCGAGCGCATGATGGTGGCACGGTCAACATCATCACTGTCCGGAGTAACGAGAACCTACTGGAGACATTCCCAGGATTGGTGCTGATCAGTGTCTTTCTAGAGGATGCAGCGGACGCGGAAGTGATCGAGGATGCGGTTCGAGCGGCCGCAGAGCAGCTTGGCCTCGATATCGTCGCGGACAGCCCCCCGATTCTCGGATCCTGGTTCAAGCGCATGCTCGCTCGTGGAAGGGCCGAATTCACCGAGGAGAGGATCCGCGCAACTATCGAGGGCGCCGTCCGCGCAGTGGAACTGGAGCAGGTCGAGAAGAGACAGGCCCAGGTGAACGCGACCAACATAGGTGCGGTCGCTGAGCTCATCGAGAAGCTGAACGACACACCCGCCGCAGTCGTACAGATCGGCTCGCTGATCCTAATCAAGGAGCCTGAGACGCTGGTGGTACGGGAGCTCACACCCCTAGAGCAAGCCACGTTGCGAGATAATCCAATCCTCCTCAAGAATGCGCAGGCAGCGGCGGCAGTCCTTAACTCTGGACAAAGAGGGAGTACCAACGTCACGATCGAGCAGCCACCGGCGGCGCCTCAGATCGCCGGATAATCATGGCCCCCACCTGAGGAGGGGGCCATGTACGGTCGGCGGCTACTGCTCGGCGGGGATGACCACGACGACTGTGCTGACGCCGGTCGCTGGGGCGAACGAGTTCTCGGGCAGTTCCTCGAACCAGCCGTCGCGCTCCTCCACCAGGGCGCGGAACTGCTCGGCTGCCTTGGACTGGTGGTGCAGCACCCCGGCGGCCATCACCGCGACGAGGCGGCCGCCGGGATTGAGGAAGCGCAGCGCGTGGCGGACGTGGAGGATGTCCTTGCCGCCGGAGAACGGCGGGTTCATCACGATCCGGTCGTAGCTCTCCTGCTCCACCTGCTCCACCTGCTCCAGGTCGAGGAAGTCCTGGCGGCGGACGCAGTTCACGCCGGGAACGCGCTCAACGAGGACGTTCGCCAGGCCATTGTCGATCTCCACGCAGTCCACGACCGCGCCGAGCACAACAGCCGCCAGAGCGATGTTGCCGGTGCCCGCGGAGGGTTCGAGCACGGTCATGCCGGGCTCAATCTCGGCCAGCCCCAACAGCCTGTCCACCACGGTCGACGGACTGACGAACGCTTCCCGCCCGGCACCCACCTGCATGTTGCTGACGGTCTGCGCGGCCGCCTGCAGCCGCTCCGTGTCGAGCTTCGCCACCTCGACCTTCGGCCTGGCCGGGGCCTTCTTCGCAGGCCGGCTGGTCGTAGTGACTGCGGGCCCGTTCTCGCCGTGCGGGCAGTCAACGCGGCGGATGTCGGTGAACTTCACCTTGTCGGGCCAGGAATAGCCGGACTCGACGGCGACCGTGACCGTGTTGACCTTCACCACGGTGCGCGCCCGAATCCCCCAGTAGTGCACGACATCGCCGACGTGCACGTTGTGCTTGTCCCACATGACGTACTCGCCCGCCTCGATCGCGGCAGCGAGCTGCGCCCGGTCGTATTCGAGCTGGTTCTCAAGCTGCGCTTTACGGGCGAGTTGCATCTCCCGGTAGTCACCCTGGGCGGGCGCGTGGTCCTCGATGTAGCGCGGGTTACCTGCGTAGTCGAGGTGCCTGCGCTCGTAACCGTCCAGGTTCTTTTGGATCTGGCGTAGCTCGGCTTCGGCCCTCTCGATCCGGCGCCTGGTCACGGCCGGAGTCGCCGAGCGGGCCATCTGGCGGCCGACCGCATTCGCACGGTCGGCAGCGCTCTGCGCCGCCTTGTCCTCGTCGATGCTCTTGCGCATCGCGGCGTCCATGCGCTTCCGGTCGCGCCGTGCGCCCCGCTCGGAGTGATGGCCGACGAGGATCGGCTGGCCAGCCGCGAACCGCTCGCTGATCTGATGCGCTCGGTCGTGCGCGGCCGCTGCCTCGCCGGCGTGCCGCTCGGCCTTTCGCTCCAGCGCGTCGCGTCGGTCGTCGAGCCGGTCGGCTCTGTCTTCCAGGACCTGGGCGCGGTCGCGGTGCTCGTCGTCGATCTCGACTTCGACCTCGAACCCCGCCTCGCGCAGGGCCTTCGCCGCGGCGTTGATAGCCCAGCGGTCGGCGACCCTGTCCCGGCTGTTGCGGAGCCCGATCATGCGGATGGAGGGGAAGAACTTGAAGTTGCCGTTCTCCCACTTGCGGATGAGGTCGTACACGCCGTCGCCCTTGCGGGTGCCGTAGACGAGCGTGCCGTCCTCGTGGTTGTGCTTGATCGTGATCAAAGTTCCTCGCTTCATGCGAAGCGCAGGACGGCCACCCGCCGCCCTGCGCGGGGGTGGTGACTACTGCTGGGGGCCGTGCTCGCAGTCGTGGAGCAGGTGGTCGTCCATCGCGGCGTCGAGCAGCGCGATGCGGGTCGTGCCGCTCTCCCACGCGGCGCTGACCCGCTGGCGGCACAGCGGGCAGTCGACCTGGAACTGCCGCCCCTGGCCGGGGCTGGCCGGGATGTCGTAGTAGCCGTACGCGCGGGCGTTGCGGGCGAGCTGGCGGCGGCCCGTCCTCGTCTTCGGGTCGAGGTTCATTAGTCGCCGCCCTCGGCCTCGTCGCCGTCGAGGAGCTGGGCCTGCATCACCTCGATGACGAGGTCTCGGGGCGGCTTGGAGCCCGGCCGGAGCGCGAACACCGCGCACGTCGGCGGGCATTGCGTGGTGCGGTCGTCCTCACCGGTCGGGGTGGTGCCGCAGTGCGGGCAGGCCGCAGCCGGCCGCGTCTGGGCGACGTCGAACGTGCCGCGCTTCACGTAGTAGCGGGGCCTGCGCCCGGTGGACTGCCAGCCTTCCTCGGCCAGTTCCTTCTCCTTGGCGCGTTCCTCGTCGGTCTTCTTCCCGCCGATGTGCCGCCAGGTCCCGAGCGACGTCTCCCCCGCGACCACGCACCGGCCGACGCTCAGCCAGTAGTCGAAGCCGCCGCACCAGGTGAGCGGGCGACGCTGCGCGGCGAGCAGCGCCACGTTCTGCAGCGAGTACCCCGGGTCGTCGCTGGCGGGGTCGTACTTCCAGCCGAGGCTTGCCGCGATCGAGCGGAACTGCTCCAGCTCGGCCGGGTCGGACAGGCACAGCACGGCGTAGGCGTGCAGCACCTCCCGGGCGGCGGTGCGGTTGGCGGCGCTGCGGTCCTTCTGCGCCTGCGTGACGCGGCGACGCTTGCCGCGTTGTTTGGTGGTCGCCATGAATATTCTCCCTGTTCAGGTCTCTGATTGCGGTTCCGCTGTTAGCAGGCTGACCCCGCCGTTTGGCGGGGCCAGTGTGTGGGGGTTAGTCCCAGGAGACGATCTCGAAGTCGTCTGGGAGGCTGACGCGGCGGCTGCACACGTCGCACTCGAAGCCGTCGCCCTCGAACGTGCTGTCGCCGCAGTACGCAGCGATTGCGCCGGGACCGACGATCTCCAGTTCGTTGCTGCGGGTGGCGACGTCCAGCTCGACGATCTGGTCAACCGCCCCGCAGTCGGGGTGCGGGCAGACCAGCACGCCGTCACGCACCAGCGCGTGAGGCTCGTCCGGGCCGAGGACGACGCCTTCGAGCGCGATCGCGTCCGGCGCCATGAATACCGGGATCGCCAGCTCAGATCCGGGCCCAGGCTCCATCTCTCACCTCCAGGTGCCAGATGGTGCCGGTCGCGGTGTGGCGAGCCTTGATGAGGCGGCCGCCCTCTCGGACGCGCAGCACAACGTACGAACCGTCCCGGCCCTCGACGACGTCCTCGACATGGACGGGCGCAGCGTGCTGGGTCACCGCTGCGTCTCCGGCCCGATCGGGAGGCCGTACCGGGCGTCGGGCGGTCCGAGGATCACCGTCACGCCCAGCTTGGCGGCGCGGGCGAGCGCGGCCGGCCCGTCCCCGGCCCACTCGCGGACCCGCCACTTGCCGCGGGTCTGGTCGCACAGGGCGTACTCGCCGTGCTCCTCGATGCGGTCGCCGTGGTGGCCGGCCGCGATGGGGCCCATCGGCCGGTATCGGTGGGTGCCGTCCGGCAGGGTCACCTTGTGCGAGCCGTGCGGCATGCAGTGGTTGCACGGCATGCAGGTGGCGGTGAACAGGTGATGATAGGTGCCGATCACCCTCTCCGTGCCCTCGATGCCCTTGACCTTCGGGCAGCCGGGGACGTGGAAGACCTTGCCGTGCGGGCCGGGGCCGAGCACGTACGCGTGTTCCCCGTCCGGGTCCCGGTAAATGACGTGGTTGAGCAGCGCCACCGTCCGGCGGATCGGCTTCACACCGCCACCTCGTCCTCAGCGTGGACAAACGTGGTGAACGGCGATCCCACGCTGCCGTCGTCGTAGCGGACGACGAGCCGGACCTTCACCTCCCCGTCCGGCACGATGTCCTCCACCACCCCGGCCCGATCGCCGACGATGACCCGCTGTCCCCACCGGAACGCCGCCATCTGCTCCCGGTTGCCCCGCAGGTAGACAGACACCATGGCGAGGGGCAGCATGCCCGCGGGCGCGGTCTGGCCCGGGTACTGGAGGGCGGCTGCCAGCGCGGTGGATCCCTGGAAGGCGACGACGATCTTCCAGTCGTCGCGGATCAGGACCAGCTCGGTGGAGCTGCCGCCGGTCGGGGCGGTCGTGATCGCCCACCCGCACGCCCGCGCCTTCATGCTGATCACGCTGTGGCTGGTGATCGGGTTGACGGCGGGTCTGGCTCTCTTGCTCATGCGTTTCCTCTCGGGATCGAGTCGGACACGGCTCGGGCCGTGTCGTAGATGGGGTCGGGCAGGTCTGTGGGGGCGCCGCAGTGGCATAGGCCGGTGATGACGACGCCGCCGCGCAGGTCGAGCCACCACCGGTTGGAGGCGGGCCCGAAGTACCGGTCGAGCAGCAGCCCGGCGATGCGGTTGCGCGGCCGGTCGCCGGGGTGGGCGAGCTGGCCGACGATGAGGCGCAGGTGCGGGTACACCTCGACTTGGGTGATCTCGGTGTCGGTGTCGCCATCGCCGAGGGTGAGCACGCCCGACAGGTAAGGGTGGTCGAGGCGGCCGCCGTCGTCGGCCGTCAGCAGCGGCACCCGGTCACCCCAGCCCAGGTCGGTGGTGAGCAGTAGCCCGGTCACGGTGCTGGTCACGGCGCCTCCTAGCTGTCGCTCAGGTCGATGACGGCGACGGTGGTGTTGTCGCGGCCTCGGCCGCTGCGGGCCAGGTTGAGCAGCGACGCTGCGACGTACTCGCCGTCGAGGTCGAGCGCGGCCAAGCGCGCGAGGTCGTCGACCATCGCGTTCACGTGGTCGGCCCGCCCGCTGAGCGGCAGGTGCGCGGTCAGGCCGTCCGAGGCGAGGACGATGCGGGCGTAGTCGTCGGTGAGGGTGAAGGGCCGCCGGTGCGGCCAGGTCGTCCCTTCGTGTCTCTCCTCGACGTTGCAGGGGGTGCCGCAGGGGTGGCAGGACGGTGTGGTCAGGGGGACGACCGTGCCGTTCCGCATCACCGCCCAGGCGGGCGAGTCGCCGACCCAGGCGAGGTCGAGACCGCCGGGGGTGATCGCGGCGACGACCGCAGTGGTGATGCCTTCCTGGCCGGGCGGGGCCTCCTCGTTGCGCCGCTGCAGGTAGGTGCGGGCCGCGTGCAGCCCCTCCAAGCTGCTGTTGGTGGAGCCTGCGACGGCGGCGGCGATCTGCGCGCTGATCTGCGAGGCGTCGGCCGCGTCGGGGTCGTCGCCCGCGCCGTCGCACACCGCGACGGCCAACGCCCAGGAGCCGTTGAGCACGGCGACGTAGTCGGCCTGGTGGATGCGGCCGTTCTGGATGCTGTCGAAGAAGACGCGGGCGATGCCCGGCACGTACATCTGCTGCATGGGAGGTCCTTTCAGTTGTTCCAGCCGTGCTGAGGCAGGGTGTTGAGCAGGCCGATGATCCGGGAGGCGCCGCTGCCCTTTCGGTTGGTCCTGTTCGGCTGCCACGTCATGGAGATCCGCAGGGCGCGCCCCTTGTCGGCGGAGACGTCGAGCGTCCCGAAGTACCAACCGCGGCTGAGCCGGAGCTGGTAGATGCGCCGGTACGGCGTGTCCGGGATGGTGACGGTGAACCCGTCCGCCCGAAGCCGGTTGATGATCTGGAGAGCGGTTCGGTTCGGCTGCAGCATGAGGCTGGTCCTTTCAGATCTTGATGACGTTGTCCGCGCCGTGCTGCTCGCCCAGGCAGGGGCAATCGCAGACGGGGCCGCGGGCGGATCGGCAGCGGCCGTCGCACCGCTTGTCGGGGTTGGCGCCCTTGCTGGTGTCGAGCTGCCGCCAGCGGAACAGCACGTTGTGGTCGGGGCAGCGGGGCCGGTCGTCGGCGACCTGCCCGGTCCAGTGGCGGGGGTCGGTGTACAGGTGGTCGTAGACGTCGAAGAAGGACCACCAGCCGGGGTCCGCCATGCCGGAGTGCTTGGTGACCGGCTTGAGGTAGCTGCCGACGACCCGCTGCGCGCGGTCTCGGTCGTAGTGCCGGAAGGCGGGGGTGTCGGTCACGAAACGCTGCTTGCAGCCCTTGACCGGGCAGTTGCCGAACATGCGGGTGGTTTCGATCTCTTGCGTCAACGTTCCTCCTGAGGGGTGTCGGCCCCGCCGTTGCGGGGCCGACGTTTCGATTGCGGTTACGCTTTTAGCGGCTCTACCTGTGTTGTGTCGCTACTGGGCGGGGAAGTACCTCTTCTTGCACACCGGCCCGATGCCGTCGTGGACGGACTGGGCGTCGGTGAGCAGCCGGAAGCAGCAGCAGCAAATGCCGTACTGGTGGCCGAATCCGGTGGCGTCGTCGAGGGTGACCTTGTCGTCCGGGGTGAACTGGCCGGCCCGGTAGAACGAGGCGTATCGCTGAACCTTGCTGCCGACGACGCGGATCCGCTTGACGCGTAGCACGCCGGTGCGGGACTTCTTGATCTCGTAGATGTCGCCGTTCTTCTTGTAGACGCCGGGCTCGATGGTCACGGTCTCGACGGGCTTCGGCTTACGGGGCGCGCCGAGCAGGGCGCTGATCGCTTTCGACATGTTCGGGCCGGACGCCTTCCTGAGCAGGGCGATGACTTCGGGGGTGTACGGGTGGACCCGCTCCTCGACGAGGCGGTCGAACAATGCCCGCTGCCGGTCGGTCGCGGGCGCGTCGGTCTTCGTGGCGGTGGTGCTCATGGTGTCGGCCCTTCTGGAACGCAGACGACCCCGCGACCGTGGCGGTCGCGGGGTCGTTGCCGAGTTGTTTGGTTGCGCTGCCGCTTTCGGCGCGCTGTACTGGTCTTTTGTGGTGCTTCTCAACCACATTAGCACCTTGAGCGCACCGGTACGGATATGCAGGGTACCAGCGCGATCACGCAATATAACGATTAGATAACGAGCATGTGCGAGCTGCGAGCCACCCCACACCTCGGGCCAGCGGCCCGCAGGACGACCGAGCTAACGCCAACCCGCCATGCAGGAATAGCTGTGCTCCTCCGGCGGCGCGTCCCAACGCGCACCGCAGTCTCCGCACTCGTCGCCGATCTTGATGGGGAAGACGTCCTCGATGCTCTCCCCTGGCTCCATATCGTCACAAAACCGGCGATCCATGCATTTCACCCTTCTTCGGATAGCGGGCGAGTCGAGACCGCCCGGCAGGCGTTACCCTGAGATGCACTGGGGCCTCGTCGGCGACGAGGGCCAGACTTGTGGTGTTGGTGATGGCCGGGCCTGTGGCGGGCCCGGCCATCGGCGCTTCAGCCCTCGGGCAGGACACGCAGGGCGTTCGGGCTCACAGGCTCGACCCAGACGCCCGGAGGCAGCGGCACCGGCTCGTACACGGTCGGGTCCCCGTCCTCCGACACCCCGCCGCCGCTCGCCAAGTACGCCCAGTCGGATAGGCCGTGCCCCCAGACGATGACGCGGCCGCTGCCGCCGTCCCAGTCGGCGTGCATGACCTGCGGGGCGTAGTCGGGGTCTGCCCGGAAGTGGGCGCTGATCGCGTCGGCGATCTGCTGGGCGCTCTCGTCGGTGATCTCTGCGACGCCGGCCGGGGCCTGGTCGACGGCAACATGCATGATTCGTTCCTTTCGGTCGAGCTGGGGCCGCTCAGGCGACCCCAGCTCGTTGATTGCAGTTCCGCTTTTAGCCGGTTCGGCTGGCGAGCATCGCGTCGAACAGAGAGGTGTCGCTGGACATCGCCACGTAGATCGCCTCGTTGGCCATCTGACGACCCCACCCCTCCTCGACCAAGACCTTGGTCAGGGCTTCGCGGACGTCGCCATAGGCGCCACCGGCCTGGACGGCCAACCGCTGGTTGTCGGCGAGGTTGAGCAGGCGCAGCGTCTCCAGCAAGTGCTCGGCGATGCCGCGCGTGCTGGTGTCTCTCGTCGGCGGGGTCACAACTGGCCGTCCATGTACGCGATGGCCTCGGCAATGCCCTGTCCGGTCGTAAGCGCGCGGTCGATGGACTCGACCGCCAGCGAGTAGCCCACGGACTGGGTGCCGAGGAGCGTCACCAGCGCCTCACGGATCGCGGTGTAGGTGGTTCCGTAGTGCGGCCCGTACTCGACCCTGAGCGCGGCCGCCTTGCGCAGGCAGTGGAGCAGGTTGTCGGCGAGCGCGATCGGCGGCGCGGGCATCTCCGCGTCCTCGTCCAGCTCGCCGAACTCGTTGATGACGCGTTCAATGACCGTCATCTGGTCGCCGCCCGCGAGGTTGTCCAACGAGGTGTCGGCCAGGTACGGCGTGACGCCCTTGTTCCGGATGTACGCGCTGGACAGGGCCTCGAAGTGGAACGACGCCGTGTCCCGGACGCTGGCCAGGTTGTTCTCGTACTCCAGCGGCGCGGCGGCCGGCGTCAGCATGCGGGCGATCGTCGCGAGTATGTGCGTGGTGGTGCCGCCCGCGTTGCGGACCTCGGTGGCCGCGGCCTGCAGTTCGGTGCGGGTCCGGCGGGTGATCGTGTCCATGTGTTTCTCCTTGGAAATGCGTGGCCCCGCGACCGTGGCGGTCGCGGGGCCGGATTGGGTTGATGGGGTGGTCAGGACTTGGCGGACAGGTCGTACGCCGACAGCACTTCACCGGTTGCGGGGTGCATGAACGCCCAGCTCACGGTGTGGCCGGGGTGGTCGGCGGCCAGCTTCTTGATCTGATGCATGACCCGGAAGATCTGCGCCCCGGCGGACGGGACGAGCAGCGTCCGGCCTTCCTTCTGCACGAACTCGATCAGGTCGACGCGCTCGGTGTCGTCGGGCAAGGCCGGGGTGACGGTGACCCGCTGGTCTGCCGCGCCACCGTCTGAAAGCAGTTCCGCTAGTGGCGTGCCGCGCTCGTCGGTGTGGTCGCAGAACCGGCACGCGACGTACAGCGCAGAGGTGAGGACTCCGGCGACTGCGACATCGGGCAGGTCGTCGTAGGTGACGCCGTCCCAGATGTCGACCCCGAGGGGGGCGGTCTCGTCCATCGCGGCGGTGGCGGCGGCACCGAACACGCGGTCGTGAGCGCGTTCCAGGAGGTGGTCCCAGTTGCCGCTGCTGAACTCTGTGGCGTTGGCGGCGGCCGAGAAGACCAGCGCGTCGAGCATGTGACTCGTGGTGGCGCCTGCTCGTTGTGAGTCGAGGAGCATGGTGTACGGCGGGGGGATCGTGGCGGTCACGGCGTTCCTTCCGGCGTTTTGGCTGGTCAGCGGTGGTGCTTGTGGTGTTACGTCTTCGACGCTAGCACGTGCAGGGTACCGACACGTACATATGGGGTATCGGTGATCGCTTCGCTTATAACGATTTGGTCAACGCGTCAGACGCATCCTAAGCGGTCCGATGCTCGTGACGCGTCAGATGCACCAGACGCACACCGATAGCGCGTCTCCGTCCACCTCAGGGACGCACAGACCCATTCACGGACCTTCACTCACGCACGCCCCCGGCTTTACGTGGTACATCCGAATTGTCGTTTTGTCGGTCGGTCCGCTCCAGCCGTGCCCGCATCCGCGCCCGCGCCAACGCCACCCGCCGCCGCTCCGCCTCCTCATCCACCACCTCCCGCTCCGGCTCCGGCGACACCGCCTCCACCAGCCGAGGCAGCGCCGCCACCGCCTCCTCCGCCTGTTCGTCGACCCACTTCCACCACCACTCCCCCACCTCACGACCCGGCCGCGCCGACTCGAGCTCGCGAACACGCATCGCCCGAGCGGCCCCCGGCGACGACCGCGCCAGCAGCTTCCGCGCCCGCTCCGCATGATCGGCGTACGACTCACTCACGACCCAACCTCCGACGAAACTCCTCCTCCTGCGCCAGCCGCTTGGCTTCCAGCGCCGCGCGCGCAGCGAGGTAGGCCGTGCTCGGGCCGGACGCCGGGGCCTGCTCGACCATGGGCGGCGGGGCGAGCGCTTCCGCCCTGCTGAGCCGCTGTGGCAGCCCGATCGCCCCGCCAGCGCGACGAGCTCTCATGTCCTCGAACCGCTCCTGCAGCGCTGCCTGCTCGGCGCGGAGTTGGGCGGCCGCGGCCGCGAGCCGCTGCGACTTGCCGGGCAGGGGCCGGCCGCGCTCGTCGAGCCATGCCGACAGCCGGAACCGCACCCAGGCGGGGACGTTGCGGATCTGGTCGCGGCTGGTCCAGGTGTAGGTCCAGGCGGTCCCGTCCGGCTTGTGGTCCAGGGCGTGCAGCACGTCGGCGGACGTCCAGCCTGCAGCGATGAAGACCCTGGTCAAGTGCCGGATGTACCACGGGGACAGCCGTCGCAGCGTGGTGCTGGTGTCGTGGATCTTCTCGGCGACCTGCAAGGCCTGTCGTCGCTCGTGCTTGCGGGTCCCCGGCGTGGCGGTGACCTCGTTCGTCGTTGAGATTCGGTTCCAGCGGCGCGAAGTTGATCTTTCCTCGCGCGCGTGCGTAGGACCTTCCTGTACTCCCCTACGGGAAGTACAGGAGGGGGGTTCAGTTGTCGTTTTGTCGGTGTGCGCGTCGTGTTCGTCCAGCTCGGGGGCCGGGACGCACAGCACCCAGACAGCCGCCCGGTTCCCCATGCCGTCGTCGGTGAGCCCGCAGCGGTTGCCCCTGCGGTAGCGGTTGGTCGTGCCCTCCTCGACGACGCCGAGGAAGCCACGTTCGCGCAGCCACCGGATCCACCGCTTCACGGTGGACAGCGCTAAGTCGAGGTCGTCAGCGATGCGCTGCTCGGTGGGCCGGGTGGTCAGCGTGGTCCAGTCGGCCGCGTGCGCGAGCCGGGCCGCCACCTCGGTGAGGTTCCGGTAGGCGTGGCACTTCAGCGCGAGCGCGTCGGGGTGCTCCTTGACGGTGCGGAGGAAGTGGCGCTGCGAAGGTGCGCGGCGCATGCCCTGAGGGACGGCAGAAAGGATCGCCGTTCGCGATGGGATGAGCGAGGGGTCGGTGGCGTTCGGGTGCGGCGGCCGCGGGAGGTGCGGGCGCGCCGGAGCGAACGCTTGGCGAGGTGATATCTTCAGCTCCAAGGATCTAGGGGCACCAACCTGATCGGCCGGGCGACCAACCTGTGGGCCGGTCAGGGGTGCGGTGTCACTGGTGATGTGAAGGCGCTCTCCGCTTCGGCGGGGGGCGCCTTTTCGTTGTCCGGGCGGCTCCTGAGGGGTGGCGGGCCGGGCGGGGGCTCTCGCCGTGTTCCGGTGGTCTCGTGTGATACAAACAATACAACTCGACGCGTCCGACGCGTCAGACACACCATAGCGCGCTATGCGCGTCCACACGAGACGCGCGAGCAAAGATCATCAGCGCGGAAGGTGACCTTCAGAGCACGGCGGTTGGCGCGAGCGTGCGCGCTCGTCACCAGGCGAAACGCCGGGCCGGGGCCGCCCTCTGCGCGCCGGCCACAACCCCTCAGAGGAGAAGCACGATGGCTCGCGTCAAGGACCTGTGGTTCAAGACGGTGACGGACCGGGACGGCGTATCGAAGCGCGAACCGACCGCGCGGCACGGGAAGGGAAAGCGCTGGTTAGCGATCTGGACGAACCTCGAAGGCCGAGAGCAGTCGAAGGCGTTCGCCAAGAAGGCCGACGCCGAGAAGCACGGCTCGCTGATGGAAGCCGACAAGGCGCGGGGCAACTACATCGACCCCAACGGCGGCAAGACGCGCCTGATCCTCCTCGTCGAGGGCGTCGCAGACGACGACAGCAAGCAGGGTTGGCTCGCGTCACTCACTGCGGACCCGTCCACCCGGGAGATCTACGAGATCTACTGGCGAGTGCACGTCAAGCCCAAGTTCGGGCAGCGGGAGATCGGCTCAATCCGGCCGAGCGAGATCCGGACCTGGGTCAAGCAGCTTGAGAAGAAGTTGGCGAACAGCACGGCCAACCGCGTGCTCGCGTTCCTCGAACAGCTCCTGCAGAGCGCCGTGGACGATGACCTGATCGCCAAGAATCCGTGCGCGTCCAAGGTCGTCAAGAAGCCCAAGGCCGAGCCTCGGAAGGTGGTGCCGTGGTCGGTAGCACGTCTTCAGGCGGTGACGCAGGCGCTACCGCCCAGGTACCGGGTCCTGGCGATCCTGGGGTCCGGGCTGGGGCTCCGCCAGGGCGAGATCTTCGGCCTCTCCGTCGACGACGTGGACATGGACAAGGGCGTCGTCCACGTGCGGCAGCAGGTGAAGCTCGTGGACAAGAAGCAGTTGTTCGGCCTGGTCAAGCACGATCACGAGCGGACCGTCCCTCTGCCCGCGTCCGTCGCCGAGGCCGTGTCGGAGTACCTGGAGCAGTTCCCGGCCCGGGAGGTCACCTTGCCGTGGGAGGAGACGGACGGCGACCTGCTCACCCTGCGGTTGATCGTCACCAGCCGGGAGTCCAAGGCGCTGAACCGCAATTACATCAACACCTACGTCTGGAAGCCTGCGCTGGTGGCCGCGGGTGTGATCACGCAGGCCGATCTCGCTGTGAGGATCCCCGGCCGGCGCAATCAGAAGAACCGCAAGCACGGCATGCACATGCTGCGGCATCTCTACGCCAGCGTGCTGCTCGACGCTGGCGTGTCACCGAAGGCGCTGGCCGAATACCTCGGGCATCAGGATCCGGGCTACACGCTGCGGACCTACACGCATCTGATTCCGGGGACTGAAGGCCGGGCCGGGGCGGCGATCGACACGGCGTTCCGCCGTGAGGAGTTGGCATCCGGAACAGATCCGGAACAGCACTCTTGATGATCAAGGGATCGGCAGGTCACTGCGCCTGCTAGATCACACCTACGACGTGTGACGGCGGGGTTTTCCGGCCTCGGCGATCATGGCTGACATGGCTGCTGAGCTGGAAAAACGTTCTCGTCCTTGCTCGTTGTTTCCCGTCCCTTCTCGTTCTCTGACGGAACAGGATCGGAACAGAACGGCCCGGCATCGAATCTCGATGCCGGGCCATTTCTGCACGTGAGGGGGTTCAGGCAGCCCCCTGCTGCACATAGTGGGCGTCCTCCCATGCTCGCACGTCGGCCTCCCGGTACCGCGCGTGCTTGCCGACCCGGATGTACTTCGGACCCGTGCCGTCCGAGTTCATCTTGTAGATCGTCTTCTTCGGCACGCGGAATCGCGCCGCCAGATCGTCCGGAGTCAGGTGCACCTCTGCCATCGGCCCGCACTTCCCGTTGTTGCTCGCCACCACACCATTCCTACTCATTATGACGCACTTGACGCATCTGGATCAATCTGACGCGTCAGTCGTGTCACCACTGCTGACCGGCCCGCCGAGCTCTGCCGACCATCAGCACCGCGGCGGCCGACAGCACCAGCGCGCTGCCCCCGGTCACGCCCCACGTAGAGACCGCCAGTCCCCACAGCGCGACCGCAGTCAGCGAGATGCCGGCCGCCCCGGCCCCGTGCCGCTCCAGCTCCTCGAGGACAGCGCCGACCACGATGATGATCAGCGGCACCACGACCGCAAGCTCCAGGGTGCCGACCTGCGCCAGCGGCGCAGCCGCCCAGACGACCGCCAGCCACGCCGCCACCAACGAGACCCGGACCGCTCCCCTCATTTCGCCTCCAGACGCTCCATGATCTCCTCAGGAAGGGCGTACGCCTCGCCCCCGTCCTTGCCGACCAACCACACCCGCCCGTCCTGCACGAGCCGCTTGAGCTGCGCGTGGATCTCGCTCGGTGGAGCCGTCACCCGCCGCTTGAGCACGTGGTGCAGCAGCTCCCCCAGCTCCAGGGCGAGACCATCCGCTTCGGCGAGGACGTCGACGATCGCGGCCTTCACGTCACCCGGTGTCGACCGCGGCTCCTCCGCTACCGCCCGCTTGCCCGTGCGCGGCTCGCGCCCGTCCTTCTTGGCGCTGGTGTACTCCTCGATCCAGCCCATCGTCAGGTCGTCGATCCGGCCGGCCGCGGGCTGGCGAGAGATCAGCTTCGGCTTCTCGGTGTACAGCCACCGCATCAGCGCCGCCCGCCGGTCGATCCCGGACAGGTAGGCGAGGCCCTGCGTGAGCGTCCCGTTCTTGAACGTCGCCGGGAGCAGCGACGGGTCCTGCGGGAGGCCCATCTGGTAGGCGGCGCCGGGCGTCTGCGTCCGCAGCGCGCACGCGTTCTTGCGGAGCTGAGCCCGCAAGGTCACGCTCCCGCCCAGCTCGGTCATGTTCGGGTCCTGAGCGACCAGAACGATCCCGCCGCCGCCCTTGCGCCAGGTCTTCGCGCCGGACGCCAGCGTGGCCACGGCCTTCTTGCCGTGCACGTCGTGCGTCAGCAGCTCGGGTGCCTCCTCCAGGATGAAGAAGATGCCCGTCATGCCGCCGACGTCGGGGTCACCGGGCACGAGGTGCGTCTTGCCGATCCGCTCGTCGCCGTCCTCGTCCACCCACGGCAGGGACGCGAGGTGGCGAACGCGGCGGCGCATCACCCAGTGCCACAGGCCCAGCTCGTCCGCGCCGTCGTCCTCGCCGAGCGCGCAGCGGTGGGTGCGCCCGTTCCAGTCCGGCATGGAGCCGCCCTGCGGGTCGATCAGCACCGTGGCGAGCTTGTCGGACAGGTGCGCCAGGCCAAGCAGCGTCTCCACGCTGCGCGATTTGCCCGCTTCGGAGTCGCCGACGATGATGCCGTGCCGCATGCCGCCGGACTTCGTGAAGAACGCCCAGTGGGCCGGGGAGAGGTCGTAGAAGTAGCCGATGTGCGCGCGGCCGTCCTTGCCGATGCGGGGCTGCACGTCCTCGAACCGGCGGACCTGCGCCAGCGTGTCATCCTTCAGCAGGGTGAACAGGGCGCGGGAGTTGTCCCCTGAGGGCGACGGCTCCAGTACGGCAAGCTGCGTCGAGGTCTGAAAGGCCGAAGCGACCTTCCCCGCGGCCGCCATGATGTCCTTGGTCTCCTTGTCGCCCGGCACCGCGTGGATCTCCGCGCGGTACCCGGCGTCGATCCGCTTCGGCGTCGTCAGCGTCATGCCGTCCAGCGCCTTGCCCTTGGCGGCCAGGCGCTCGTTGAACCGGGCGATGATCCGCGCCACCTCCGGGTCGATCGCGACCTGCTCGACGGTGACCTGCGGCTCGTCCTCGAACGCCGTGCGACCGGGCAGGGGCAGGCGGCGGTGGCGCCGCCAGTGCAGCAGTGCGAACGTCAGCCAGCCGGCCACCCCGACCTGAACCACCAGCTTCGTGGGGCCGATGGGCGCGGCGGCGATGAGCCAGGCCGCGCCGAACACCGCGGCGGCGACGGTCTCGCGGGCCTGGACTGCCTTGCGGACCGGGACCACGGCCGTGGCCGCCGCGATGAGGACGGCCACGGCCGGGTGCACCGGCAGCAGGTGAAGCACTGCTAAAAGCGGAAGCGCAATCAGCCACGCGAACGGAGCGGCCATCGTCATGCGGTACCGCTGGCGGAACGCGACCCGCCGCACCGTGCGGGTGACCTCGTCGGTCGCCTTCTGCTTGCTGGCCTTGGACAACGGAAGCTCCTTCGCGTGATGTTGGGACGTACGGCCGGGCTCAGCCGCCCGCGTACGCATCCTTGTCGGCGGTGTTGTCCACGCCGCCGACCGCCGCGTGAGCCTCGGCCACGGTGCCCTGCTCGGCGGCGAGGTCGGCGATCCGCGCGTGCTGCGCGGCGAGCTGGTTCGCGGTCTCCTGCGCAGCCATCAGCTCCGTGATGAGCGCGCCACGGCCCATGTTCCTCTGCAGCAGGCCAGCCACCTGGCCGTCGATGGCTGCGGCGATCTGGGCCATGTCGGTGTTGGCGGTGTCGTGGTCGTGCTTGAGCTGGGCGAAGCTGACGAATTCGGCGTTCACGGTGGCTCCTTGGGTGGTGTCGTAGCTGGTCAGGTCGATGACGGGCTTGTTGGCGGGGTTCTGATCGGTAGCGGGCGGCAGCTCGGGTGTCTCCTCGGGCGTTTCCGCCTCAGGCGGCTGGGCTTCGGCTTCCTGCTCGCGTTCCTCGACCACCTCGGCTTCCTCGATCTCGCGGGTGGCCTGGTAATCGCGATATGCCTGGCGGGCACCCTCGGCCGTCTGGCGGCCGATGCGGACGGCACCGCCGAGGACCTTGAGCAGCCCGTACGTTCCACCCGCGACCACCGCGGCGGTGCCGCCGGTCACCGCGAACGCCCCGGACACCCACCAGCGGAGGTTCCGGGGCCCGGGCGGGTCACCGGACGCGGTCGGGCGGGTGAGGTACTTCTGCGTCTGGTGGTAGCGGGCCTGAGCAGCCGCGAACCCCTTGCGGAATTCGACGTCGGCCTGCGCCGCGCCGGCCCGGAGCCCGCCCAGGGTGGCGGCGCGGGCGTCGGGATGCTTCGCCAGCGCCGCAGTGATGAGCGCGGACAGGGCGAGGATCAGGAGGAAGGGGATCACTTGCGGCCTCCGTTGACGTCGGCGGTCATGGTGTCCTGCCAGATCTTCTTGACGTCGCGGCCGACGTCCGCGGTGTTGATGCCGAAGATGGAGATGGCACCGACGACCAGCAGCGTGGGGATGAACGGCGCGACGATCGCGGTCGGTCGGCCGACTTTGTTCTTCTTGCCCCACACGTCCGAAGCCCAGGTAGCCAGGCAGACGCCCAGCAGGATCGACGGGACGACGGGGTGCAGGCGGCCGGTCACAGTCCGGACGATGGCCTCGAAGAACGTGCCGATCAGGCCGACACCGCCCACGAGCATCAGCCAGGCCGTGAACGTCGGCCAGGCCTTCTTCCAGATGCACACGATGCCGAAGCTCAGCAGCACGGCGGTCGCGGAGCCGAGCCCGACGAGCAGGCTGTTCATGGAGGGGTCCTTTCAGGCGAAGAAGTGAAGGATCAGGTAGGCGACGATCGCTGCCGTGGTCAGCTCGGGGAGGAAGACCGTCATGGCGGGGATATAGAACGCCGTGTAGAGCAGCGCGCGGGCGAGCAGCAGCACCCGCCAGGCCCACACCAGCGCGCCGACGTCGGCAGGTAGCCAGGACGGGGACCACCGCTCCCGGACGAACGTGACCGGGCTGGCCAGGTAGGAGGGCCGCTCTCGGGCGATCCAGTCCGACAGCGGACCTTGGACGAACTCGACGAGCCGGTCCAGCCGCGACACGTCGGGCGTCGCGGGGAGTTGAGGCTGGTCCTCCCGCAGGGGCACGACTGTGGCGACCTGCTCAGCGGTGTCGCTGGCGGCCTTGGTCTCGTCCGGACTTGGCTGCTCCTTCGGCTGTTCGGGCTGGGCGTAGGGCGAGCGGATGCTGCGCATGGTCACCTCCTCTGGCGGTTGACGTCGTCGCCGCTGCGCCGCAGTTCGGCGGCGTAGAACGCGTAGAGCCGATCGCCCTCGGCCTCGTCGGCGTTGTGCTTGTCGGCGAGTTCGGCCGTGAGGTAGCGGATGGCCTCGTGGAACGCGGCTTTCGGGCTCTCCGCGCCCTTGATACGGGCGTGGAAGCGCATCTTGCGCCCCTCGCGGCGGGTCGGCCTGGTCGGCACGTGACTCCTCCCGAACGTCACGGACGGTTACATCTGGCGGGAGCGTGCTACGCTCTCGCGCACGTGCGCGCACGTACACCTGCGCGCGTTGGCCCCCTCGGCGGCGATTGTCTGCGGCGCTGATCAGCGTTCGACACCGCCTCGCGGGCGATCACGGCCGGTCACGGGCCAGCAGGTTGGCGATCACGGCGTCCCAGTCGATCAAGGCCATCTCCCCGCCCGTCGGCACCAGTTCGTCGAGCCTGTCCAGGTGCCCGGTCATCAGGGCGGCCGGGGTCCGGACCACGCCGAGCAGCAAGTCTCCTTGCGTGATGCCGAGCAGCGTGTGCTTGCCGTCCGATGACGGCTGGACCCGCAGGCCCGTGCGGTCCGGCTTCGACAGGCACTCGGCCAGCGCGGCCATGCCGTCCGCGAGGACGTGCCGGGGCGCGACCACTGGGGCCGACCAGTCCTCGATCTCCAGGTGGACGAAGTACGGGTCGGCCGCACGGTAGGTCATCCACCCGTTGTGGAACTCGTCGGTCGCCTCGTCCCACAGGGGGAGGTAGCAGGCGATCTCGGCCGTCTTGTCCGTCTCGTTTTCCGTCATCGGTCCGCTCCCTTGTCGTCGGTGGACGAGCCGTCCCCGTCCGCTTCGTCCGCGCCGGACGGTCCGCTGTCCGGCGCCTGCTCGGTCCGCGCGGACGAGCCGTTCTTGTCCGCGCCCTCCACGGCGGACGAACCGTCCGTCCGCAGCAGGTGCAGCAGCGCGCTGGCGCGCTGATTGCTGATCGTCCGTCCGCCTGCTTTCACGGCTGCCGCGAGCGAGTCGCGGGTGAGCCGGGTACCGCTCCGCTGGTGCTCGGCGAGGATCTGCCGTCCGAGCGGCAACACGTCGGCGAGGTCGTCCGCACCTGCGGTCCGCCCGCTCGTCCGCGACTTCCGTCCGCCGTTCGTCCGCGCGGACGGACGACGCCCGTCCGTCCGCTTCCTGCTCGGCCGTCCGCCCGGGCGGGGCTTGCCGTCCGCGTCGTCCGTCCGCTTCGGCTCGGGCTCGTCGTCCGTCGTCCGTCCGCCGTCCGTCCGCCCCTCGTCCGCCGCGCTCGTCCGCTCGTCCGTCCGCTTGCCGGTCGGGTTCTCGTCCGCCGCCCATCCGCGCTTGAGCACATCCCGCCACCGCACACGGCGCACCGGCTCGTCCGCCGTCCAGGCCTCGTCCGTCCGTCCGCCGTCCGCGCCGTCCGCGCCGTCCGCCCGCCGTTCGTCCGCCGGACGAAGCTCGCCCGTAGGCAGCGGACGGTACATCGGGAACATCCCGCCACCCACCCGGCTCACGAACCTGGCGATCGTCTGCTTGGCCGCCAGCGCGTCCGGGGACACGCCGTACAGTTCCTCCGACACGGCGGCGAGTTGCGTCAGCGCGAGCTCCAACTGAGTCCGCTGCGCGGCGACCACCGCCGACTGGGCTTCGTCCACAGTCCGCCACGTCGTGCGGACGGCGCGGCGCGTCCGTACGACCTCGACCGCGATGTGCGGCGACTGCACGCCCTCGCTCACCGCCCAGCGGAAGGCCGTGAACGTCTCCTTGGTGTGCAGCAGCCAGCGCAGCGCACTGAACTTGGGCGCCCTCGGGTCGATCAACCCGGCCTCGCGCAGGTCCTGGCGGTGCAGGTGGCGGGAGTGCATCGACCACAGCCACGGCGAGGCGAGCGAGCAGGCCGCGAACAGCTCGGGGTAGTCCTGCACGTGGGTGTAGGACAGGTACCCGGCGCCCGCGCCAATCGCGTAGGACCACATGCGGGTCGCCCAGGCCGCGTCACCCTCCCTCAGCGCCACGTGCGCGTGCCAGGAGACGTACACCGCGACCGACTCGACGATCCCGGCCGCGAGCAGGGCCCACAGCGTCGGCAGGCCGCGCTCCATGAACGACATCGCCTGGCCCGAGACTGCGACGAGGTTGACGCCCAGGTTCGTGGTGCTCATGACCAGCAGACGGCCGGCCGTCCGGGTCCGCTCGGACCAGACCTCGCGCCGCTTCCGCCACTTCGCGCGGGTGCGCTCAGCTTCGGCTTCGGCCTCGGCGACGATCCGAGTCTGCTCCTGCTCGGCCAGCTCACCCGCCCGCTCGGACAGGGCTGCGCGGTGCTCGGCCTCTTCAAGCTCGCGCTTGCGCCGGGCCGCTTCGCGAAGCTCCTCCTGCTCGATGCGGAACTGCTCCGCTTCGAGCCGGGCACGCTCACGATCGGGGCTGGGGGCAAGCAGTCTCACGCCGCCACCTCGTACGTGCCGATCCCGAGCCGGCGGCGCTGCGTCGGGGTGGTGCCGCCGATGATGCCCCAGTTGTCGAACGGCATCGTCCGCGCGCGGTTCAAGCACTCGCCGGCCAGGCCGGTGAAGGGGCAGCCTGCACAGAGCTGGCGGGCGTAGTCCTCGTCGTCGGACAGGCGGGCGTCGAGGGGGTACCAGTCGTCGGGGTCGGTGCCGGGCTGGCGGCACTTGGCCTTGCGGGTGAGGACGGCGTCGAGGTCAGGGGTGGATGTGACAACGCCAGCGGGCGATGCCACGATGTGGCTGGACATCGGGTCTCGTAGTCCTTTCGCAGAGGGAGAGACCTGGTGTTTAGGGCCCCGCCTGGAAGTGGAGTTCCGGGTGTGGGCCCGCGAAGACTTGTGGTGGGCGGCTTGCCGGTGGAGCGGTGGGCCGCTTTTTCGTGTCCTGCTACGCTGTGTTTACTAGTAAACAGAGTCGCACTGGCCATGCTGCATCACCCGACGATCACTGTCAAGCCCGCAGGTGAGCCGCACCCGCTTGCCGCTCGTAATACGATCAGCGCCAGCCAGAACAGCTCAGAGAAGGAGCCCAGAGTGCCCGTCGCGAGGTTTCCCGAGGTCCTAAACGACCTCCGGACCAAGATCCTCGACGGCACTTACCCCCCAGGCGAGCCGCTCCCCCACACCGAAGACCTGATGCAGAGCTACGACGTCAGCAGGCAAGTCATCACCAACGCGATGCGGGCCCTCAAGGAGGAGGGACTGGTCTGGCGCGTCGCCAACAAGGGCATGATCGTGCAACGACCGCCTGTCATCATCGAAATCCCCATGGCCGTCGAGCGGCGCAACGAGCCCATCGTGTTCATGAACGCATGCATGTCGGCGGGTACTACGGGTCACCTAATCGAACAGACTCCGCGAACCGTCCGCCCGCCCGAAGCGATCTTGGAGAGCCTACGCCTCGACCCCGATCACCCGGTGCTCTACATCGAGGGACATGGTGTTGTCGATGGCCAGGTCGTGTGCCTCGATCAGTGGTACCTCGCTACAGAGGAGCCTGAAGCCGAAGCGGCCAGCGCAGACCGGTCATCCGACGTGTTGGACATCCACACTCAGCTCCGCCAAGCGGAGCTGGACGAAGCGACAAGGCTCCGAGTCAGCCGAGGCAGCCCACTGCTCGACATCACGCGCATCACCTACGACTACACTGGCCAGCCTCTCCATCTACTGCGCCGCCTGATCAACCCGCAGCGGGTCCACGTCGTAGACCATCGGCTCCCTCCCACGTCACCCTGACCAATCAGCGTCATATACGACACAAAGTCGATCAATGCGCCTTACCCTGTTCTGCTATGAGTCAGGGAGCGAACACCCCCCCAAACAAGCCAGCCAGCAAGTCTCTCCGGGAGCTGTTCCCGGGGTTCTTCCCTCCGAGCGACGATTCGCTGCGCCTGTTCTTGACGGAGGGGCTGATCGTCTTCGACACCAACCCACTTCTGGACACCTACAAGCTGACCGGTGTGGCGCGAGCCGAGTTTCTCAACACGCTCCGCGTGCTGGGCGACCGGCTATGGATCCCACATCAGGTGGGACTTGAGTTTCTCCGGAACCGCAACACAGTCATTAGCCAGGGTACCGGTTTTCGCGATAAATTCCGAAGCGCAGCAAACGACCTACACAAGGTCGTACAGCAATTGAAGGAACATCGCGGCCTCAAAGACGAAGAGGTCAGCGACATCAAACAAGCGATCGACACTGCCATCACAGAAATCCTCGATACGCACTCCGACCTTTACGCCTTTGAAGTTGAGCCAGGAACAACAGTAGACAATGACCCGGTATTCAAGGAGATAGATCGGATCACGGCTGGCAAGATCGGACCGCCGCTCTCCAACCTGGACGAGGCCAAGAAAATCGGAGCCCAGCGGCTTAAGAACAAAGTGCCGCCCGGCTATAGCGACGTCCCCGACAAGGGCTCAGATGACGCCCTCGGTGACTACTTCGTCTGGGAACAGACTCTCATCGAGGCCACGCACCGCCAGCTACCTGTTCTGCTTGTCACCAACGACAGCAAAGAGGACTGGATTCGAAAGGAGGGCTCCTACAGGCGTGGTCCTCGGCCGGAGCTGGTGGAAGAGATGCTTACCAGGGCTGGGCAGCCTTTCCATCTAATGAACGTCAGATCCTTTCTTTTCCAAGTAGGGAAGCACCTACACACTCACATCAGCGACTCGACTATTAAACAGGCCGAGTCTGTCCAGAGGCAGGTGGAACTTTCCCCAAGTGCACGCTTCGAGCCCGTCTTCCTGGACAAAACCGGTCGCTCCTTCTCCCTCATAACGTTGTTCCCAGATTTGACCCCACGACAGTACGTCATGCTCAGACGCATCCTGCTCTCAGGCGAAACGGTGTCGACAGAAGACATATCAGATGTCATCGCTGTCCGAAGGGCTCTCAACGAACTACGCCACAAAGAGATGACCATCCGCATCAATCGTGACAAAAACCGATCTGGCGACCGAGCACTACTCGATGAATGGCGACAGGGGAAGCTGACCAATGAAATCTTCCTCGACGAGGACGAGAGCGGCAATCTGGAGGAATGACCCTTGCGCCTGGCATCCTTACATGCCAGGTAACGCCAACGGCGACATCGGCCAGTCAAGCCTCCGTGCCGTGAGCCAGCGCTACAGCGTGCCTGCTCTGAACAGGGCCATTGCCTGTGTCGTTGCGAACGCTTCCACCTGTCCGGTGCCGTGCCTATGCTCGATGAGTGACTTTGACGGAGCATGAGATCACCTTCCGTACGCTCGACGGCCAACAGCTCGCCGGAACGCTCGTCACACCAGATGAATCACCTGAGCACGCCGTCGTCCTGGTCCACGGCGGCGGCGTGACGCGTCACGAAAGCGGCTTCTTCACCCGGATAGCCCGCGGGCTGAGCGACCGCGGTCTGGCGTCCCTCCGATTCGACCTGCGCGGCCACGGCGAGAGCGAGGGCCGACAAGAAGAACTGACCCTCTCCACCATCCTCAACGACATCCGCGCCGCGCTGCAGCAGCTCCGCGAAACCACGGGAGCAGCCAGGCTGAGTCTGCTCGGCACAAGCTTCGGCGGCGGCATCTGCGGCTACTACGCTGCCCACCGACCTGACGAGGTGTCTCGGCTGGTGCTGTTCAACCCCCAGCTCGACTACAAGAAGCGCACCATCGACAGCCGCCCCTATTGGCATGACGACTACCTGGACGAAGACGTCGCCCGCCAACTCACCAAGCAGGGAGCCATCACCTTCACCCCCACCCTGAAGCACGGCCGCCCCATCCTCAACGAGGTCTTCTGGCTGCAGCCGCACACCATCCTCGGCTCGATCAAGGCTCCAACCCTCATCGTGCACGGCACCAAAGACACCCTCGTGCCGATCGAGTCCTCCCGCGCGGCCGTACCCCAGTTCACCGCCCCATGCGACCTCGTCGAGGTCGAAGGCGCACAGCACACCTTCGCTGTCCACGACGACCCGCAGTACCACAACCCCCAGAGCCAGGCATGGCAGGCATCCGTGATCGAGACGGTCGCCGGCTGGCTGCGAGACGGTCGCCTACGCGACAGGACGATCAGCTAGGAACTCCTGCAAGGCGCGCACTTGCGGCCGGCGCCGCCAACGATCCATCGACTGCAGCATCTCGCCCAGAACGGTGACCGTCCGCCGCGAGCGTGTGGCACGGGCTACACGGGCCGCCTCAAGGCCCACGCTTGCCGCCTGATCCGGTTCGCCGATCAACGCCAACGCGGCTGCGTGACGGGCCTGGAAGTAGCCAACGTCGCGGTAGGACAGGCTGCCACCGGCGATGATCGACTGAAGTATCTCGGCCGCCCTGGCGGGCTTACCCGCCTCGGTGAAGCACGCACTACTGCGCAGCAGCAGCACGCGCTCTGTGAAGGAACTCCCGAGCGCATTGGGGTCCCCAGCGGACACCTCTGGCAGCAGCTCGCGCGCCTCGTCTAGTTTCCGCTCTACGTCACTTACAGGTTCGCCGACCATGGCCAGACCCAACGCCTGTTGCTGCAGAATCTCCGCGCGCACCCCTGGAGGGAACCGCCCGCTGCTGTAGCCGGCCGCATCAGCCAGGGTCAGCGCCTTCAAGGCATCCTGCCGGTCATATGCGAGCTGGGACTTCCGCAGCAGCACATAGCCCTGCATGGGACCGTCATCCGCCTCTTGCGCCCATTCGATTGCCCGGTCGTACCAGTACGTCGCTGTCGCGAGATCACGCAGGTCGCGGTACAGCCAGCCGACGAATTCGGCGCCCTCGGCCCCCACGACCAGCAGTTGCCGCCGCACCTCCGGTTTCACTTCTCGGACAGCATGCTGCACAGCCCCAAGCACAGCCTGAACCTTCGGCAGCGCCACTGTCGAGCCAAGGGTTCCGTCATCCGCCTTGCTCGCTTCGAGCTGGGCGCGAAGCTCATCCACAATGGTCCCGTCGACATAGCGACGAGGATCAGTCAGGATCGCCTCAACCGGCGGCAGCGCATCCATACTCGCCGCTGGCCAGACGACGGCGCGCTGCCCGCGATCGGCGAGGGACACGAGTTCACCATTCGCCCCGAGTGCCTTATCGAGCGCCGTCGCGACAGGAGCGGTCGGCTGGCGGCGCCCGTTTTCAAGATCCGCAATGTGGGTCTTGCTGCAGTTGGACAAGTCGGACACCCTGCGGAGCGACATATCACCACGTAGCCGTCGCAGTGCCTCACCGAACGTTTCCATTCCCATGCGGCTCCTGTCGTGTCCGCACACGGTGTCCGCAACTTTGCGGACGCCCTGCGGACAGTCCACCCCTCGACCCTGACTGGCGGTGTCAACAACGCTACTCTCGCGGGCTTTCGCTTTCGATGCCCGCTCAAATGGGCGGCCCCGGCCCCGGTGCGTGAACACCGGGGAGCTCCGGGGCCTAGATCAGGAATCGAGGTCCTGACCCGTGGCAAATCGTAAGGCCATCAGGATTCGCAGACACGCGGATCGCCCGCACTGGTCACCGTGCCGCCGACTGCGCAGAAGCACGTGTCCGCTCGACGAGAGCACGACAGACCGGAGATCCGCATGAGCGAGATCCTTCCGCCAGCGCCTGGTGGCACCTTCAACCCGTGCCAGGCCGCACCAGCTCGAACGTATGCCGTGCTACGAGGAGCCGACAAAGACGGGCTGCCGCCCGATCGTGATGCCAGCCAGTCGCTCAAGAAGACGCTGGGCGCGGTGGATGAGGTCGTGCAAGAGAACGCGGCCGCGCTGGTGCGCGCAATCCGCCACTACGCGCGAGAGGGACACACCCAGTTCGCCGACCTCGGCTGCGGCCGCCCCCTGCAAGGCATGGACAAGCTCAGGCTGCCCGACCTCGCCGACGTCGCCGCCCAGGCCCAGCCCGACCGGCTCTGGGTCGCCCTCGACTCCGACGTGCAGGTGATCACCGCCTGCCGAGCGCTGCTCACCGGTCCTGGCGTGAATGTCGTCCAAGAGGACCTGCGCCGGTCAGCGAAGGTCCTCGACGCGCTCTCCCGCCACCTCGACATGACCCGGCCGGTCGTCGTCATCCTCGGCGCGGCGCTGCACTTCCTCGACGACCAGGACGCCAAGCACCTGATGATCGCCTTGCGCGCCCGACTCCCCCAGGGCAGCCTCGTGATCATCACGCACGTCCACCACGCAAGGCTCTCACCCGAACGGATCGCCGCAGGCCAGGCCGAGTACGAGCGGAAGCACGGCGTCAAGATCTACGTCCGCAGCCGAGACGAGATCGCCGCGCTGGCCTGCGATTTCACCTTGCAGGAGCCGGGCGTGGTCCGCACGATCGACTTCCGTCCCGACCAGGAAGGGCCTGGCCCGGTCCAGGACGCGCCGCACTTCCTCATGCTGGCGGCCAAGCGACCTGCGGTGTGACAGATCATGGCGCGGCAGCAGCCCACCCCGGCGAGGTGTATCCGCCATACGCCTCAGTGCCGCGCCTGCTGCGGTCGGCCGGGATCGGGCCCCCGCCGCACCGCACCGCCGGGCGCAGGACGGAGCCGCCCATGCTCCCTGCTGCGCCCGGCCCCCGACCTCTTCCGCATCCACCTCTACGCATCACCCGGAGGAACCCCGTGGCCACCGCCAACGCGACCGCCGACGAACTCGCCGACGCCGCGGCTCAGGCATACATCCGACAGCACCAGGGGCGCATGCCCGACTGGCTGCTCACCTACAGCCCCTCCCGGCGCAGCCTCATCGCCTACTACCGCGGGTACTGCCCCCCGCCGGGCATCCAGGTCGAAGCCGAGTACCCAGACGAGCTCCCGCGCCTCCTGCACGAAGCCGTGCAGCCGCTCTGGCAGTCACACGGCGCGCCGACGCTGGCAGGCAGAAGACCCGACCCGTGCTCCGGCAATCGAGCGGCGCCGAAGGGGTGAACGCGCGTGAACGAGACAGGGCTGGCACACAAGCGGCTCTCGGCGCTGCGTCACACCTTCCCCGCGTTCGACATCGCCCGCGGCCGGGACGAAACCGGCCAAGAGTGGTGGATCGCCCGGCTCCGACGCGAAGCCACCGAACGCATGCAAGCCGCCGGGGTGATCGCCGTCGTCCAGCGAAGGGACTACGCCTCGCTGGCGTCCTCGCTGGCGTGTCAGGCGGCCATCCTGCACCACTTCCGCGCCTGACCCACCACCCACAGCTCCCCGGCGGCCGTTGTCACAGGCGGCCGGCGGGAGAGGTGCCCATCCCCATCGGAACGGCACCCATCCCAGGACGTCACCCGCGGCCTGGGCTCCCACGCCCCGGACCGCCTCCCGGGGCAGACGAAAGGAGAAACGCATGATGGCCAACGACCTGTACAACCGGCCGATCGACGAACAGGGCTTCCGCCGACTGTGCGGCGGCAACGACGGCGAGGAGGGCGAATCCTGCGTCGAGATCGCCCCGCTCGTGGGCATCGATGACGCATTCGCCCTGCGTGACTCCAAGCACCCGGAAGCCGGGACGCTCCGCTTCCACGGGTCCGAGCTCCGCGCGGCCGGCATCACCACCATCTAGGCACCACCGATGACGAGCGGCCCCCGCCTGAAGAAGGCAGGCAGGGGCCGCCCCCAGCAACACTACGGGAGCAGCAAACCATGCACTGGCACGCCTACCAGTGGACCGGCGCAGGCGCCGACCGGGCCAACGAGGCAGAACGTCGCACCACCTCAGCGGATTTCCCCGCCTCGCCGTTGCCGCCCATGCGGACCGGCGACTGGCTGGCCAAGCCCCCCACGCGCATCGCTGGCACCTTCACCGACGTCGCCCCAGCCGTGGAGTGGCTGGAGGCCAAGTACGACGCAGCCCGCTCCGCCCTGCTCACCCCGGAACGCATTCCGCTGTCCGACCGGCTGGCCAACGCCCGCGATCTGCTGCCACGCGGGGTGGACGTGCAGTGGGGCGAATGGCTGAGCGGCGGCCGGTTCATCACGCTCGGCATGGTCTGCTGCCCGAACCGACACACCCCGCATTCCTGCCCCACCAGCGGCCGAACAGGATGACCGGAGATGGAGAACTGACGTGACACCTGAGACCGCAGAAACCTTCCACGAGGCGTACCCGCGCGTGCTGGACCAGGTCACGACGTGCCCGGAGTACCGCATCTCCACGCGCGGCAACACGTCGCTGGAACTGCTGGACGTCTCCTTCCGGGTTGCCGACCCGATCCAGCGGCTGCCGTACCTGGTCAGCCGACCCATCAACCTGGCCTACAACTGGGCCGAGGTGGTGTGGTACTGGTTCGGCCGCGACGACCTCGACATGATCGGCTACTACGCGCCGCAGATGGCTCAGAACAGCCACGACGGGCGCACGCTCACCGGCACCGCCTACGGGCCGCCGCTGTTCAACGAGGGTCCGGACGGCCGCTCGCAGTGGCAGCGCGTGTTGGATCTGCTGGTCAAGGACAACGACAGCAAACGCGCCGTGCTGACGATCTTCCGCCCGGAGGAACTGGCCGTCGACAGCAACCCGGATGTGTCTTGCACCATCGCCGCCCAATTCTTCCTGCGGGAGAACGGGCTGAACCTGACGTGCTACATGCGCGGCAACGACGCGTTCATGGGACTGCCCAGCGACTTCTTCTCCTTCACCGTGCTGCAGGAACTGGCCGCTCGCCTGATCGGCGTCCCGGTCGGCTACTACACCCACCATGTCGGGTCGATGCATGTCAACATGCCCAACCGGCCCAAGGTGCGCAAGATCCTCGCAGAGATCAGCGGCGAGGACTACCGGCCGCCGGCCTTCCGCTTTCCGATCATGCCGGTCGATTCGTGCATCAGCTCGTTGCGGCTGCTCGTGCGGGAGGAGGAGCGGCTGCGCACCGACACCCACCGGCACACCGTACGAAGCGTCGCCGAGACCGGGCTGCACCCCTACTGGCAGCAGGTGTTGCTCATCTGGGAGGTGTACCGGCAGATCATCCACACCGAATGCGCCGTCAGCGGCGAGGTGCTGTCCGCGCTGGATCCGGGCTACCGGTGGCTGATCGGCCGCCGCTGGCCGGCCCGCATGCCCGAGGCGGCGGTATGACACCGCCACGGGACGGCTGGGAACGCTGGACGATCATCTTGTGCAAGCCGGACGCCACCCACCGTGGCCTCGTGCTGCCCATCCTGGAATGGATCGAGGGCAGCGTGGACATCGTCAAGGCGCGCGAGGTCGTCGTCACCGAACAGCAGATCCTCGCCCACTACGCCGACATGCTCACGCTGCAGCACCGCTTCAGCTTCGACGTCCGCGCCGACTTGATCAGCCACTACGTCGGCAGCACGGTCACCGTCGCGCTCGGCCACGGCGACAGCGACGACACCGCCCAGCGGGTGCGTGACCTGCTCGGCCACTACGACCCGTCCCGCGCCCCGTCGTACACCATCCGCGGCCACTACGGCATCGACAGCGCCGAGCGGGCAACCGCGGAGGGCCGATTCATTCACAACCTGGTCCACTCCAGCGACCACGCCAAGGACGCCGAAGCCGATTTCATGATCTGGTTCGGCGACCCCTACCGGCACATCCTCACCCAGGAGGCCCGAGCACGATGACCCGGCATCCCGCCCACCTTGGCGACACCATCCCCACCGGGCCGGCGCATCTGCGGCTGATACCCACCAGCGAGCAGACGCAGCTCGACCCGTACATGGCGCAGATCGTCACCAACCGCAAGTCCGGGATCAGCCTCAACCACATCATCGGCTGCCCGCTCGACTGCGGCTACTGCGTGCGCCACTTCTGGGGCAACTTCGAGCAGAAGATCCCCCAACTGCTCGTCCCCACCGATGAGGCGGTCCGGCTGCTGGTCAACCATCCCGAGTTCCTGGACCACACCACACCGATCCAACTCTTCAACAAGGCGACCGACCCGTTCCTGCCGGGCGTCAAACCCCACACCTTCGCCGTCTTGGAGGACCTCGATCGGCAAGGCCTGACCAACCTGGTGCTGATCATCACCCGCTTCCACGTCACCCAGGCCGACATGGACCGGCTGGAAAGCCTGCACTACGTCCGGCCGACGCTGCTGATCACCTACTCCGGCATCCGGGACGACCGGGTGGAGCCGATCGGCAAGTCCACCACCACCGTCGACTCCATCATCACCGCGGCCCGCCACAGCGAGCGGACGAAGGTGATCCTTTACTGGCGGCCGATCGTGCCCGGCTGGAACGACGACTGCGCCTCGATGGCGCACGTGCTCGGCGTCGCCGCCGACGCCGGCGTGGACGCGCTCGTGTTCACCGGCTACTACCACAAGGAGGAGAACGCCACCTACCTGCGGGAGATGGGCGTGCCCGTGCCGTACGGCGACGACTGGCAGCGCCGCAAGATGCTGCCCGCCGACCTGGACGCCCGCGTCGTCGAGGCATGGCGCGACTCCGGCATCAGCGTGCCACTGTTCCGCAAGACGTCCTGCGGCGTCACCGCGTCCTGGCAGCTCCCCGACTACAACGGCCACCTGGGCGTGCCCGAGCTGTGCGACATCTGCCCGCCCGAGCAGGTCGCCCGCTGTGCCGAAGCGCTCAAGGCCCCCACCGACGAGCAGGTGCGGGACGCGCTCGACCTGTTCGACTTCGACCCGGACACGCCGTTCCTCATCGAGCACGGGCACGTCCTGACCGCCAAGCTCGGCGAGCAGCGCCGATACGCCCTGCAGCACCTGTTCGGCTACCAGTTCTGGGAGGTCGAACACCCGCACGTGCACGCCGCACACGGCCGGGCTCTGCAAGGCTACGAACTGACCCCGGCCGAGCAGGAAGCGCTCGACGGAGCACGCGAACGCCTCGCGGCCGCCGCCCGCCACGAAGACGACTGACCAGGAGCACACACCGATGCCAGAGCTGCCGTGGACGGACGCCGACCTCGTCGTCATCGACCTGGAAGGCACCGGCGGGCAGGACCGCCGCGACGAGGCGATCCTGGAGATCGCCATCGTCCCCCTGGCCGATGGCCGGCCCGACATGCGCGCCGCGTGGGACACCACCATCAACCCGGGCCGGTGGATCAACCCTCGCCCCTGGATCTCCCCCGGTCTCACCGGGGACGCGCTCGCGGGCGCCCCTACGCTCGACGAGCTGCGCGACACGATCGTGAAGAAGCTGAGCGGGCGCGTCCTGGTCGGCCACAACGTGGGCGTGGACTGGCGGCTCCTCCACCTGCGGCTCCCCGAGCTGGAGCCCGCGGGGCTCATCGACACCGCCGCGCTGACCCGGCACCTGCGGCCGGACATCAAGCGGTGGAACCTGGCCGGGCTGCTCGACCAGTACACCCTCACCGACCACGTGAACGCTCTGGTACCTCATGGCCGGCCGCACCGGGCGCTGTGGGACGCGGTGGGCGCTGCGCTGCTCCTGGCCGAGTTGGTCAGCCAGCTTCCGGACACGGCTGATACCTCACTATCTGTGCTTCAGCATGTCGCCGGGCGTGCGCCGGCAGAGTCGGCGCCTGCGGAACCTGATCAGCTCACACTCGACTTGTAAGGCTTTCCTCCCGGCTGCAGGGCCAGACCCCCGTGATGGCCCTGCAGCACCCGCCCCAGGCTGTCCCCTGCGGCGTTGGCCGTGGGGCGGCGCTTGCGGACCGTCGCCCCACGGCCATTCTTGCGCCGAGAGCTCGACATCTCGCGGAACGCAAAAGAGCGCCCCGCCCCTCCCGGCGAACGGGAGGAGCGGGGCGCTCTGGTGAACAGCATGACCTATCGCTGATCGGCCGGGAGGTCCGGACGCGGCGTGTGCCGAGCCTTCCAACCGGCCAGGGCCGCCAGCGCGGTCGGCACCAGCGGCAGCGTGATCGCCTCGATCCAGTCGGGCAGGAACGCGATCATGCTGGGGTCGTCAGCGACCGCCTGCAGCACCGCCATGCCAGCGACACCGGCGAGGTAAGCCGTCAGGCCCATCGCCTTGACCTTGGTCTCGACCGGCGGCTTAGAGTAGGTGACCTGAGGATCTGCGTGCATGTGCCCCTCCTTCGGGACAGCCCGCCACCAGGGCGGAAGAACGAACGGAAGATCAGGCGCGCGGGGGCCACGACCACTGACCGTGGTCCGAACCCTGCGAGCGCGACGTCGCCCAGTAGGAGTGATTGCCGTCCAGGAACACCTGGAGGTTCACCGCCGTCCCGGCGTCCTCGAAGGTGCGGGTGATGATCGCCGGGAGGACGTCGCCGAGCTTGGCCGGGGAGCGGATGACGCCCTGGCCGCCGAACGACTGCATCGACTCCAGGTTGATCATGGAGACGTCGTGGCCGGACAGCTTGTAGTGAACGATCCGGCCGATCGTCGGCGCGGTCTCGGTAGGGGTGGACACAGGGTGCCTCCTTGGCGGATTGAAGCCGAAAGCGGTACCGCAATCAGCGATTGAACATGGCGATCTTGGCCATGGTCACCTTCTCGACCACCGCCGCGGCGTCGGTCGGGTTGATGATCCGTAGCCGGAGCTGGGTCTTGCTGTTGAGCCCGAACTGGCCACCGATACTGTGCTCCACGCGGCCGTTGGCGTCCGCGCGCACGCTCAGCCGCCAGGCGTCGTCCTCGAACTTCTCGCCGTCGCGGGAGTAGCGTGACCACGCCAGGTCGATCTCCGAACCCGGCTTCAGCCCGCGGACCTTGACCAGGCCGTCCACGATGCACCAGCGAGACTCCTTCGCCAGAACCGCGACGCCGTCCTCGGCGTGGCCGGGCGGGTCATCCGCGTACTCGATGTGCCAGCGCACCGCCAGCGCGCCGCCGGCCGGGGCCTCCTGGTCCTCACCGGCACCCAGAGAGATCACCTCGGGCACGTCTTCCTCCTGCTTGATCGGCGCTCCGGGACTCTTGAGCAGCGCGGCCACCCGCCCTCGGAACGTGTTCATGTTGACGCTGTGCGGGTCCGGCTTCTGGGTGTTGACCTCCTTGTGGCCGCACACCCGAGACGCGGGCAGGTCGAACTCTCTGCACAACTCCGCGCAGAGCGCGTGATAGGCGTCGAGCTGCACCTGCGGCCACGGCGTGCGGCCGTCGTTTTCGGCCTCGATCCCGATGGACGCCCCGTTGCGGTGGTGCGGGCTGGTGCTCGGCGCGTTGTGCCAGCACCTCCCAGCCGCCACGATCCAGATACGGCCGGTGTGCTCCAGCCAGATGTGCGACAGCGGACCACGTAGTCCCGGCCGACCGGCGACCACGACGTGCCGGTCACGCCACCCCGCGGTGTGGTGGCACACCACGCCCTCCACCGTGGGCTGCGGCCCGTGCCCACGCGACCGCCACCCGCCCACCTCCGTCACCGGGAAACCCGTCTTTCGGGCCACGTCGGCGAGCTGCGTCAGCCACGGCATGATCAATCCCCCTTGACTACGATCAGCTTCGGGTGAGCTGAATCAGCGCGATCACCGTGCCCGCCACGGCGACCAGAATGGTGAAGACGGCGATGATCTGCTTGGTCCGGTCGGTGAGCTGCGTGCGCGTCACCGACTCCCGCTCGACGACGTCAAGACGAGCCTCCAACGCTGCGTACCGAGCGTCAGCCGCCGCACGGTCCTGCTCAACCTGCCGGGCCAACTCAGCGTGGCGATCGTCCACTTGGTCGAGCCGCTGCAAGATGAGCTGCGTCAAGCCGTTGTTCTTCTCGAACCCCACCTCGACCAGGCGACGCAACTCCGATAGCGCGAGCGCGACGCTCGGAGCCTCCTCGGTCACCCAGCACCGCCCGGGGCAGGGTGCATCCCCACGAACGTGCCCGGCGGCTTGAGCCCGAACGCCGGCCGCTGCGGCTTCTCCGACGTCGCACGAACCCACTCCACAGCCAGCACCCGTGCCTGCACCCGGGCAGGGTCCAGCCGGACACCGGTCCGCATCGGCGCGAGCGGGTCAGGCTCGGCCACTCGGTCCGAACCAACGTAGGCGAGAGCTGCGGCACGGTGGGCCTGGGGTGCGTCCTCAACGCGGACCAGGTGCTTCTTCACCGCAGCGATCCGCGCCAGGTGAGCCGCACTCCGCTCGGCATCCGGCACGCCCGGCGTCCACCACGCGGGCAGGCCGTGGATCTCCTCCATCAGCGCCGCCAGCGCCGGACTCTGCCAGGCCAGCGGATCGTCCCGGGCCGGCAGGTGCGGCTCGTGCAGAGCGACGTCGATCAGCGTGTCCACGTCGTCCGGGTCGAAGCCGTACTCAGCGCATCGCCACTCGAGCTCCGAGTTCGGCAGCATGCGCAGCCCGTGCGCGCCCGTCGCCGGGGCCACCTGGTAGATCCCCCACAGCGGTTCGCCGCCGTGCGGGACCGGCTGGCCGATCCCGGCCTGCGGGACGAGCAGGTCAGCAGCGGTGTAGGCCAGCTCCACATCCCACGTCTGCCACACCTCAACCATGAAGCCCCCTGTCAGTGGCGGTGAACCCACCAGTAATAGGCCGTAGAACTCGACCAGTCCGTGTTGATCCGGAACCCTGTCTCGCTCGACCAGGTGCAGTACCAGTCGCCCGCAGGATCGTGGCCAGATGATCCGCTCTCAGAGACACCGCGTCGCACGACGGCGACCGGCCCCATGTTGCCGAGCATCGACGCCCCGTAGGAGATCCAGTTCGTCCCGGGCGGCCCGCCCGGCGTCCACACCATCGACCCGGCGAGGATGCCCGCGGTGTTGCCCAGCGCGGTGAAGTCCCACCATTTGCCCACGTGTCTCGTACGGCCGCTGTTATCGAACCAGAAATACTGTTCGCGGCTGCCGTCCTTGAAATACCCGTACCTGGCATAGCCCTCCGCGACCTCCATCAACCCGCCATTCGGATTGGCCAGAGCCGCGTCCCTCACCTGCAACTGCATGAAGCCGGCCGCGATCGTGGTCTGGCTCGCAGCCGTCGCGCCGCTGTTGGTACCGCTCGTGACCTCGAACGTAGCCTCGCCGGAGAACACGTCATCCCGAGTTCGCAGCCGCGTGTAGTTCGTCCCGGACGACGGGTAGAACCGCATCTCAGGAAAGGTCGCCCCAGGCGGCTGCAGGTCCAGGCGCCGTCCGGTCGCCGCCGTCCTGATGTTGCTGCCCGTGATGGTCTTCCCATCGATCGCCGTAGCGGTCAGTCGGGTCGCGTCCACCGACCCGGCGGCGAGCTTGTCGAGCGTGACAGCGTTGGCCTTCAGGTGCGGGGTCTCGATCGCCGAAGCTTGAATGAGCCCGCCCGTGATCGTGTTGGCGATGACAGCGTCGGCCGCGTTCACGGTGCCGTCGATGATGTTCGCCCCGCTGAGTACCTTCCCGATGACGTCGCCGTTGACGAGCGGCTGCGTCGCGATGCTTGCCGCAGTGGAGGGTGCGGACTCGTTGCCGCGCCGGTCCACGGACGTGAAGCGGAACCAGCGTGGTGTGTTGTAGGGCTGGTCCGCGACGAGTGCCGCGCCGGCCGCGCGCAGGTGGTCCACCAGCGTCCACGGGCCATCGGCTGCGCCCGCCATCCATACCCGCACCTGCTCAAAGTCCGACGACATGCCGCCGTTCTGGCCTAGCCCGTCCCAGCCAACCTCGATCACCCCGAGCCGGGTAGACAAGGCTGGCGTGCTCGGCACTGGCGGCGGGGTCGTATCGTCCTCGATCAGCGCCACCACCTGATCGCTGAATTCGCCCTTGGTGCCCTGCGCCACGGCGCGTACTTTGAACGCGTATGTCGTGGCGACGATCAGCGGGGAGTACGACGCCGTGGTGTCGTCGCTGCTGGCGATCAGCCGCCACGGCTCGCCGAGTTGGTTGACCCGGGCGTACAGCTCGTAGCCGTCCACTGTGAGCGCGACCCCGGCGACGTCGGCGGCAACCGCCCCCCAGGTAGCGGTGACCTGCCCGCGAGCAAACCCGTATTCGTCCACGTAGGCGGCGTCGTCGATGATCAGTCCGGGCGGCTTCGCTGCCACGCGTCCGCCTGGCTGCTCCGGAGCTGGTTCGCCTCCGGACCCGCCGGATCCCACCCCGCCGTCGAGGATCCCGGCCGCCTGCCTGGCTAACCTGATTTCGCGTTCCAAGAACCGGTCGTTGAGCACAACGTTGCCGCCCACCTGACCGTCCGACCCCACCGACAAGGTGATCTGCCTCAGCCGCAACGACTGCATCGCCCCGCCGTCGCCCGGCGCGAGCAGGTAGTCCCCCGGCTGGTAATGCTCGAACGGCAGCCACCGCGCCCCGCTGAACAACAGCCCGCGGGTGACCTGCACCCGCTCACGGGCGACACGCTCCAACGCGTTCTGCCCCAGCAACGTCGCGGTCCCGGCGTCCGAGACGCCGTTCTGCGACTGGTAGGTCTCCCAGCGACCCCATGGCGCGACAGCCCCCGGGTTGGTCACCTCCACCGACAGGCCGGCCTCGCCGCCGATCAGGATGGCCGACGCGGCATCCTCCAGCGTGCCCGTGTCGGGTGCCTCGGTGATGTCACGCCCAATCCGCAGGTCCACCGGCGACGAGCCGGACGCCCGGTCAGCGCCGAGCACCGTGTCCGGGTTGTACACCTGCAGCGTGCGGCCCTGCATCCGCCAGTCGATGACGCCCTGCTCGCTCAGGTTGATCAGGACGCTGAGCAGGTCCTTGCCCGGCTCGATGGCCAGCGTCAGCTTCCGCGTCGGGTCCCACGCCTGGTTGTCGCTGTCGCGGGTGTCGGAGAAGTTGTAGGTCAGGCCGGCCAGCGCGCCGCGCGCCTTCCCTTCCTGGATGAACGTCGCGAGGATCGCCCCGGCGCTGACGGCGTTGAACTGGCGCTTGCCGTCCACCATCGACCCGTTGGGGTACAGCACGACCTTCCGCAGCATCCAGGCCCAGCCCGGCAGATCGTAGGAGCGGGCCCCAGCCCGGTCGGTCTCGTCGCCACCCCGCTTGATCCGCAGAAACCGCGCGTTCGGCGGCTCCACCCACGGGCCGCCGTCCGCCGCGTACTCCACCGCGACCTCGCAGTGCTCGGCGATGAGGTGGGCGTTCAGCCCAGCCGCCGGGTAGGTCGCCCTGAGGCTGGGCACGTCGTTCAGCGGGGTGGCCAGCTCGAAGCCGCTGTGCTGAGGGAGCGTACCGAGCCGCACGTCATTGGGCGCGTAAGCCACCAGCCGCAGCGCGAACTTCGTGGGCTCACCTGGGATGATCACCTGCACGGCTGGCCCCCTTCAGATCGTTGATCTCGTCGCGCTGTTGGTCGATGGCCGCTGAAAGCAGCGCGTTCTCGTACACCAGCTCCTCAACTCGCGCGCGCAGCGCTGCGATGATCCGGCCCGTGTCCACCACGAGGTCTTGCCGCATTACGCTCCTGTCTGCAGAAGCGCCCGCTGCTGTTCCAGGCGCGTGGCCGCGGCCTTCACCGGGTCGATCCGCACGTACGACCGCAGCGGGGCGAGCACGTCGGCTGCCTTCCGCGCGGCCGCCGTCCGAGCCTTCGGTACGGCTGTCGCGACCGTCGCGTGGTCGCGACGGCATCGCTCGACCCGCTCCAGCACAGCGGCGCGGGCTTCCTCTCCCGGCATCTGCCATGGGTTCGTCTCGGGCAAGTTCGGCTCGTAGACGGGATGGACAGCGCGGTGCATCAGCACGTCGATCACCTCGTCCGTCGACGCCAGGCCGCACGCCACAGCGGTGGACTCGATCGCCACCTTCGGCAGGAACACCCCGACCGTGACACCGTCGCTGGCCCGGGTCAGCATGATCTCCCATGCGTCGATCCGCCCGGACTCGTCGGCGGTGTCGGTCACCTCCGTGACCTGCCATGCGTCCGGCATCGTCACCTCCAGGCCCAGATATGGAACGTCCGGCTCGGCGCGGGAGACCCAGCGGCCGGATCGTAGAAGAACAGGTCGCCGTTGCTGCGGGAATACAGCTGCATGTTCGTGGTCTGCTCGGCCGTGAACACCACCTTCGGCACGGTCGGGAAGCTGTACCCGAGCACCACCTGGTAGTAGGTGGCGCCCTTCGTCGCCGTGACCGAAATCATGATCAGACCGGAGTCGTCGGCGTACATCCACGTGCCCCGGTGAAGCGTCCCCGCCTGGTCGAGCACAAGGAGCTGGTCCTGCTGCGTCGGGTGCGTCCACCCGATCGACGCCTGCCCCTCCACCGCCGACACCGCGCCGCCGCGCTGCTCACCGTTCGACGGGTTCAGGATCGCTGCCTGCCAGAAGCCGGCCGCGTGCGTCAGGCGGCACATCGCGGTGCCCGGCTGGTTGGTGCCCGACTCCATGATCAGGGTCGCCTCCCCTGTGAAGCGGCTACCGTCGCTGTAGATACGCGACTGGTTGATGCCGCTGCCAGGGATGAACCGGATCTCAGGGGCCGCCGCGCCCGCAGGGTTGACCACCACCCGCGCGCCCGTCACCCCGGACGCGAGCTGACCCACGATGGACACCGCCCCCGTGGCGGCCGAGATGCTGGCGGTCTGCTGGCCGGAGCCGTTGAACGCCGCCAGGCCCGAGCTGTTGAGCTCGACCCGAGAACCGGACGCGCTGCCCGCGACGACGCGGGTGGACAGCGTGAGCACCGCGGCGAGCTTGTCGGCCACCACCGCGCCGGCCTTGATGTGCTGCGCATCGACCGCGCCCACCGCGAGCTTGTCAGTAGTGACCGCGTTCGCGACCAGCGCGCCCGTCGTGATCGACTCGTTCGCGGCGTCGCCCTGGACGAGCTGCACCGCGGCGATCGTCGCCGACGCGGACGGAGCCGACTCGTTACCAGACCTGTCACGAGCGGTGAACCGGAACTGCCTGTCCGCGCCGTACGAGAGGCCCGGCACGAGAATCGCCCCGGCCTCCCCCAGCACGCCGATCTCCGACCAGCCGGGCGCAAGCGGGTCCTGTATCCACACGCGGACGTGCAGGAAGTCCGGCGGCATCGGCGCCGAGCCGACCCCGAGCCCGGACCAGGTCACCCGGACCACGCCGAGCCGCGTGGAGAGCTGCGGGGCGGTCGGTACGGGCGGCGCTTCGTCGTCGTCGGGGATCGTCACCGCCACCTGACTGGAGAACGGGCCGGTCTTGCCGACGTTCACCGCCCGGACCTTGAAGGCGTACGACTCGCCGCTGACGAGCGGCGAGTACGTGGCCGTGGTGTCGCCCGCCGGAGTGGAGGTGACGAGGAACCACGGCTGCCCCTGCTGGTTGATCCGCATGAACAGCTCGTAGCCGCCCACGGTGAGCGCGACCCCTCCGGCATCGGTGGTGACTGCGCCCCATGAGACCGTCACCTGCCCGTGCGGCAGCCCGTGCTCATCGATGTACGGCAGCGGGTTCACCAGCAGTCCGGTCGGGGCCGCCGGCGTGCGCGGCTCGGGCGCTTCCGGGCTCGGTTGCGCCCCTGACCCTCCGTCCGCCGTCGAACCGCCGACGATCCCGGCCGTCCGGCGGGCCAGCCGGATGTCCCGCTCCAAGAACCGGTCGTTGAGGACGAGCGACCCGCCGAGCACGCCTGTCGAGGTGCGCGCCAACGTCACCTGCCGGACGCGCAGCGGCTCCAGAACTCCGCCGTCTCCTGGCGCGAGCACCCGGTCACCGGGCTGGTAGTCCTTCAGCGGCAACCAGCGTGCGCCGGGGATGACGATGCCTCGCGTTCGCTGCACCCGCTCGCGCCCGGCGCGCTCGAGCGCGGATTGCGCGAGGATCGTCGCAGTGCCCTCGTCGGCGATGCCGCCCGCGCCGACGTACTGCTCCCACCGCCCCCACGGCTGCGCTGCAGCGGGGTTGGTGAACGTCTTCACCAGGCCGTGGTCCCCGACGAGCAGCACCGACGACGCCAGATCCTCCAGCGTCGCGTCGTCCGGCGCCTCCGCGATGTCGCGGCCGTATCGCAGGTCCACCGGGGCAGGTCCGGCCGCCAGGTCGTCGTTCAGCGTGTCAGGGTTGAACACCTGCAGCGTGCGGCCAGCCATGCGGAAGTCGCACACGCCCTGCTCGGCAAGGTTCTGCAGCGCCGTCAGCGCGTCCATGCCGGGCTGGTAGTAGATGTTGATGACCTTGTTCCAGGCGTGCCCTGCGCTGTCCTCGTCCGGGTTGAAGTCCCAGTTCAGGCCGGGTACCGCTTCGCGGCCCGGGGCCTTGGCCTCGGCGATGAACGTCTGCAGGATCTCGCCCGCCGTCGCGGAGAGGAACGCCCTCTTGCCGTCCACCAGCGGCACCGCACCGGGGTGGAGCACCACCTTACGGAGCATCCACACGAAGCCGGGCAGCTCGAACCTGAACAGCCCAGTCGAGTCGGAGCTGTCACCGCGGCGCTTGATGCGCAGGAACCGCGAGTCGGGCCCTTCGGTCCAGACGGTGCCGTCGACGCTCCACTCGACGGCGATCTCGCATGGCTGGTGGAGCAGGGCGGCGCCCACCGCGGTGGTGGTGTAGGTCAGCTTGAGCGACGGCACATCGTTCAAGGGCAAACCCGCCTCGAACGTCAGCGGGTGCGGGAGCACACCGAGCCGGCCACCGAAAGGCGCGTAGGCTACGAGTCGAAGATCAAACACCGGCCCCCTTGCCCATTCGATGGTCACGGCTTCGGACAGCCGACGTCTCGCCCTGATTTCTGCAGATTCTCACGGAGATGACTCGCAGCGGCGTACGCTGATCGACAAAGCAGGTTGCGCGCAACCTCACATCGATGGACGCTTCCCTGAGATCATCACCTGCTTAGCGGCTATCAGGTGGTGAAGCTTCTAATTGCACACTTCGGCCGGGTCGGCACATCCGGCATTCTTCGTTGCTCAGCCTTGATACTGCATATCAACGATAGGAGGATCCTCCTGAGATGGCTTCGCCCCACGACTTCATCGCCGCTATCCGGCGCGAGTTAAACCGCCTCGATGCCCACTCCCTCAGCGCCACACTTCTCGCGCATCAGTACAAGATTATGAATCTGGTCGAGAATCCGCCTCTATCGGAGATCTCCGAGGTGGAGGTGATCGAGAATCTTGAGGAAATCGAATGGACTATCTCAAAGGTAGATAGTTCCGCCGCCGATTACGCCAACGAGGTCTCCCTACTACCCGGGTTTGGAGACCGTGACGTTCAAGCCCATCGCTATTCAGCCATCCTCCTAACCCAGAACCTGTTCCGACTCAAGCAGCGGACAGCCAACCTGCTGAATGTGCTGGGCGTTACAGACCATACTGGGCTGCTGGTGCCCGAGACAGAGTGGCTGCACTACCGTCCGCAATCCCAGCCTCCTGCAAGTACGATCGAGGATGAGTTTGCAGATGCGCTAGACGAACTTAGCATCGGCTTCCCGGAAAACATGGCACGGCATGTCCCGTTAGTTCTCTATATCAAACACGGAGACCATCTGGCAGCGCGCCAAGCGATGAGAGACCTTGCTGAGGAGTACGGCAGCACCGAGGAGTTCCCACCCTTAGAAGGGTCGTTCTTTCAGCGGTTCCGCCTCTGGACGCAACGCCGGGGCGCTCAGGAACTTGGCGACGCCATGCGCCGCGTAGCCGAACTACCGCTAGAAGAACAGCAGGCCAACGTTAACTCTCTGAATGCCGAAGCAGTCAGCAAGCTCATCACCGCCCTCGACAACACCGAAACGGCCGCCGGACTCGTTGGCTCCATACTGGTGATCAAAGTCAACGGCGCCATGAACTTTCGCACCTTGACCAATCGCGAGATTATCTACCTCGGCCAGCATCCTGGGCTCATTCGGGATCCCGCGAGCATGCAGGTAGCGCTCGACGCGCTAGCGATTGAGGCTAACGACCCTGTCGAAAGCCGATGGCTGCAAGATTGAGTCAGTAATCAATGCCGATGATCTTGAGCCACAACCTATCCTGCCTCACCATAATCGAGGGCATCGTGATCCTCCCTCTTCACGGCCCAAGCGACCTCCACATGACTCCGCCAGCGTCATGCTCGCCGCCGTGTGACCGCCAGAGCTCGACGCCGACCTCCTGGCGGAGCGGCTGACGGTCGCTGCTGCGCAGAGCCCCGCGCGAGCCGGTCATAGGTAGGCGCGCCGCGCCCTGATCTCCACCTTCGACGAGGCGTTCGTGCTCGTGGCGGCTGTGGAGACCAGCACCGCACGGGAGAACGGGTCGTTAACCGCAACGGATGGCGTCAGGTGCAGCCAGCGGAACTGTGAGCCGGGGCCGATTGCGTCGATCTCCCCGGTCACGTCGTCCCCGCTGGCCAGGTTCCACGTGTCCGTGGTCACCTTCGCGGCCTGCATGCGGCCGCAGTCGATGATCAGCCGCTCCCCCGCCAGCAGGCCACCTGCGCGGAGCACCCATCCGCCCGTTGCGACGTCTCCGATGGACGGCTGCACGGCCGGGCCTGTGAAGCGCAGCAGCGCGTCCACGATGGGCCCGGTCGAGCCGGCGAGGCTGGTGACGGCCTGGGCGAGCTGGTTGGGCGCGCCCTCCCAGGTGGACTCGGTCTCGTCGCGCCACAGCGCGCCCGGCACCTCGACCACTGCGGTGAGTCGGGCGGTTGCGGCGCCGGTGTTGACCTCCGGTTCGGTGCTGGCCGTGATCTGCACGTCGGCGACGCGGACGAGGTTGCCCGCCTGGTAGCGGAGCTTCATCAGTCGGTGCCGCGTCCCAAGGAGCGCCGACAGCGCTTCCAGGTTGCGCTCCATCTGCTCATATCCGCCGTCCGCCCCCGCGGGGGTGGCCGAGCTGACCTTGAAGGCCAGGCCGAACGTCGTGGCCTCCAGGTCGAGGCCGACGACCGGGATGTCCCCGTGCCTGCCCGGCACGCTGACCTTGACGGCCCGCGCGCCGGGCAAGGGCCGCCTCTGCGTCCCCTTCTTGAGTCTCCAGCAGCCGGCCGGATGGTCCAGCGGCACGCCGTCGAGCGAGTAGCTAGGCACCTCAGATCACTCCTATCGCGCCGACGTACTGGAGCGACCGGTTCACGCTCACGCTCGTGGGTTCGGCCTGCGGATAGTGGTTGGTCACGTTGACCACCGTGCGCGACAGTGCCCGGCCGCCGCCGAGTCCTTCGGGCACGTTGACCCCGGGTACTGACAGGTCTGGCATCGCGGTCTTCGCAGTGAGCGCCGCCGCCTTCTTCACGGAGGAGACGACGAGTCCGCGGGTCTTGTCGATGCCGATCGACATGCCACGCATCATGAAGTGCCCGATCTGGGCAAACACGCGTGATGGTGAGTTGATGCCGAGGGCGTCCTTGGCGCTCTTGACGATGTTGGAAAAGAAGCCGCTGACCTTGGCGTACAGGTTGGAGGCCAGCGACTGGAGCTTGCCCCAGAAGCCGTCCACGACCGACTGGGCTACGCCCGCCATTACCGAACCTATGTTCGATACCGCGTTCTTGATCTTGCCTGGCAGATCACGGAAGAAGCCGACCAGCGTGGTTCCGAGCCACCTGCCAATACCGTTGACCAGGTCCGGAATGATGCTGTGCCCGATCAGCACGTTATAGAACCACTGGAACTTGGCGACCACACGTTCGATCCAAGGAACGATGATGTTGATCACTTCCGCGACCTTGACGGCGAAAGTCGCAAAGCCTTGCGTGAGCTTCGTCAGGAGGCCGATCATCGGGGACGACTTCAGGACCTGCTCGACGAACTTGACCGCCAATTCGGTAAAGATCGGGAGAAGAGGCTCAATTGCCTTAAAAAGGGATGAAAAGGCAGGAAAGAGCTGATTCTGGAGAATTGGGACAAGTTCCAGGAAAGGCGGCAGCAATGCGGTGATCACCGTGGCCGCCAATTGTCCCAAAAGCGACAAAACGGGCTCCATGATCGGAGCGAGCGTCGCGAAGGCGGTCGAGATCAGCGACAGAACGGGAGCCAGCGCTTCCGCCAGCGCCGCGATCAGCGGCCCAAGTAGTGCCGCCAGATTCGTGAGCGCGACACCCAGGGCCTGGCCGATAATGCCCGCAAGCTGGCCAATTACAGGAAGTAGTGGAGCGACTGCGGCGAGTGCTGTCGACAGTCCCTGACCCAGCGCGAGCAAGCCCGCCTGCAGCTCAGGCGAAGCGAACGCCTTTGAAAGCATTTCCGCAATTAGCGTCAGTCCAGGACCGAGCGCGGCCAGAGCCGGCCCGAGCGCCGAGACCGCAGCCGCCAGCCCCGGACCCAAGGCCGTCGCGATGGACGCGATGTGCGGCGCGACCTGCGCTGCCGCACCGGCCAGCGCCTTGAAGATCGGCATCAAGGCACTTCCGACAGCCGAAAGGCTCTGGAAGATCGTGACCAAGATCTTCTGGCCCTCAGCGCTCGACAGGAAGGCGTTGAGCTGATCAAGGAGCTGGCCCACCACGCCGAGCGCACCCTGCCCGCCCGACGACATCGCGGTGAAGATCGACTTTATGATGCCGACGACGTCACCAGCGACCTGGCCGAGCTGCCGAAACACATCGACGGCGGTCTGCATCCAATTAAAAGCGGAACCGCTTTTAGCAGCATTTGAAAGAAACTCGCCGAACCTCGTCGCCGCCGAAGCGATACCAGGGGCCAGCCCGGACGAGAACTGGGCACCCACAACCGCGATGTCGCGAAAGCCCGCCAGGACGGGCTCAATGGCAGGCCGCAGCGCGGCGACCGCCGACCGCAGCGACCCGAAGACACTCGTGATCGCCGACACCGTCGCCGAGGAGGACGCGAACCGTGCCACTGCCGCACCAGCGAGACCGAACTCCCCCGCAACGCCCTGCATCCCGCTGCGCAGCGGCCCAACCACGGCGTCCGCGACGGCCCGGATCTGCCCAGCCAGCGGCGCGAAGAACGCGTCCTGCACGGCGGACCGCAGCCCGTCCACGGCCGGCTTGACCGTGCGCAGCTCACGCGCAGCCGCCTGCGCCGCAGGTGACAGCCCCTTCAGACTCTCCTCGAACTTCTTCGGGTCGTCCCCCAGGGCCGCAGAGAAGGCGTCACCGACGCCGGTCAGCGCGATCTTGAGCGTGGCCAGCGCCGCCTGAGTCAGCGCGATCGCACCCGGCAGAGCAGCAACGATCCCGCCCGCCGGGGCCAACGCTGCAGCGAGACCGACCGCGCCCTGCGCGGCCGTCGCCATCGAGGCCGCCAGGAAGGCAGCCTTGAGCGCCGCGCCGGTGAACTGTAGGCCCACCGACCCCGCGCGCTTGGCGAGGCCGCCGATGTCGATGTCGACCTTCTTCGCGGCCTCCCGGACAGAGGACATGAACCGGCGCACCGTGTGCGTGCCCCGATCCCGCACCTCGATCGTCGCGAACAACTCGCCGACATTCAGCGCCACCGGGATTCACCTCCTGAGGTCTGGACTGGGGTGAAGCCAGCGGAACGCTGGTCAAGGACAGCCCGAGCGATGAACTCGGTGTAGGCGGGAGGAATCGCCTGCCGGATCTCCCGGCGGGCGCTGGTCCAGTCGATGCCCATGGCCTGCTGCCACTCGGCGACGGACCCCTTGCCACCGCCTTTGCCGTACACCGCGATGTACGGGCCCTGGTGCCACTCGCCATGGCGGTAGCCGGCGACACGGCCGCGGTGCTGCGGATGCTCGGGCTGCTCGACGCGGATGCCGCCGAGCTCGAACCATCGGTGCCGCAGCACCGCCAGCTCGGGGAACATCGCGCCGCACAGCATCAGGTCCCGCTTGATCGGCGCGGTCGGGACGTTCTCGATCACCCACGGCCGGCCGGTCGCCTCCAGAGCCCGCCGCGTCTCCGCGATGAGGTCCGGGTAGACACGGCGGCCCTGGTTCGTGCCGGTCGTCAACGTCGCGAACGCCTGACACGGCGGCGACGCGTGGATCAGGTCAAACTCATGGCCGTGCGCGGCGATGTACTCGATCGCGTCGCCGCGCACGAACTCATCCCCGCAGTAGCGCGGCATCGGCCGGATATCCACGCCGACGACGTGGACCCCGACGCGCTGGTAGCCGCGAGTCGCCCCGCCCACACCACAGAACGCGTCAAGGACACGCCTCACCGCCGCCCCTCGGGGTCCAGCGAGCGGGCCAGCCGCGAGTCACACGTCAACAGTCCGAGCAGCCGCGCCCGCAGCCACCGCCACGACCGGGTCCGCAGCACGCCCGGCTCGCCGACGTCGATGCCGAACGTCTCGTGCAGGTCCGGCTCGACGAGCGCCCAACGGTTCAGGATGTCGTGCCAGGAGACGGTGCGGCCTTTCGAGACCGAGAGGCCGTCGTCCGGGTCGTAGTAGTCGCGGATCCCCGAGATCGGGTCGATTTCGCCGCCGCGGCTGTCGCCCGGCGCGTCGCCCGATTCGGGGCCGGGGCTTCCCCCGTCGTACCGCCCGAGGCCCACACCTTCGCGGCAGCGTCCTTACCGGCCGCGATCCACACCAGCGCGGTCGCGCCGACGTGCTGGATCTTGGGCCAGCTCACCCCGTCCGCGCGCAGCTCGTCCCAGGTCGGGCCGAGGATGCGCTGGTACAGGTCGCGCTCCTCTTCGTCGTTCAGCACGACCTCGACCAGCTCGGTGAGCTTGGGGTCGTCCACCGCCTGGCCCTGCTCGGCCGCCAGGCCGGCGTGCATGAGCCGCTGGCACAGCAGGCCGACCTCGGCGTCCGGGGCGGGGACGCGATACCACTTCCCGCCCACGGGGAGCGGCAGCGAGTCGTCGAAGAAGTCGTCGAGGTCCTGGAACTGGGTCGTCACGGAGTGGCCACCGGGTTCTCGATCTCGATCGGTGCACCCTGCCCGAGGAGGGTGAAGTTGAAGGGCTCCAAGTCGGTGACCGACCCGCCCTTGGTGAACTCGCTGACGGTGCAGACGCCCCGGTAGGCGTCCGGCGCGCCGTCCCGGCGGTACCACCTGACCGGGATGTTCGCGCCGAAGCCCACCTTCCGGGCGGCCTGCCGGATGGCTTCCTGACCCGGGTCGGCGGTGAACACCGCGGCGTCGGTCCGCTTGCGGCGGCCTTCGGCCTCGATCTGCCAGGTCCGGCCGGTCACGACCGAGGAACCCCAGCCCTCTTCGTCGTCGAAGTCGCCGTCGTCCTCCGTGTTATCGTCCGTGGTCTCCTGGAAGCTGGTGAGGCCCCGCACGGGGAGCCACGTAGGGTTCTCCAGGTCGGGCCCAGTGCCGACGTCGAGCTTCCAGTCCTTCGCGAGCAGGGAACGCAGCCCCATGATCACTCCTTAAATGGGCATGCAAAAGCGCTGAAAGCGGAACCGCTTTCAGCAGATGCGTCAGGTCAGCCGCGATGCGGCGACGGGCGATGAGCCATCAGGTCGAAAGAGTCCGCCCGCTCCCACCGGCCCGAGCTGTCGCGGCCGAGCGGAGCGACCAGCGTGCGGCGCGCGAGCAGCACGTGCACGCCCGTCGAGAGCGTGTGATTGGCCAGGCCGTGGATCGCGTCGAACACGTCGTCCGCGAGATCATCCACCAGCCGTGGGTCCGTCTTGGCGCGGAATCGGGCCTGCATCTGCACGGCCGAGTCCGGCTGCTCAACGTCGTCACCGTCCTGGCCCACGCCGTAAACCGCCAGCGCAATCGCGGTGTCCGGCTTGGCCGGAAGACCACCTATGGTGATCGCCGTCTGCTCGTCGGCGTAGATGCCGTTCGGGTTCCAGTCGGCTACGCCGGCCTCGCCGAGCAGGACCGCGAACCCGGTCAGCAGGTCGCGTGTCCAGCTCACTTCAGCACCTCGCGGATCGGCTTGGCGATCAGCAGCTTGACCACCTCCGCCTCCTCCCGGACTGCGCGCTCCAAGAACTTCGGCGTCCGGCCTTCCTTGTGGTGGAGATACAGATCTTCGTGCTGCACCTTCGCGTAGGGCGTGTTGTAGCGGACGACGGCGAGCAGGCTCCTGCGTCGAACGAGGGCCTTGCCCGACCGCTCCAGCGCGCCCTTGTCATGGGGGACGCGCTGGTTGGACACCGCCAGCACATGCTCAGCAGCTAGCCGCAGTCCATCGGCGGCTGCGTTCCGGATCAGCTCGGTGATCTCTTCCTCGCTGATTCGCGAGTTGAAGTCGGCGTTGGCCATCAGCGGCACACCACCTCAACGTGATCCGGCGTCGGCAGCCCGCCGCCGTCGCGGGAGAAGGACGTGATGACGGTGGTCTGCCGTCCGTTGACGGTGACCCTGCTCCCTTCCGGGCAGATGGTGCCCGGTGGGAGAAACACGGTCGTGTCGGAGACAACCTCGGCCCCTTGGGCGTCCCTGACCAGCCTGCGCTCGTCGTCCACGAGGCAGCGGGACTCGAACGCCGGCCCGAACACCGGCCCGTACGCGCCATCCCCCTGAAACGGTTCGATGGTCGCCTTGTGACGCAGCAGCCACTCGGGCAGCATCACCACACGCTCCCGTCGAGGATGTAGCCGGGCAGCAGCCCGGCCCGCTGCAGAATCGACGAGGCGTCCGGGGAGTACCGCGGGGGCGGCGCGTCACCGGCGCCGCCACGTTCCAGCCGGACCGAGCCGATGCTGACCGATTTGAACGCTGCGGCTACGCCGAACTCGTCGCCCACGGCGATCGTCCACGCGACCTGCGCGCACGTCGCCCGCTTCATCGCCGCAGCGTCCTCGGGCCGGGTCGGCAGGCCGGCGTCGTCGGTCGGGTAGATCGAGGCGAACAGCAACTCGTCGACCCGCTCCGACGCGCGCTCCAGCCGCCGCTCGATGTCGTCGGGCGCGGCCTGGCCCGTGTATGCCGTGTAGTCGGCGGCGTTCGCGTACGCCATAGCTACACCGGCAGTTCGAGAACCACGACCGACACGCCGACCGGGTCGGAGTAGTCGATGTAGACCTTGCCGTTGGTCTGCCGGTAGATCGGCTTGAATGCGGGGATCAGCACGTCACCCGTGTTCGCTGGGATGACGTAAGGCTTGTCCACGATGTCCTGGCCGTCCACGGTCGCCGGGATCTGCACCGTCACCGTGCGCGCCGACGCATTGGTGTTCTTCACCCGCAGCATCCGCCGCTCCGAGTGGACGAACATGTGCCCGTCCGCGATGGCCGGCGTGAGCGCGGTGGTGAGGTCCAGTCCCGTGCGCGGCACGGGGACGGCAGTCAGGTCAGTCCTCGCCATTGGGTTCTCCCCCGAATTCCTCGATGAGCGCGGCCTTGCTCAGCGACTTGGCGTCGGCTTCGGGCATGCCGCAGGCGACCGCGTACTCGACCCACACGGCCTTGATGTCGTGATCGGACGGGCGGCCCAGCCCAGCCGGGCCGGGCTCGTCGGCGGGCTCAGGCCCGCCGACGATGCTCCAGTTGTCCAACATGTCCAGGCAGGGGTCCCGCTGTTCGAGCGGGACCACCTGCCCGGTGTTGGAGTTGCGGTAGACGAACGTCACGCCGCCTGCACCCCGTGGATGAGGACGGCCCGGTGGGGGTCGAGCGTCTTGACGCCGTAGAGGCAGTCCACGCTGACGATGTCTTGCTTCTTCGAGATGTCGTAGTCCATCACCACGCGGACGCCGAACCCCTTGTAGCTCTCCACCGCGGCGTTGGCCGCGCCCTGCGGGAGGACGAGAGGCCTGGTCACGAGGGCGAACGCGGTCCTGTGGAAGCCCACGCCGATCTCGGTGTTCGGCTGACCCACCGGCGGCGCCGCGGTCGGGGCATCGATGTTCTGGGTCTGGAAGGCATCGAACCCGAACACGCGCCTGCCCAGGCTCGCCTCACGCAGACCGTCCGTCGTGCCCGACGTGTCAGCCTGGTGGAACAGCGGGTCCGACAGCCACTTCGCCTCGATCTCCGGGCCGACCACCAGGTGACGGTCCGCCGCCGGGACGTTGCGCTGGTTCAGCACGCGCCTGGCGTCGATGGCCGTCTTCGGGTCGTCGTACGGGTGGATCGCGTTGCCGGTCACGCCCGTGATCGGCGCGTTCGCCACGCCGACGCGCTGCACGATGTCGGCGCGCAGCGACAGGATGTCCCGGTCGATCTTCTGGCTGATCGCCTCCATCGCGGGGTTGAGGAGCTGCGTGCCGAAGTCCTCGATCTCCAGCGTGAGCTCTTCCGACGTCACGCTGAAGCTGACGTCGGCGAAGTGGTTCAGCGTGATCGGCACGCTGCCCTCGGACGCGTTCTGGATCTGGATGCCGGTCGCGCGATCGAACTCGTTCGCCGTGAAGACGGCCGGCTTCCGCACGGAGATCGTGTCGCCGACGCGAGAGACGAACTCCTCCTCATAGTCGCGGTGGACGAGCTGCGCCATGACACAGGTCTCGTACAGCGTGGCCAGCGCCGCCTTGGCGATGATCGACGGGGTCAGAAAAGTGTTAGCCATTCGGGCCTTTCAACTCCTTTGGAAGCTAAAAGCGACTCCGCTTTCAGCGGTCAGACGAGGCGCGCTTCCTACGCAGGGCGCGGAACTCGTCGATGGAGGGCTCGGAACTCGGCGCTCGCTCACCAGGCCCGCCGGTGAACTCACCCCCCGAGCGCGCGGGCGGCCCCGCCTGGGAAGCCGCCTTGAACTTCGGGTTGTTCTCCACCGCCGTCTGAATGGTCTCGGCCAGGCTGGTGGAGAAGTTGTCGGCGTCCGGGTCCATGTCCCGGACCGCCTTCAGAAAAGACCTGGAATCGAGCAGGGCGTCCGGGTCCGCACCGACCTTCTGGCTGGCGCGATGCACCGCGAGCTCGATCAGCGCGCGGCGGTGCCGCTCACGCTCCTTGTCGCGCTCGGCCGCCGTGGTGTCCCGCTCGGCCGTCAGCGTCTCGATCACCTGCTCGGGCGAAGGCGGCGTCTCCTCAGCCGCCAGACCCAGGGCCTTGGCGATCTGCTGGGCGAAGTCCGACTTCACCTGGTTGGTGATCTCCTCCTGCGACGGCCCCTGCTGCTTGGTGGCCTCGTCGGCCGACTTCTGCGCATCGGCCAGCCGGGTACGGTAGTCCCCAGCCTCCTTCCGCGCGTCCTTGATGAGCTTCTGCGCCCACGAAGGAAGTTGGTCCACGCGCCGGGCGTCCGGGTTGACCGGCTCGTCGACCGCGGGCTCCTCGGGCGGCGTGACCCCGGTCTCGGCAGGCGAGATCTGCGCATCCTGCTGCTCCGACTGGCCTTCGCCGTCCTCGGGTGCGCCACCAGCGATCAGGTAGATCGGGGTGACGCCGTCCTTGCGGTAGCCGAGCAGCGCGCCAGGCGTGGTCGGCAGGGTGTTTTCGAGCATGACGAGATCGCCCTCCTGGAGCGTGTCGTCGGACAAGGGAAAGGCCCGCGCCAGGCGGGCCTTGAGAGGGGGCGTCTACGCGCCCGCGTTGTATCGCACGTACGTGCGCATCCACAGCAGCCGCAACGCACGCTGCCGAGCATCACCACGCGCCCGGTACGGGCAGGCGGTGACCGGCATGCCGCGCTCACCGGCCAGACGACCGAACGTGATCGCGGCCCGGCGGTCGGTCTCAGTGATGGTCATACGCCGAACTCCCTCCCGGCGCCGCCCGCGCGGATCTGCTCGGCCGCCCGCCGGTCGGACTCCCGCCCGAGCCACTGCGCGCGGAACTCTGTGAGTGTCAGCCGCGGGCTGTCCTGCCAGAACCGCAGCAGTTCCTCCGAGGCGTACTTCCGAGCGCGTGCGCCTGGCCCGGAGAACAGCGACCGCTCGTTGATCCCGGCCGCCCGCCCTTCGGCGTTCAGCATGAACCCGTTCGTGTCGGCCTCGGCCCGCTCGTACGCCCGGTCGAGCCATTCGGCGTACAAGCGGCGCACCGCCTGGTCGATGTCCTCGCCCGGGCGACGGTCAGCCTCCAGCAGCGCCCGCCGCTCCTGACGCTCCAGCTCGGCCGGGTCCAGCCCGTGAACCTCGGCGTACGCCTCCATGTAGGAGTAGCGGCCCGACGCGATCAGGTCCGAGATCTGCCGGTCGGCGTCGGTCTCTTCCTCGCGCCAGTTCCACGTCCAGACGTCGCGTGTCTCCCGCTCGATGCGGTCCAGCTCGTCCAGCAGGCGGGACATGCCGTCGTCGTCGTCCTGGTACCGCTCCATCACCGCCATCACGTCGTCGTCGCTGAGATCGTTGATGTTGTGGATCTCCCTCAGCGCCGCGATCGGGTCGTCGGCCCTGGCCGGGCTCTGCCGCCGCTTCGGCTCCTCACGCGGCTTGGCCGGCTCGGGGCTCGGGGTCGGCTTCCGCGTGGTGCGGCGGCCACCTCGAACCGCCCGAAACAGCGACTTGTAGTAGCCGGGCCGGTGGTCGGGAGTGGCCTCCTCATACCTGTCGGCCGCCTCCATGATCGCCGCCGCGAACGTATCCGGATCAGCGTCGCGCCGCTCCTCGTCCCAGACGTCGAAGATCTCACTATCGGACGCCGCCGCCGGGTCGATCCCGTACTTGGACTGGAGCCGAATCCGGATCCAGGCGGCCAACTGCTCGGTCACCTCGGTCTTGGTCATCCGCTTGTCGGTGCCAGGCTTGACCGGCGGCTTCCACGCCTCCTCCTCCACCTGGCGCGCGGTCTCCTCGACCTCGGCCGCAGCCTCGTCGCGGCGTTTGACCTCCTGTTCGAGCCGCGCCATAGCCTGCTCGTCGGTGGCGAACTTCGCTGCCTGCTCGGCGAGCTGCTCGTCGGTCAACGTGTCCAGGTCCCTCGGCGGAGCATCGGCCTTCTCACGCTCCCGCCTGCGACGAAGCGACGTCACCTTCGGCAAGGCCCGAAGCTGCTCCTCGTACTCGGCCGCCTTCGCCTCAGCCTTCGCCCGAGCTTCATCGTCCTCTGCCTCGGCAGCACGCCGGCGTGCGGCGTTGATCTTCCGCTGCAGGTCAGATCCCGCCGTCAGCTCCGAAAGCTGCCCCTCGTACTGGGCCACCTTCGCATCGGCCTTCGCCCGAGCGCCATCATCGAGCGCGACCGCTGCTCGCCGCCGGTGCTCGCGAACCTTGCGTTCGAGATACCGCTGCCGCTGCGCATCCTCGTACGTCGTGTCCGACCGTACGACCGGCGCCGGCTTGGACACGCCCGGAAGGTAGGCGTTCAGGCTGTGGCCGCAGGACGGGTGCAGCAGCCCCTCCCGCCGCGCCTGCTCGACCACCCCCGCCACCTTCACGAACACCTGCACGCCAGTCGCAGGGTTCTCCTCCACGCGCATCCCAGCCGCACCGGACAGCGCCAGCACTTCGCCCTCCCAGGGGGCACACTGCTTGCAGGTGTACGGCAGCCGGGACACGCTGACGAGGGTGATCCCCGCCTCACGCAGGGTGGACAGGTGCCCATCCACCGCCGCCCGGGCGGTCGCCGTGCGCATCGCCATCTCGACGTAGGCGGCCATGCTCCACGTGCGGGGCGGCTTCGCCCCGTCGACGAACCCGCTAATGCCCTGCGCAGCGAACTTGTCGAGCGCCCGCTGCGCTGCCTCGTCCAGAGTCTCTGCACCCACCAGCACCCGACTGGCGGTCTCGGCGACCACGCTGCGGTACATGTAGTCGACGGCACGAAGCGCGCCTTGGCTCACCGCCGCAACCATCTTGGCCGAGTAGGCGGCCAGCTCGGCGACGCCCTCACCAGCGTTGATGCCCTGCTCCGCGCCGAGATTCTTCGCATCCTGCAGCACCTTGGCCAGCCGCTTGCGAAGCTTCGCGTCATGGACCTGCAGCACCGCGCCGCGCACCGCGGCGTCCATGCCTTCGGCCCAGGTGTCCAGCACCGCCCGCTGCGCGGCCGCCTTCGCGGCCGCCTCCAGACGGCGGACGATCGACTCGGCTTCCTTGCGGAGCTGGGTGACCTCGGCGAGCCTCTGATCCGCCCAGTCGGCGCCGTCGCTGGTGTCGAGGTCCTTGCCGACCCGCGCGGCGATGCGCTCCAGGAGCGCCGTCTCCGCGTCGACGTACATGGCTGCGATGAGCCGCGCCTGCTCCAGCCCAGCCTCGATCGCCCCGGCTGGAGTGATGGTCATCAGTCCTCGCCGGTCGCATCAGGGATCCACGTCTCGCCCAGTGTTGCCGGGTCGGGCACGTTCAGGCCGAGCTCGTCGCGGAGCCGCGTCTTCTCAGCTTCGACCTGGACGTCGTCCCAGTCGGGATGCACCCACCTGATTTTCGTGTCCAGGCTGACGGCTTGGGCCCGGTTCAGCAGGTCCAGCGTTCGCCCGATCGACTCCGGGTCCGGCATGACGCCGTCCGGCCATTCGACGGTGGCACGCTCAGCCACGACCTTCGTCCCGAACACAGCATGATCCACTGCCAGCATCGCCTCCGCCAACCAGGCCAAGCGCGGCGTCCAATAGCCGATCTTCCGACCGCGCGTCGAGTACGAGCGGTGCTTCTCCATGTGGATCTCGGTCGCCGTCTTGGCCTGGCCGTTGCCGCCCTCAGCGAACGACTGCAGCGCGTATCCTGCGCCGCGAACGATCTGCTCCACCAGGCCTTTCGACGTGTCGGCGTGCTCCTGCACGCGGATGGAGAACTGGCTGAGGGTGATCATGCTGCCGGGGTTCTGCGGCGACGGCAGCATGCCGCCCAGCGCGCTGTAAATCTCCCGGTCCGGATCCCAAGACGCGGCCTGGCCACGCCCGGCCGTCGTCAGGTACACCTCCGGGACGATGATCCTGGCTTTGCCGAGCCGCAGGTCACGCATCCAGCTCGTCCACGTCTCGTCCAGGGCGTCCATCAACGGCTCGACACCGGCGTAGTCGCTGCGGCCGACCGCCGTACCCCTGATGAGCCTGTGCGGCCTCATGTTCGGGACGTAGTCGACCAGCAGGCCACGCCCGTACCCGCTGTCGAACCCGCCGTCTTCGTCCACCAGCGGCGCGAACTCGGCGGTGGCCGGGTGGTCCTCCAGCGGCATTTGCCTGCCCAGGTGGTCCTCGTCGCCGAGGTACAAGCCATGGAAGACGCGGCCGATCTCGTGCTTCTCCAGGTGTCGCCACACCTCGCCGGATCGGGCGTCCTCGTGCACGACCCGCCAGAAAGTGACGGCCTTGAGCCGGCCATGGTGGAACTCCGGCACCGCGGCGTCCGGCGGCAGCGCGTCCACGACCGGGTGATCAGCCATGGTCGTGTCCCAGCCCACCCTGAGGTAGACGCCGCCGTACGCGGCTGCCAGCTCTGCGGCTTCAAGCAGGCTGCCGTACGCGCCTGCCTCGTGCAGGACGGAGTCGAGCCGCTGCTGTCCCTTCTTGCCCTTCAGCTTCAGAGTGGGCGGCTCGGAAAACAGCAGGTCAGCCGAGGTGGCGGCGATGTCAGCGGCGAGCGGGATGTGAAGCTTCGTCGCCCGCGACTGCGCGGCCGGGGTCGGCGTCCCCCAGAAGTACCGAACCATCCGGCCGAGGTAACCGCCCGCACGAGTGATCGGACGGTCCCAGCCCTTCGGGTCCATGCCCATCCTGGGCTGTGCCTGATTGCCGCCGTACACCTGCGCCAGCTTGTCCGGGTCACCGGCGTACCAAGCTCCGTGGGTGTCGTAGAGCCGCATCTCCTGACGGATCGCAGGCGGCGGCCACTCCACATTACGATCGGGAAGCGGCATCGCCCACGCTCCTCATCTGCATGCTCATCCAGCAGCCGCCGGCCAGTGCCAGGTGCCGGGCTCGGAACCGGGTGGGATGTTGTGCTCGGGGAAGCCGCCCGCTGCGCCAGGGGTGAACACCCACAGGTGCACGTGGAAAGCGGAGTCCAGCGGAGGGACTGCGCCCACCTGCACTCCGGCGGGGTCGAGGGTGTCCACGTCAGCGGTCACGATGGCCGCTCTGATCGCGTGGAGGCCCTGCGTGCCCCGGTAGCGGACGATCCGACCGGTCGTCGGGCGATCCATGAAGACTCCTTAGATGACGTCGATCAGCCCGGCGGGAAGGACTGGCTTCTCAAGCTGGGCGGTCACCCGCACCCACGCCTGCCAGGTGCCGTCCGGGCGCGAGGCGGTACCCCCAGGGCCGAACAGGATCCGCGCCGTCGCGCCCTTGTCGGTCACGGACCCGGGCTTCCACTCGGCGGCGTGCCAGTCCCCTTCAACGGGCTCGGCCCCCGGCGCGGTGAACGCGATCTCCACCTGCTCCGTCGCCGTCGCGCCGCGCACGAAGATCGGCAGCCACTCTCGCGACAGCGACGAGATCGTCTCTCCCAAGTCGGGCTCCTTACGTGTATGCGGACCAGGCACAAGCCGGCGGCTCAGCGCCCCACCCGCGTGGGGCCAGCTCGGCGCCCCAACTCCTGTGCGGCCCGTCGACGCCGGTGATCTCGTTGCCGAGGTCCACGACCAGCGCGGTTTCGGCGAGCCCGGCCGAGTCCGACGCGCCAACGGGCTGGCCAGCCACGGCGGTGTCAGCAGCGGTGAGCGAGTCGGCGCGGGTGATGAGTACGGTGACGCTGGCCGTCTCAGCAGCGCTCACGCTTTCGCCGGTGAGCGGTCCCGCTACGGCCTGGTCAAGCACGGTGGCCGACTCGGACGCCGAACGCCCCACGTCGATCCGCGCCATCTCCTCCAGGGCGGCGAAGTCACCGCCGGCGACAGCCGCGGCCAGCGTTGCTGCCTCGACCGTGCTGGCGGCGTCGCTGGTGACCGGGCCGAGCGTTTCCTGTTTCGACGAAGTGTCGACCAGCGCCCCATAGTCGGAGGCCGTGAGCGCGACCGCAGCCGACTCGGAGAGCACACCGGTGTCGGCGCGGCTGGTCGTCGAGGTGATCTGGACGGTTTCGGAGGCCGCGGCGGTCTCCGCCCGAGACGCGGTCCCGGCCGCGGCCGCGATGTCGCTGACTACCGCCGTGTCCGTGCGCTGGGCCGACGCTGTGACCGCTGACGTTTCCGCGACCGCGCCCTGCTCAGAGACGAGCCGAGCCGCCTGCCCTGTGTCCACCACGGCGGCAGAGTCGGAGCGGGCGAGGACCGCCCGCACATTGGCCTGCTCACCCACCGCTGCCGTGTCACTGCCGTTCACCGCGACGTCCGTGATGGAGTTGCGGACGCGCATCACGATCGTGTGTGCGATCGGCGTATCGCCGGACAGGGTGAACGTGGCCAGTCCCGTATCGCCACCCGCGCCGAACAGCATGCTGACGAGACAGGCGACGGTGAAGTTGCCCGACTGCCCATCAAACAGCGGAGACCAGCCCGGCGGTTCGGCCCAGGTCTTGGGACTGCCACCGCCGGCACCGGCGGTCCAGATCAAGGCGACATCCCCGGCATCCCCGAGGGTGCCGATGTTGACCACGGTCGTGTTATTGCTGGTGTCGACTCCCGACCAGGAGTCAGCCGGGTTGTACTGGGCCGCCGACAGGGACAAGATCGCGCCCACGCCATCGGCGTTGCTGGCTTGGTAGAGGGTGACCGTCGCAGGCTCAGACGGGCCAGCAGACTTCATCCAGACGCGGGTGAACAGACCGCTGCTGTCGAGCGGCGCCACTGCGTCGGTCCAGCCCGTGCCGCTGATCTGCATCTGGCCGGTGCTACCGGTGTCGCACGAGTGGCAGACGATCAGGACATCACCCGGTGCGACGGCTGGCATGGTCAGCGCAAACGAGCCGCCTGTCCCGGAAATCGCCGACTTGTAGTCGCGGATCTGCGCCATCAGCTGCTACCCCCTGGGGTTCGAGGCGCGCTGCATGTGCAGGTCAGGCCAGCGACAGGGTGACCGTCAGCACCCAGGAGGCCGCCGGCGTCTTCGTGCCGAGAGCTTCCTGCTTGCGGTTGAGCATCCTGCCGCCGCTGGCCGCGTTGAAGATCGCCCACTCGTTCCAGGCGAAGTTGGCGTCGCCTGTCCCGAACGTGCCCCGGAACGTGATGGTCGCGTTGCCGCTGGCGGTGCCGTCCGCGTGCTGCGGGTACGTCGCATCCATCGGCTTGCGGACCTTGCTCGCCCCCTGGAGGTCGGTCTGCGTAGGTGCCGCCGCCGCGGTGCCGTCACCGACGCCGAGGTGCGCGTTCGCGTTGTTGAAGTAGGTGAGCGGCTGCCCGGCCGCAGCGCTACCGTTGCCGAGCAGCATCTGCCAGATCGCGGACGCGCCTCCGTGCATCAGGGCGTTGCCCTCGCCCTCGATCGCGTCGAACGGGATCGCGTCGGGGCCGACGTCGCCCCAGTACTTCTCGACCTTCCACGCGACGCGCCAGGTGATCGGGTCGTGCGTGAGCGTGCTCTCGGCAGACATATCGGCTCCCAGGTCAGGGTGATCATCACAAGTCAGCGGTGCGGCCCCGGCCCGCGCTGCCCCTCAACAGCAGAGGCCGGGGACCGCACCGGGTGCTCAACGCGCGTACGGGGAAGCCGCGCGGAGCGACGCACCCCGGCCCGCCACAGAACGGGGGTGCGCGTCTTGAGGTCAGAAGGCCGGCTGCAGCAGCGGCAGCCACGCCGCCTGCGTGGTGTGCAGGCCGTACCGGGCGGCGTCCAGAGCGTGGTCATCCAGCTTTACGGGCACGTCATCGCCCTTCTCGGCCTTCTTGTCGTCCCACGCGTACGAGCCGACCTCGTCGAGGAACCCGGACACCGAGCGATGCACCCGCAGGTGGTCAGCACCGAGCAGATTGCTGACCGTGCGGATGCCGTCGTTGACGGAGTTGTCGCCCATCGTCGGCGTGAAGCCGTCACGCTGAAGCTGCGTGATGAAGCTCGCGGCGGACGGGTCCACCACCACCCACTGCGGCCGCACCCCGCGGGTGCCTGGCCCGTAGGTGTCGGGGAGGTTGTCCAGCCAGTCGGCCAACTTCAGGCTGTACTCGGCGTCGGTGAGCTGCCGCCGCTCCGCACGAGAGTCCCAGCGGAACTCGCTGGCCAGGTAGATGCGGCGCTGCCCCTTGTCGTCGGGGACGGACACGCCGATGAGGATCGCGTCGAACGGATTGACGGTGCCGTAGTCCACGCCCAGGGCCAGCCACCGCTCCATCGGCGGGAGCACGTCGACGACGTGCCGGTCCGGGTCGAACATGTCGTAGATCGCGCCTTCGGCCATGACCCAGCGACCCTCGATGAACCGCTTGTACCACAACCCGGTGTACTCGGCCTTGAGCGCCTTGACGTACGCCGGGTCCAACGACGTGTTGTCGTCCAACCTGAAATGCCAATGGCGCAGATCCAACTCGTACTTGCGGTCGAGGAACTGCCGCTTCAGCCAGTGGTTAGGCGCGTCCGGGTTCGTGGTCCCGAAGAGTTTGGCGTTCTTGACGCTGAGCCGGGCCAGGAGCTGGTCCCAGAACTCCCGCTCGATCAGCGTGATCTCATCGACATACGCCCCGGCACAGGTCATGCCTCGCAGCCGGTTCTCCGACCGGGCGTCGTTCGACGAGATGATCTCGATGCGCCGCCCGAGAATGTTCGCTGTGGGAGCACCGCGCGTGTAGATGATCCGCCGCGCGATCGGACCTGTGATCGCAGGGTCTTGCAGCACGTCGAACACGTTTCGGGCGATCGTGTCCGACGTTTTGCCCACGATCACTAGCGAACCGCCCCGGGGCGCGTTGGCGACGTACATGACCCAGCGCAGAAGGCTGGCGATGGTCTTGCCCGAGCGGATCGCGCCGCTCCAGATGTTCAGGCGGGCAGTGGACTCGCCGATCGACCTCAACTGCTTGGGAGACAGATTCAGCGGCGTCGGCGCCGGCGTGCTCAAACGTCGCCCCCCGACTCGATCTCGCCGATCACCTCGGCCTCGAGGATGCTGTCCGTGTCGGGGTCGGGGATGGCGTGCCGCTGCTGGATCTGGATCAGCAGGTTGCCCAGCAGCGATGCCATGTCGCCGTCCGCGACGCCGTTCCGGTTGATCAAGTCCAGACCCAGCAGCGACGCACGCCGGTTGATGCACTTCAGCGCGGTCTCGCAGGCCTGAACTTCGCCCTTGATCACCTTCGGCCACAGCGACGCCATGATGCGGTCGAGCCGGTCGATCTCCAGACGGAGAAGCTGCTCCGACGCCAACTGCTCCTGCTTGGCGGCCTTCTGCAGCGCTCGGTCGATGTCCTTGCTGACCGAGGCCGGGCCGGAGTAGCCCAGCCGCTCCGCGATCACCGTGGGGCTGACGCCGGCGATCCGCATCTGCACTGCTTGGTAGCGCCGCTGGGAGATCTCGACCTGGCGCGCCTTGCCGACAACCATGAGGGGCCTCCAGGTCTGCTAAGCGGCATACGCCTGCAGCGCAGCCAAGATGATCTGTGCGGTGCTGGCGTGGCCGTCGCGGGCTCGGATGCGGCCGAGCAGGGCGTTCAGTTCGTCGTGCTCGGCGGCGGTCAACGTGATGAGCAGGTCAGCCGTCAGTCCGGCCTTCGGACGGGGCGGCGGCGCGTCCTCGTCGGAGCCGTAGTCGTCCAGGTCGTCCTCGTCCTCGTCGTCGTCGAGGTCGATCCGCGGCCGCCGCCGCTCCTCCTGGCCGTCATCCCCCGCGGCGGGCCGCGCGCCAGCCGGGGTGTCGCTAACGATTGCGATATCGCTGTCGAGGTCGGCGAGCAGGTCGTTCAGGTCGTCATCGGTCCAGCCCGTGCCGTCGAGGTCATCGAGGCCGCGCAGCAGCTCGGCAAGAGTCGAGTCGTCGTACCCGCCGATCTCTGCGGTGCGGTTGTCGGCGAGGAGGATACGTAGCGCGGCGTCGTCGTCCACGTCGAGGATCAGGGCGGGCACCTTGCCCAGGCCCTTGGCCTTCGCTCCGCGCCAGCGGTGCTCACCGGCGATGATCCGCATCCGGGACTTCTGGACCAGGACCGTCCCGTAGAAGCCGTTCTTCTCGATCGACTCGGCGATCACGTCCACGTCGCCGCAGTGCGGGTTGTCCGGGTGTGGTTCGAGGTCGGCAACCGGGACCATCCGGTATGTCTGCTGGACAACGGCGCCTGGCACGGCACCTCCAAACAAGGGACTATGAGGGCGTGGGGGTAGCGCAGGACGAGGTCCGAGGAGCGCCGTGAACGACGACGATTTCGACATCGAGGCCGTCGCCCAGGCCGCCAGAGCGCGGGGGTATGACCACATGGATGTGCTCCGCGCTCAGCAGGAGGCCGCGAAGGCACCGCCTCCACCGCCGACTGTCATCCCTGAGCCCGAGTTCCCGTATCCTCCGCAGCATGCGCTTGGCGGAGTCGTCCGGTTCCGCTGTCCGTTCGGCTGTCCCTGGTACCACGACGAGAACCCCGGCGCTGAGGCACCCGGAAGATTCATGCTGCCTGCGGACTTCACGCAAGAAGACGTGACATCCGCGATCAGTCTGGAAGCCGAGGCTCGGCGCAACGCTCTACTCGTCCGGGTCGAACGAGCCATCACGGTTCACCTCGCCGTCGACCACCCCGACCGCTAGGACCTCGGCCGGTAGTCGTGTTGAGCCCGCATCTGCGACATCTTCGCCCCGAGCGCGATCAACGCGGCGGCCTGCCAGGTACCGTTCTGGACGACCTCGTCGCTCACCTGGACGGACCAGCAGTCGATGGACCGGCCGTTCCGGTAGGGGATGCCGGGGGTGGCCGTCCACTGCACCGACCAGGACAGGCGGTCACGCCAGCGAAGCCGTGACCGGCCGAGACGTTCGCGCTGCAGCAGCAGACGGACCTCGTGCTCGTCACCCTCAGGCATCCGGACGACGCCCACCTGCTCGTCGCCGGCTGGCTCGTAGGAGTACCGCTTGGGCCCGAACAGGCGCTCCATCAGGTCGAAGCTGAAATGGCCCTGCTGCCAGCGCGGATCGGTGGACGACCAGGCGTTGACGCGGTTCCAGAGCGCCCACCGGATCTGCCAGCTCTCGACGGCCAGGCGCACCTCGCGCGAGTCGTACCCGGTCGGATTGAGTCGGCGCTGCACCCACGTGCCGAACCCTTCGGTGTGCACGTAGACGGCCAGCAGCCAACCGAGCCGCAGGTGCACGTTCAGCTCGTGCTCGCTGCCCGCGTTGCCCACCTCGATCCCGATGGAGAAGCCGGGCAGAGCTCGACTCCCAACGACGACCTGTCCGCCGAGTCCGCCCCGCGGGCTTTCCGGCCACGGGCCAGGCGTGCCCCGGTCATCGTCGTGGACCGGGGTCGTGCGCAGCCCGAACAGGTCCAACATCGCGTTGGCCGCCAGCACCCGCGTCAGCGGGATCCACGGCCCGGTGTACGGGTCGCCCACCTGGTACGTCTCCGGGTTGAGCGAGCCTTGCGGGCTGGGCCGGACTCCGCACCGGTCGCAGGCGACCCACCGTGCCGCGTGCTTGCCGGCCTCGGCCGGGCCGTACCCGTCCACGACCGGCCGGTGCCCGCGCAGGCGGCAGACGAGCATGAGTCGTGGCAGGTCCGACAGCCACCATCCGCGATCGACGAGTGATCGGCTGTTGTCCTCTGCCTTGTAGTTGACGCTGTGCCAGCGCATGGCCGTGACCTCCGAGGGGTGAAGAGGGAATCCGGTCGCTGCCGGAACTGGCCAGCCAGGAGACTGTGCGCGTGAGCGAACTGGATGACATCGCGCGCCGCCTCGACGCCGTGGCGGGCATCGACTGGTGTGACACCAGGCGTTTGTTCGAGGACGAGCAGGCCGCGGTGGCCGAGTTCGTACGGCACGCGGCCGCCGACATCACCTACCTGTTGACCCAGATCGACTCGACCGCCATGGTGCGAGCCTCCGACGACGCCTGACGCACCCGATAGTCGATGCGGCGCCACCCCGACAGCAGCTCGTCATACAGCTGCGACCGGTAGCCGGACAGGACGACCGCGCCGCGGCAGGAGTTCAGCAGCTCCAGCAGGTCGCGGTGCTGGTCGTCGGCGTCCATCTCCTTGACGTAGCCGCCAGCGCTGGTCCGCGTGCTCCGCAGGTACGGCGGATCCAGGTACATCGCCGTCTCGGGCGAGTCCATGCGGGCGATCAACTCCAGGGCGTCGCACTGCTCGATGAACGCGTTCTTGAGCCTTGCGGCGTGCCAGCGCAGCGCCGCGCCGGCGCGTTTCGTCCGGGCGGGGTCGGAGATCCGGGAGCGGGACGTCGGCCGCCGCCACGACGCGCCGGCCTCGCCCGAGCGGGACTGGGTGCATTGGATCCACCAACGGCGGGCCCGCTCCAGGTCGGACGCTGCGGTGTCGCCGAGCTTCGCGGCCTGGTGCTCGGCGCGGGAGTACGGGGTGAGCTGGATGGCACGCTGCAGCTCGCGGGGCTGGTCGCGCAGGGCCCGCATGAAGCACACGAGGTCGCCGTTCAGGTCGTTGATCGTCTCGATCTTCGCGGGCTGCTTGGCGAAGAACACTGCCGCGGACCCGGCGAAGGGCTCGCAGTACACCTCGTGCTTGGGCAGGAGGGAGGCGAGGAAGGGGGCGAGCTTTCCCTTGGCGCCGTAGTACGCGAACGGAGGGCGCAGCGCCACGGGCGGTCCTCCTGGATGGCCGGCCTGTACGTCGGGGCACAGGTGTTCGATAATGGGGTGGTGATCGTGGCACCCGGAACCTGCACCATGTGGCACCAGGACCCGCGCCCGATGCTCAGGCCGGCCACCCTGAACGAGGGCGGCCCGCAGCGGAGCGTCCGCCCGCGCCAGGTGATCGAGGTGTTGTGCGACGACGGTCGGTGGCACGCGGGCGTGCTGGAGTGTGCTGGCACGAGGGGGTGCTGGGCTGGGAGTGCCTGATCTCCTGGCACTCGTCGCCGCTTCGCGGATATACGGGCTGGTACGGCTACAGTCCGACGGCGATCCGTCCGGTAGGCGGTGAAGGCGAGGCCGTCTCGCACGTCGCCGAGGAGGTCGCGGCGGAGCGCCGGTGACTTGTTCGTGGCGGGTCACCGGCTCCCGCGTTTTGTCGTTATGTCGGTGACCTGCGAAAACGTCTCAGATCCACGCTGACAAGATCACCATTGAGGGTCACTCCGAGACCTTCGTACGGACATGATCGTGCGTCAGCGTTGATCTCAGACGCGCGGATCCCGCGTGATCAGCGTCCCGAACGTCCCAGAACGCGACGAATGCGAGGATCCACGCTGATCACCACACGCGCACGAGCCGGAACTGCTCCACGTCCTCGGCGTGACCCACCGCGTACTGGCAGCCGCCGCACACCGCGCGGTCGGTCCACGTGCCCAGGTTGATCGCGCCGCAGTGGTGCAGCCATGCCGCCTTGTCCAGCGCGCTCGTTCTCGACCTGGGCACCTGAACCTCCTACTCGACCGCCGACGCCACCAACTGCGAAGGGTCCTTCTCCAGTTGGTCCCGAGAATGCAGATAGATCAGAGTCGTCTCGAACGACTCATGGCCCAATGCCTCCTGGATCTCCCGCGGCTTCGCACCCCGCGCCTCCGCGATTGACGCCCAGGTGTGCCGCAACGTGTGCGGGGTCACCTTCGACTCAATCCCGGCCTGGCCGGCGATCCGCGCCACCAGCTCCCACGCCTTCTCACGCTTCATCGGCCGACCCGAGCCCGTGGCGAACAGCGGCCCACGCAGGTCCCGCAGCTCCACCTTGGCCCGGCGCGCCCGCTCGGCGAGGTACTGGTCCAGCGCATACGCCGTCTCCACCGGCAGCTTCCGGTAGTGCGGCTTGCCACCCTTCAGCGTCAGCCGCAACGTCCGATACCCGCGCGAGAACCCCAGGTCCTCGATGTCCGCGCCCACCGCCTCGGTGATCCGCACCCCGAGCTGGACCAGCATCCGGATCAGCGCCGCGGTGCGCAGCCGCTCCCGGCCGTGGTCCTTGTCGGCGGCCTCGACCAGGGCGTGCGCCTCGTCTTCCGTCAGCGCCGTCGTCTCGGAGTGACGTCGAGGGATGTTCGGCCGGTCCGCCTCCGCGAACGGGTTGAACTTGGCGGCGTCGTTCTTGATCAGGTACTTGTACCAGGCCGACACCGCCGACATCCGCTGCGCGATCGTCTTCTGCGACGGCGGATCGCCCCCGGCCTCGACCGCGGTCTCCACCATCCACCGGGCGTACAGCTCGGCGTGCCGTACCGACATCTCCAGCGGGTCCAGCCCGGTGCGCTGGCAGTAGGTGAACCAGGGCCGGATCGCCCGCCGGTACGCGTCGCGGGTGTTCGGCGACCGGCGGGTCTCCAGCCACATGTGCGTGATCTCGATGACGAGCGGTGGCAGGTCGAGCGGAAGCGCGAGGTCGCCGCGCGGCGCCTCGACGAGCTCTTCCGTCATCGGCCACCGCCGCCGGAGGTCGCGATGATGATCCCGCAGCCGCCGCAAGAGTAGTGCCCAGCCCAGCCCGTAGTGGGCTCGCACGGTTCACCCGTCTCGGTGCACGGCTGGAAACCGTCCCGCTCGGGCGTGTTCCCGCACCGGCAGGTCAGCTCGGCCCAGTCGTTCACGGTGACGCCGGTGCCGTTGAGCGCGCGGCGCATCTCGCGGACGAGCTTGTTGTGCCCTGCCATCTCCAGACCCCAGTGGGGTTCGACGCTCCAGTCGCCTTCGGGCCAGTCGCGGACGATGAGCATGGCGTTCGGGGCGATGCGCTGCTTGGACTGCCAGGCTCGCACGCTGTGTGCCTTGCGCGCGGCCAGCTCACGGTCTTCGCGGTCGAGGGCGTGCCAGCGGAACTGGACGTTGTCGTACTCATCTGTGTAGATGACCGCGTACTCGGAGCGAGCGGCGGCCGGGTGGAGCCGGTCGCTGCTGGGGTTGCTCATGGGAGCACCTTTCGCGAGGGAAGTGGATCACTCGCGACGGTAGCACACGAAGGGGAACATAACTTGGATTATGTTCCCCTCCCTGTGATCATGAAGCGAGACGAAACAAGAGTCTCCCCGCCGACGATTTACAGCCGAATCTCCCTCGGCCACCGCTGAGCATGCGAGACCATCAGGAGCCACCAACTCCCCGCGAAAGGCCCACCATGAAGATGGACGGCGTCGTGTTCTCCTTCGAGCACAACAAGACCCGATACCAGCTCGACTACAGCTCACCCGTGGAGCCGGGACGACCGGGCACGTACGTCGTATACCAGGCCGTGGCCACGTTCCAGCACACCCCGTACGAGGAATTCGCCGATCGATACGACTTCCAGGACGAGTTGGAGGCCATGGCACTGAAGGCGATCGACGCCCGTCAAGCCTGAGCCTGCGCAGCGTCCACGCGGGCCGGCCTCTGGTTGCCGCCCCGCGGCCGCAGGTCCACATCCGACTCCTGCAGCAGCCGATGCACCAGCCCGTACGAGCGGCCCGTCGAGATCGACAACGCCCGGATCGACTCACCGCCGAGGTAGCGCCGCTTCAGGTCCGCCTTCAGCAGCTCCCGCTCCTCGCCCGCCACCCGCTGATACTTCCGAACCAACGCCACAACCATTCCCCGTTCCCCGTCTCACGCCGCCGTCGCCAGCCGAGCCCGCAACGCATCTCGGTCCTCCGGCGTCTCCGGGACCTCGTCCCCGCGCCAGATACAACCCTCGATCGTCGCCAGATCAGCGAAGTCGTACACAACCTCACGGCCGGCCCGACCCAGCACCCGCACGCCATACCGGCGCGCCCACTGCCGGATCGTCACCGCCTCCCGGCCCAGCCGGACAGCAGCCAACTTCGCCGTCAAGGGGACCACAAACACCCCCAGACAGCAGAAAAGCCCCGAACCAAGATCGGTCCGAGGGCACAAATGTCTCCGTCGCCCGGAAGTGTTACACACCCATCAGCCCGGCGCAAGCCAACAGCGGAACCGCTATCGGCGACAAGGCGAGGGCCCCCCGCTGCAACAGGGAGCCCTCTTCCATCCGGTCCTCTAAGGACATGGACAACACTAGCGGCCGGTCTTCAACCCGCACCGCCAACACGCACATGACCGCTACCGGACTCCGACTCCACCCGCGACTGAGCCTCCCGCTCCGAAACGTGCGTCCCACACGCGGCACACACGTAGAAGCCCGCCTTCACCTCCCAGTGGAACCGCCGCTCCCCACACGAGCATCTGGCCGGCGTCCACGCAGGCGGCTCATCCCCCGCCATCCGCTCCAACAGCAGCCGCCACGACAGAGCGAACTCCACCAGGCCCACCAGCTCCCCCGCAGCCAGAACCGACTCCAGCCGGCCCGACTCCACCAACCAACCCACCGCCCGCGACCGAGCAACCGCCGACCTGGCGCCCATCATCCGCGACCCCGACCCCGACCCCAACCACACCCGAGCCCGATCCTCGAAGTCGAGCAGCCCACCCGTCAGCTTCTCCAGCAGCTCCCCCACCGGCGACACCGCAGGCTTCGGCCTCGACCCCGACACCCTCGACCACCTCGACGGCGGCCGGAACCCATCAACCTCCCGAGCGAGCTGCGCAGCGAACCCATCCACCTCCAACAACGCCGCCCGCACCGACCCGGTACACCGACCGCACACCAACGGCTCCCCCGGCCGCCACCGAACCTCCGGAACCTCCGGCTCCGCAGGCGGCTCCCCCTCCTCGCCGCCCTTCACCCACTCGTCCACCAGATCAGCATGCGCATCACGAGCCGCCACAAACGCCGCCCACGCCCGCCGCGACCGCCCGTTACACGGACCCACACAAGCACCCGCCACCGCCGACACCCTAGAAGCAAGACCAGACACGGCACCCCCGACCCAACACGAGACGAAACGCCACCAGGCTACAAGATCAAAAACTTTGCGCAGGCACCAAGCCACAAAGGGTCACGGCCGGCCCCCCGGCCGGACCCCCCTGGGGGCATGCCAAAGCGCCGGACCGACGTCGGTCCGGCGCTGGTCGGCGCGGTGCGCGTTACACGCGAACCGTCGCGCGGCTCGCGAGCTTGGCCGCGCTCTCCACGTCGCGCGCTACCTCGTGCCATTCCTTGCGCATCGTGTGCGCGCGTAGGGCCTGCAACAGGTAGAGCGCTGCCGCGATGTACTGCCCGGCCTGCGTCGCGCTCTCCTTCTCGGCGCGCTGTTCCGCGCCGATGAACTCGGCGCTACTCCAGGTGACAAGTACGGTGCCGGTCTCGGTGCGTTCGGCACGTACATCGACCGTAACGCGCTGCTGCGCCAGGACAGCGCAGCACTGCTCTACCGCGCGCTTGATGGCGTCGAACTGCTGACGCTGCCGAGTCTCCCGACTGCTCGGGTGCACGCTCGGGAGCGTGGCGAAGAACGGGCGTCCCCCGTGGGCGCGAAGGATGTACCCGTTCCATGGCCTCTGATCGTCCAGACCAACCACGGTGTACACGCGGCCCTGGTACCCCTCGTTGCTGCCCGAGTAGGTGACCTCCGTGCCGGGCGGAAGGTAGGCGGCCAGGGCGTGAGCGGCTTCCCGACAGATCTTGCCCGCGCCGCGTTGCAGCGTGCTGCCCAACTCGCACGGCACGCCATCCTTGGCGCACGGGCGGCACCTGCTTGCGTGGTCGGCGAGTCCCCGACGCGCGCTAAGGGCGTAGTCTCGGGCAACTTCGGCTTGGTTTCTACGGATCATGGCAAGGGCCTCCTACGACGTTGCGGTGTGGTTGAGGGGGTGGGGCGGGCGCGCCCGTGGTGGCGTCACGAGCGCGCCCGTAGGGGGTTAGGCGTCGGCCTTGGCCTCTGCGGCGGCGTCAGCCTCCGTCTTGGCGTCGGCCTCCTTGGCGAAGCCAGCGATGATCTCCGAGACCTGCGCCCACGTGAGATCGCGCTCCGACATGGCCTCGTCGTAAGCGGTCTCGTCGTGGGTGACCTTGAACTTCTCGGCGAACTTCCACACCAGCCGGACGGCGGCCACGTCAGCGGCGCGCTTCGCGGCGGCCTTACGACGGGCCTCGATCTCCTTGCGGTACTCCGCCATTTCGGGCAGCTCCGCAAGGAAGTTCTGCACCTTGCTGGCGCTGGTGCCGGGGACCTTGCCCAGTTCCTTGAGAGTGGCCTCGCCGAAACCGACCTGCGCGGCGACGTGCATACCGATCAGGGCGTAGGTGGAGAACTTGACCGCCTGCTTGCCGGTTCCCAGCGTGGCGACGCACGCGGCGGGAAGGTCGGCGATCTCGTCGCCGGTCATGATCCGGTCCGCGACGCTGCTCTCGGAGTCGGCCTTAGCCATCTCGTCGAGGCGGCCCGATGCGGCCAGACCGATCACGTGAAAGCCGGTCGGGCGGGAGACGCCCATGCGGACGAACGTCTTGCCGTGGGAGATCGTCACGCGCTCGATGGCGTCGAAGATCTCGGCGGGGTTGGTGCTGATCATGGTCTTGCCTTTCGTGGTGTTGGGTGCCCGCCCGCACGGTGCGGGCGGGCGGGTTATCGGTTACTGCTCGCTGACTGCGCTACCGCTTTTAGCAGCGCTACCAGCGGCGTTGCTGGCGGACCTGCGGCGTCGGCGTCGCCGGACGGCGATGCCGACACCGATCGCTGCGGCTACGGTCCCGGCGGCCGACCAAGCGGCCAACCAGCCGAGTCCGGCCGTGTCGTCCGAAGCGTTGGCCGCGCTGATCGGGCCGGGCTTGGGACTGTCGGCGGGCTTGCCCTGGTCGCCCTTGGGTCCGGGCTGTCCGGACTGGCCGGTCTTGCCGGACGGTCCGGGGCTGCCCTGGGGGCCGGGCTGTCCGGCTGGCCCGGTCGGTCCGGGCTCGCCGGTCCCTGCGGGGCCGGTCGGTCCGGGCTGCCCGTCCTTGCCGGGGTCGCCCTGGGGTCCGGGCTGCCCGTCCGTACCGGGCTGCCCATCCTTGCCGGGCTCGCCCTGGTCGCCCTTCTCCCCCTGGCTGCCCTGGTCGCCCTGGTCGCCCTTGCCGCCCTGGGGTCCGGCGTCGCCCTTGGGGCCGGTCGGTCCGGGGACGGCGGTTGCGGTGACCACGGGGCCGGGGCTGCCCTGGGGGCCGGGGTTGCCCTGGGGTCCCTGGTCGCCCTTGTCGCCCTGGCCGCCCTTGGGTCCGGGCGGGCCGGTCGGTCCGGGGTCACCCTTGGGTCCGGGGTCGCCCTTGTCGCCCTTCTCTCCCTGGTCGCCCTTGGGGCCGGGTGAGCCGGGCGTGCCCTGGTCACCCTTGGGCCCCTCAGGGCCAGGCGAGCCCGGAAGACCCTGGGGTCCCTGCGGCCCCTGGGGTCCCATCGGGCCGACTGGCCCGGCGGGTCCGGGGTCGCCCTTGGGTCCGGGCGGGCCGGTAACCGCAACGGTCACGGTTGCGGTTGGGGCAGGTTCGGCAGCGACCAGGCGCATGGTGCCCGTCGTGCCTCCTGCCAGCGTGTACGCGAGTAGGAGCGCGCTTGCCGCACCGGCGGCGGCCCACGCTGCTCTCTCGCTCGTATGTGTCTGCATGTGACAAACAGTAGACCGACCAGGACATGTAGGAACCCCAGGTGCGATAACGATCTCTCGGCGGTTTTATAACGCTTAGGTCACAAAAAGGGCCGGCCAGGGGGCAAATCGAACGCCTGTTCGAGTGTTCGATAGTCCGGCTGATCTTCTGCTTTGGCACCAAATCGGACATATCGCCGACCGGCGTCGAGACTCCCGGCCTCGCTTCGCCGCTTGCAATGATGATCTTGCTGTAAAGCTCTCAGATCGACGTAGAGTGCTTGGACTCTCGGAGGGTACTCCCAAGTACCGACCGACCGGTGATCGTCCGTCTCCGTTGATCTCAGAGCGTCCCATGCGGTGCGTCGTGTCTCCTGTGACGCGTCCGACGCGTCAATGACGTCACCCGAGCATGCGGAAACCCATCAGCGACGAGGAGGTGGCTTTGCCTCGTTCTGATGGGTTTCCGGCTCGTTTTCGCTGCTCTTTGGCCTGTTTTCGCGTGGTTCCGGCGGCCCCTCTCCCGGTCGCCTGCCGCGTTTGTGCTGGTCAGAGGCTTGCGGACGCTTGGGCTATCTGCCAACGAGGTGGTCAGGTGTCGGGGATGGCCTTCGCGTCGGCTGCGCACCCGATGCAGGGCAGCGGCTGGTAGTGGATGGGGCACCGGCCGGCTGGGCGGGTGGTGCGTGCCGCCTTGACCTGCTCGCGTGCGTCGTGTTCGCGTGCGGTCTCTCGCCAGGTGCGGAGGTCTGGCGCGGGGATGCCTGCGACGTAGGTGTGCAGGGCGCCGCGAACGCGGTTCTCGCGGGCGATGGTCTGGGCGATGTGTTCGGCTTCGTCGAGGGGTACCCCGATCCGCTTGGTGATGATGCGGGCGGCTCGGCTCGGCGGGGGTTGGGTCTTCTCCTCCTTGTTGATCTTGTCGTCGTCTTCTGGATGGTGGTCGGCGGCGGGTCGGTGCGGTTCCTCCTCGACCCCGTGCGGAGAAGAAGAGGATTGAAGTTGAGGAGTGGAGAGAGGATTGGGGGGAAGTCCAGACTTCCCCCTTTTGGCCCCAAACTTCCCCCTTTCGGTCTCAGACTTCCCCCTTTCGGTCGCGGAAACGGGGAAGTCCAGACTTCCCCGTTTCCGGTCGCCGTCGCAGTCGTCCACAGCGTTATCCACAGGAGAAAGGGGGAAGTCCAGGCTTCCCCCTTTCTGGCCGTCCGGGTCCGAAACGGGGAAGCCTGAGGGTCCCGCTTCAAGCTCCAGATCGAGCGGCTGCGGCGGCTGCCCAGGCAGGTACCCCGGCATCGGAGGGATGTAGAACACCGTCGCCTTCCGGCGGCCGCCCCCGGTTTCGAGCACGACGAGCAGCCCAGCCTCGACCAGCCGCTCCCGCATCGCCTTCACCGACCGCACGTCGATCCTCGCCCAGTGGGCGATCTCCTCGCGGGTCAGCCAGCCGGTGCGTGTCGCGTCGTTGATCCGCCGGGCGATGGCGATCAACGCGAGCAGGTCCCTCGGGGGTGTGCTCTTCGGCGCGTTGATCGCCACCTCGTCGGCCAGTCTGTAGCCCATCAGGCCCCTTCACGTGCTGCGTTCTTGCAAGGGAGCCACCGAGGGAAGAGGCGTCCAGCCACGATAGCGGTACCGCTTTTAGCGTTCATCTCGCTCGTGGTGGCCTGCCAGTCCGGTCGTACTCCGCGCGGCGGCGAGGGTCGGACAGCACGTGGTACGCCTCCCCGATCTCCTGGAACCGTCTGGCCACCTTCGGGTCGGGGTTCACGTCCGGGTGGAGCTGGCGGGCCAGCCGGCGGTACGCCCTCGTGATGTCGTCCTGCGTAGCGGCCCGGGTGACTCCGAGCAGGACGTACAGCAGCCCGGCCGGCGGCGGCGCAGGCCTGTGCGGCTGCCTGGGTGGAGGTTGGGACGACTCCGGGACGCGCGGCTTCCCGGGGCAGGTGACCGCGTGAGGCATCATCCGCTTCTCCGGCGGGACGAGCGGCCGTTCCTCGGTGATGCGGCGGGAGCGGAGGACTCCGTGGACGTCTCTCCAGACGGCGGTGTTGCCGTCCTCGTGCGGGGCCAGGTCCACCGCGAAGTCCACGCCCGCCACGGTGCGGGTCCAGCGGACCGCCCGGCCGCACGGCAGCTTGTCCTTGCTGCCCCGGCACGGCTTGACGTCAGCGCGGGAGAGCACGCCGCTCCCCTGTTTCGGGATCGACTTCGGCGACCATCATGAGGTGGCACGCGTGGCCGAGCTCGTAGCACGGCGAGCACCTCATGAACCCGTTCGCGAGGGTGTCGAGGTGTTCGGCGCAGGCCGCCTCGTCCTGGAGGTGTTCGTGAACGCACACGGTGGTGCGGACCGCTACGGCCTCGGCCGGGCACTCCATGATGAACATGATGCGGGTGTCGCAGGTCCTCATTGGGCGCCGCCGTACCGGGCGAACACGGCGTTGATCGCGTCGAGCTCTGTCTTCGCCCGGTCACGGTCGGCCTTCATCTCGTCCAGCTCGCCGAGGAGGCCGGCGTGGGCGGCGCGGGCCTCGTCGCGCTCGGCGCGGGCTTCGTCGCGTTCGCGGATGGCCTGGTCTCGCTCGGCTTCGGTCCGCTGGATGGCCTGCTCGAACCCGATCAGGGCGCGGAGCGCGGGCCCTGCGGTGGCCGGTGGCATGGCCGGGGCCGGTGCGGGTGCCGGGGTCTTCTTGGCGGGTGTCTTCCCGGCGGCCGCGGCCGCGACGGCGCGGGGATCGGGCGTTGGCATCTTGGTGATCGTCAAGCCTCCGTCGTTCCATTCCAGGGCGATCCACCAGACGGGCGGGTTGGCGCGGGGGCGGTGGCAGCGGGTGTGCTCGGTCCGGTTCAGGTACTGGCGGACTTCCTGCTGGTAGGAGGTGTCCCAGTCGGGGCAGGCGCCCTTGATGATCTGGGAGAGCGCGCCCTGCCACTGCACGCCGACGACTCCCCCGTTGGTCAGCGGCTTGTCCCCTTGATCGCGGGCGGCGTCGCGGAGCAGCCCCCACAGGGCTTCGGCGTCGGCGAAGATGTCGCGGGGCTTGCTGCGGGTGATTGTCGCGGTGTCGCCGATCTTCGGCACGGTGGTGTCTCCTTCGGTGGCGGCGGTGTTGGTGTTCTTGGTGAGGTAGGCGATCACCTCGGCCTCGCGGGCGTGCAGCATGTCCGCGTACGACTTGGACTCGACGGGGCCAGGGGTGTGGAGGAGGCCGCCCGACACGTACGGCTTGATGCCGTTCGCGAGGGCTGCGCCGACGAGTTCGTCAACGCTCCACCAGGTGTCACGGGGCATGGTGTCGGCTTTCTCGGGGGAGGGGTCGGTGGCGGCGACCATGGGTGAGGGTTTCGTGGGGTGGTCGTTCAGCAGGGATCGGATCTTGGTCTTGTAGTTGTCGAGGCCGCGGCCCATGGCCTGCAGCGGGATCTCGCCCGTACGGCCGTTGGCGGGGTTGGTGATCAGGAACTTGCCGTTGGCGAGCTGCATCGTGAAGCCGAGGCGTTCTGTCTCGGCTTCGACGAGCTTCTTGACGTCGGACTTGTTGGTCATCTGGCGGGCTCCTTCCTGATGCGCAGGCCCATGTGGTCGGCGTAGGCGGCGGTGCCTGCTGCGCCTCGACTGGCGGGGTGCAGGTGGGCCAGGACCTCGAAGGCGCCCCCGCGGCCGGCGGCGAGGCCGAGCATGTAGCCGTTGCGGTACGGTCCGGCCGATTTGGACAGCTCCCGGATGTGCCACGGCGCGGGATGCGTTTCGACGGTCACGCCGGGCGTGTTCATGGCCCACTCGTACGTCCACCGGTCGCCGCCGGGCGGGTCGTCGGTATCCGGGTTGTAGCCGACGATCACGTGGAGGCGTCCACCGGCTCGCGCCAGCGTGGTCTCGAGGTCGGCGCGGACCCGGTGACGGGCGGCGCCCCGCCACCCCGTGTAGACCAGGGTGAGGGGGCGCGGCCGGGCGAGGCTTTCGAGCTTGTCCCGGAAGACTTTCCGAATGTAGTCGGCGGCTTCTGGGGTGATTCGTTCGTCGTCGAGGACGTGGGCGAGCAGCAGGCGTAGGTGCGCCCGATCTGATGGGGTTAGGTCGAGCATCAGCCGCCAACTCCGCCCTTGCTGCTGCTGCCGAACCCTCCGCGTATGACCGTGCCGGTGCGGCTGGTGACGTTCGTGTTCGCTGGCAGGGTGCGGGTGCCCCCGCGCACGTAACCGGGCCGGTTGGTGGTCGACGAGCCGTACAGCCAGTGGTAGTAGGCGGCGTGGGAGCCGCCGTTGCAGAACCGGTCGTCCACCACCTGGTACGTGCCGTCCACCTGCTGCGTGGCGATCACGCAGTCAGCGACGACCTCCGGCACCTCCTCCTCGTCACTACCGGACGCGGCGATGGCAACGGCGATGGACAGCACCGCGACCACGCCGATCCCGACGACGCATCCTTCGTTGTCGCTGCGGCGCCGGTAGGTACGGCTAGGCATTGGCGGCCGCCTGGTGGGTGCAGGTGGCGACGGTGACGTTCTTGACGATGGATAGCGTGACGGGCTTGGCGGGTCCGGTCTCCTCCCACATGGGGTGCCCATCCTCGTCGCGGACGACTTCGCCGTCTCCGTCGCGCTTCAGGTCCATGTTGCTGCGGATGGTGTCGCGGCTGGAGCGTCCGGTCGGCTGCACCTTCACGCGGGTCTCGCGCTTCAGGTCCTGGTGGGCGGGGTTGTCCGGGTCGAGTCGGGCCCACCGGAAGTTGCCGTACTCGTACACGGCCTCATAGATGTCGAGGACTTCGCCCTCCTGCATGTCGCAGAGCCCGCCGTTTCCGCGCGGGTACAGGATGAGCGCGCCGACCGTGTACGGGTTGCCCCGCCAGTCGGTGAGCGTCATCGGCTGCTGCTCGGTCATCGGTTGTCTCCCTTGTGAGTGCAGGTGTCGACGGTCTCGCCGTGCAGGGCGAGGTGGTCGGGGCAGGGCCAGGTGGGGCAGACGTCGTTGGCGCAGACGGTGACGGGCCGGGTCGCGCACATCGAGCACATGGTGATGAGCGCGTGGACCCACTGCTTTTGGTGGGCGGGGCAGTTGACCCATGTCTCGGTCGTGGTGGGCTGGTGGCGGGCGTCGACGCGGTCGAACGCGGCGCGCAGGTCGATGCCGCCTTCCTGGCGTGCGGTGTCGGTAGAGGACATGTCGGTCCTTTCGGCGACAGGCCAGTTCACGGCCTCATCGGTGATCACGAGAGAGGCGCGCTGCCCCTGCAGGGTCCGGCGCGCCTTCATGCGTTCCTTGATCTGGTCTTGGGTGGGCGGGATGTAGAGGTGCCAGCCGGCCGCTCGTGACCACCGCTGGAAGTGGTCGCGCTGGGCGAGGCCGCACCAACGGCACCCGGCCGGCGGCGCGACCACCCGCTCATCCATTGCCGCGCCGCACCTGACGCCGCTCCCGCCGCGACATGTACAGCTGAATCCCGTAGGCGCCGCCGCGGCGGTGCGCGATCCATTCGGCTTCGGCGTAGCCGCCGGGCTCGACGCCCACCGTGCAGACGGTCTGGACGAACTCGGTCATGGACATGGGGAACATGCGGGTCTGGTCGTCGAGCCACATGACGTAGCCGGCGGCGCGGCCGCGCGCGAACTGGGCGAGCTGGAGTCGCGCGGTGAACGGCTCTGGGGAGCGCCACACGATCTCCCCTTCGGGGACCCATGACTGCCGCAGCAGGTTGCCGAACTCGTCGAACGGCACCAACGCCTTGTCGTCGAGGTCATCGGCCATCGGTACCTCCCTCCTTGTTGCTTGCGGCCTGGGCCAGGGCGTGACGAGCGATGGCCGCTCCGCGCAACCCCTTCGGAGGGACCACCGGGGGCGCGGGCGGGGTGTGGCTCCAGCCGTTGGCGCGGAGCCAGGCGATGACCCCGAACGCGAAGTCGATCGTGCTGGCCCGTTCGCTGGTGTCGGTGTGGTCTCGGTCGTAAGCGCGGCTGGCGATTTCCCGTATCGCCTTGTCGTCGGCGTCGCTGGTCACGACGTTCTCCTTTCTCGTGCTGCTTTGCGTTGCTGGCTGCGCCGGTAGGACCTGCGTTCGTCTTCGTCGAGGCCTCCGGCGACGCCGTACTGCGCTGCGCTGGCTTGCAGGTGGAAGTCCAGGCATTCGGTCTGGACGGGGCAGGAGCGGCAGAACTGCTTGGCCCGCTGGATGCGGTTCTCCTTCTGCTTGGGCGTCTCGCGGTCTTCGCCTTCGCCTGGGCCGAAGAAGAGGCGCACGTCTTCTCCCTTGCAGACGGCGCGGTTCCGCCACCCTGAGCCGGGCATCAGCGGCTCCGCTCGGTAAGTCCCATTTCGCGGGCGGCGGCGCTGTACCTTTCGGCCTGCCGCAGGGACATCCGCGTCTCAGCGGCGACCTGCTGCAGCGTCTTGCCGCGGTTGATCAGGTCTGCGCACTTGATCACCTTGGCGAGGCTTTTCTGGGTGCGTGGCATCCAGGCCGGCCCGGTCTCGGGTCGGATGACGTGGTATCCGGCGTGGTCGAGGGCGTCGAGGATGCCGTCTGCGGTGGGGGTGCTCGCCAGGGCGTCTGTGATGACGTCGCTCAGGGTGTCAGCCATGGCATTTCTCCAGTTTGACAGCCTGATTGCGGTCCCGCTTTGTGTTCATACCGACTCGCGCAGCTTGCCGAGGTTGAGCTCCGCTCGGTTCAGCAGTCGCTCCAGCGCTTCCCAGGTGGTGCCGAGCCGTGCGGCGAGAAGTTCCCCGTCGATCTCCTGCGTCTGCGGGTTGATCGGCGGTTCGGTCGCGACGATAAACCGCGCATCTTCCAACAGAGCCTGGCTGTTCCGCATGAGGCGGGCCCCTTCGAGGGTGCCCTTCTTCTTGAACAGCTTGAGGTGGCTGGTGCACAGTCGGCGCTCGTCCTTCGACCCGTTGACGCACATCGGATAGGAGCAGCGGACCATCTGCCACGGCTTGACTCTCGGGTCGTCGATTGCGTCTGCCCACGCCTCCGCTGGGTGCCACCCCCGCTCCCGTGCTTGTTTACGAAGCCCGGTGACGGTGCCCTTCCGCAGGCCAGCGGCGTACGGGTCGGCTCCGATGAGGACGTCGAACGCTTCGCGGATGCGCCGGTTCAGCGCCACGGTCACTCGTGGTTTGGTCCCGATGCGCAGCGCCTTCAGGCCAGCAAGCTGAGCGTCCGCGACGTCGGCGATCTCCGTGGTCGGCCAGCCCTGCACTGCGAGAGCGCGTAGGCGGCGTGTCGCTCCGACGGGGTTGATGAGGTAGGCGTCGGGAAGGTCGTCCACTGTGACAGTGAGCAGCGCGTCCGACATGCGTGCGCCGATCCGCGCTGGCGGCGGCAGTTCCCGCGCAGGGGTGCCCTCGACCAGGTGTTTTACTCCGGTGGCGGCGACTTGCGCAGTGCTCGCGATGGCGGCATAGCTCGCCAGCCATACCGTTCGTAGCTCTTGGACGTGCTGGCGAGCTGGCAAGGCGTCCACCATTCCGCGCCACGTCCCGAGCTTGATCTTCTGCTTGCGCTCCCGCATGGCGCGACGTCGAGCGAGAACGACTTCTGAGACCGTCACTGGCGCACCTCCGGCCAAGTCAGCTTGTCCAGCGCCGCCCGGTGCGCCTTCGGCATGTCTGCGAGGGGCTGCCCGAGGTGGTCGGCTCCCATCGCGGCGAGCACCGCGGCGTCGGCCATGTCGTGCTTGCCGCCGGTGTGGAACATCGGTAGGCGGCGGGCGACCGAATCGACGATCTCGTTCTTCTCGCCGCTGCCCTTGCCGAGCGCGTACGTCTTCAACGTGCTCTGCGGCACTTCGACGACGGGCACTCCGGCGTCGGCGATGATGCCCATCGTCCGGTAGTAGAGGTAGGAGCGTTCACCGGCGCCGCCGCGGCCGCCGTCCTTCCGGTTGAAGACCAGCTTCTCAACCAGGACGAGGTGGGCCTTCTCGGCGTTGGTGAGCACGATGATGCGGCTGGCCAGCTCGTTGAGCGTCCGGTACTTCGCGTGCAGGGGCATGTTGGTGATGCCGTCTCGGCCGACTTTCTCGCACCAGCCGAGGCCGGTGGCCATGCCGGTGCTGGTGAGGGAGAGGTCGAGGCCGACGACGTGGAAGGGGATCATGTTTTCCATTCCTTCGGGCGTTTGAGGACCTTGTGCAGGCCGTGGTCGAGGAAGAAGTCAGACCACAGGGCGGGGTCCGTGGCGACCTGCTCGGCCGGCCGGGCGGCCCTGTGGTGGCGGTGTCTGCGGAGCCGTCGCCGTTCGGCTCGGAGCGCGAGCAGGGAGAGGAGGAGCAGCCCGGCGGTGAGCAGCACGGAGAGCGCGCCGATCACCGCCAGGATGTTCTTCACCACGGTCACACCGTGCCGTCCACCTGGATGGCGTCGAGCTTGTGGCGCAGCGAGGTCTTCTCGGCTGCGGTGGTGAGCAGATCGCGTTCGGCCGACTCGGCACGCTGCACCTGGGCGTTCAGCTCCTGGTTCAGCTTGTACGCCAGCTCGGACGCGGCTTCGTACTGGGAGCGGAGCACGGTCATCTCGTCGGCGAGGTCGCGTCGCATCAGTTCGGCGCCGACGATCAGGCCGAGCATGATGCCGACGAACAGGCAGACTCCGGCGATGACGAGCGCCCACATCCCGCCGAAGATGACGAGGCCGCCGAAGAACGCGATGGCCGCGCCGAAGACGATGGCCTTGTGGTACGGCTGGGTCTTGGCTGCGAGTTCGTCGAACGTCACTTCGTGACCTCGCTCTCGATGGCCAGGATGTTCGGGTAGGACGAGGTGACTTCGACGCGCCATCCGTTGACCTTGAGCCGGTAGGTTTGGCCGACCTTGAGTGCGCCGTAGATGTCGGAGCTGTTGAACTTCAAGCTCAGCCAGGCGTCGGTGTTCTCGTAGACGCCGCGGTCGGTGAAGATCAGGTAGCGGCACTCGCTGCTGCTTTCGCAGACGCGTTCCTTCGATTCGACGGTGGCGGTCTCGATGCGGTTGGTGCTGGTCTTGGCCGCCGCGATGCCGATGATGACCAGGAGCGTGATCGCGAAGAAGGCGAGCCCGCCGATGACCTCGACGTCGTTGCGTCTCATCGCGCACCACCTTGCAGGGCGGCGTCGATGCGCGCCTGCTGGTCGACGGAGACGTGGGGGCGGGTCATCTCGGCGATGAGCCTCGTAGCGGGCCGACCCGCGAACTGCTCCCCCTCGATCGGCTTGTCCGCCCGGAGCTTGGTCAAGGTGGAGGGCGGGATCTCGACGCCGTGCTCGCGGAGCGCGGTGACGAGGCTTTCGACGTCGGGCAGCGCGCATGGGGTGTATCCGATCCAGAAGACCTCGACGTCGTCCTCGGCGCCGGGGGCGGGAGGGTCGAACGCCGTGGCCCAGTAGGTGTTGAGGGGTGCGTCCCAGCCGACCGTGGTCACCCGCTCGTCGGGCGAGCCGGGGGCGTTGGGAATGGTGTAGCGGCTCATGATCTTCCTTGGGGGTCGTTGTCGGCGTGGGCCTGGAGGACCGCGACGCCGTCAGGGGTGTACTTGGCCAGCTCGTACGCGGCGGCGTAGTCGGGGAACGCAGCGGCGAGCTGGACGCGCTCGTGCGCGATGGCGGCGTCGAACGTGGCGAGGAGCCTCTGCACGAACGGGCTGCCGGGCCTGCCGCCGCGGCCGAGGTGGAAGAGGACGTGGGCGGCGATCGTCGGGGTGATGTGCGGGTCGCGGTGCATGCGAACTCCCTGGGCGGTGGTGACGATCGGAGGCCGGGTCAGGTGGTGGCGTTCTCTCGGGCGTACTGCTCGTTGTCGAGCTTCTGCAGCGCTGCGACGATGTCGCCACGCCAGCCCACGACGGAGGCGGACAGCTTGTCGGCAATGTGCAGGGCCTCCAGCAGGCGGGCCCTGTCGGTGAGCGCGACGGGGTATCGGCGGTTGCCGATCGCAAGGACGGTCTCCTGGTCGGTCAGCCGGTGCTCGATCGTGGCACCGGTGACGTCGTCGTACTCGACGGTGATGGTCTTCACGGACTCTCCTTGAGGGGCGGGCCGGCGCCCGCGGGGCTGCGGGCGCCGGGCCGGGGGGCTAGTTGAGGTGGTCGGGGGACAGGGGGGCGTAGGGGTCTTCGACTTCCTCGCCGTGCCAGGCGGTGGAGAGTCGGACGAGGACGACCCATGCGGCGTCGTGGACTGTGCGCGCGAGCGGTGCGCCGAGGCGGGCGTTCTCGGACAGGTCCTGATGGACGTCGCGGATCCGCTCCAGGCGCTCTTGGAGCTCGGCGAGCTGGTGGCGGGCCTGCTCGCGCTCCTCGCGGACGGTGGGCTCGAACGGCACGTACTCGGCGAGCAGCCCGAACGCCCTGCAGGTCAGGCAAGCGATGCTGCCGCAGACGCCCGCGTGCTGCGCGATCTCCGCAAGGAGGGCGGCGCGGTGCTCGCGCTCGCGCTTGGTGCGGGCGAGCCGGTCGGCGCGGACTGCTGCGCGCTGGTCGTTGGTCAGACGCATCACTGGCTACCGCCGGGGGTGACCTCGCCCTGGTTGAGCTTCTGCAGGAACGCGGCGTAGTCGGCGTTGGACGCCTCACCGGCCGGCTTGCGGATGTCGGCCTCGAACGCGACCGACAACTGCTGGTTGGTGCCGCCGAGGTCGCCCCAGACGTTGGAGATGCGCTGTTGCAGGTCCTTGCGGTAGGCGGCGGCCTGCTGCATGAGCAGCTTGACACCGGTGTCCACCCGCTCGGCGCTGAGGTCCTTCGTCGAGGTCACCTCGACGCCCAGATGCTCGACGATCCAGGCGAACCGCGCATCGTCGTTCTTCGCGGCCGATCCCTTGCCTGTGTGGATGGTCACTCCGGCATCTCCGAACCACACGCCGAGGTCGCGCAGCGCCTTGGCGGTCGGCTTCGGCTGCTCCTCGTCCTCGACGACCTCCCCGTCCACGATGTCGCCGTCGTCGGCCGCCGCGCTGTGCTGCTGGCGTGCGGCCTCAAGGAGCGCTTCCGCCCGCTCGGACGCCTTGCGGGGTTCGTCCGCGATCGGGCCTGCGGCGGGCTGGCCGAGCTGGTCGGCGAACTCGCCAAGCTGCTGCAGGGTGGCGGCCTTCATCGTGGTGCCGGTGCGGTCACGGAACGCGGTGTGGAGCTGGCTCGTCGTGCCTGCCCACGCGGTCATGATGTGCTGGCGGACCCGATCAGCCTCGGGGTCGCTCGCCGCTGGCGGCGTGTCCGACTCTTGCGAGTGCGGAGGCTCCCCTCCGTGCGGCGCCTTGGGTGTCTCCGCTTGCGGAGCCTCCGGGGCGGCCTGTCCCTGCGTCGCGTTCTTGTCCTGCTGCGGAGGGAAGGTGGCGACACGGGCCTTGGCCGCGGCCTCCACTTCCTCCCCTCGGCCTTGCCAGGCAGGGTCGAGCTTGGACGTCCTCCAGATGGCCACGACCGCATCTCGGTCCGTGGCCGCTTCGATCATCGCGAGGTAGTCGGTCGCAGACCCGGCCTCGATCGCTCGCTGACTCTCACCAGCGCGGGCCAGCTCGGCGCGGCGTCGTGCCTCGCCCGACATCAGCTCGTCGAACCCGATGCCCTCGATCGTCAGGCCGGGCACCATGTACGTCGTCGGCTTCGGCTGCTTGGTCTTCGGGTCGATAATCGTGCCGTTGCGCTTGGCCAGGTACAGCCAGGCGTCCACGTACGTTCCCGCGTGGGCCAGGAACTCGGCGGCGTTCGGGAGTTCCGCCGCGGCGTTCTCGCCCTTGCTGTCGAGTCGCCATAGGCCGAGGCTGGGCACCTTCTTGAGGAAGACGCCGAGTCGCGTGGTGGGCTTGCAGAGGCGGCTCTTGATGTCGCGGTCAGCGCCGCACAGGCACGGGCCGACGAACGGGGGCTGCATCGTGACGCCTGTGCAGCGGCGGATGCAGACCTTGGCCTCCCATGCCTCCATGTTCTGCGACAACCCGTTGGGCGGGACGATGACGGGGATGCGGGTCGCGGTGGTGATGACCTCGAACTGCGGGCCCTCGGGCGACTGCCACGGCTTTGCCTGGCCGCCGTACAGCTCGGCGACACCCCGGATCATCTCCTCGGACGGCGAGGTGAACCGGAACGTCTCGATCTTGCTGGGGTACTCCTTGCCGTTCTGGCTGGTCTTCTTGATGCCGAGGCGGATCCGGCCGTCCTGCCAGTGGCGGCGCTGCAGTACGGAGGGGTCGATGGGCATCAGGCAGCGTCCTTCCGGGTGGTGGTCTTGCTCGGGGGCTGGATGGGCTTGAAGCCGCGCATTTCGAGTCCGTGGACGTAGTGCGCGAGCGGGAGCAGCCCGCAGAACGCGTCAAACGCGTCCTGGTCGGCCGGGAGCGGCACGAACCCGTAGCCGTTGGTGCGGAGGTTGAGGATCGCCGTCCCGACGAACTCCGGGATGGCGAATTCGTGGCTGGCGTCGTGGTCGTCGGTTTCGCCGTACCTGCACGACGGCGGGCACACCAGGGCGACCTCCGCGTTCCGCAGCGCGGCGAGCTGCAGAAGGTAGTCGTCGTAGACGGCGCTGGCTGGCTTGGTCAGCGAGGTCTTCATGTCGATGAGCCACAGCCCGGACGGAGTCGGGATCGGGTCCGCCGGAACCGCACGCGGTTTGAACCTCGGCATGATCGGCGACGTCGGGCCGGGGAACCGCAGGTTGGCCCAGATGTCGCTCGTGCCCCCGTAGGGGATCGTGCGGTTCAGGACGGTGCACTCAGCCGCCACGATGTCGCGGCGCAGGTCCACTCCGAAGTCGGCGAGGAACTGCCGGTAGGACTCGACGAACGGTTCTGCTTCCTCGTCGGGGATGTACGCCTTGCCGAGGTTGATCGCTTCGCCGATGGCGTGGACGCGGGAGCCGAGGTCGGCCTTCTTGTCCCACTGGACCCGGTACTGCTTCTTAGCTTCCTTGATGAACGCCTCGACGTCGTCCGGGTCCATGGCCGCGCGGTTCGCCGCAGGCAGGTTGTCCATCAGCCAGATCGCGGTGTCCCTCGCGGCGGCCGGGGCCAGGGCCTCGATCATGTGCTGGTCGATGGCGTTGGTGACGGAGATTTTCATCCGGTTCGGGTCGTCCGGGCCAAGCATGGGGTCGCAGTAGTAGCGGCCCGCGCTGGTGGGGACGGCGTGGCTCGGGTCGTACTCGTCGCGCTCGTCCTCGTGGATGACGATGCTCACGCGTCACCGCCGAGGTGCCCGTCATAGTCGGCCTGTCCGAACCAGCCGAAGCGGTATTCGTCCTCGATCATCGGGTCGAGCGCGGGGCCTCCGCGGTGGCTCGGCCGGCTCGGCTGCTGCTCGTCGTCCTTGAGGGCGCCGAGGTAGTCGAGCAGTTCAGGGTTGGTGGGGGGCGTGATGGTCGGTGGGGTCACTGGGGGTCCTCTTCGTACTCGGCGGCCAGGAGCTTGCGGCCGGTCTCCTCGATGAGCTGGGCGGCGGTCTCGTAGTCGCCGAGGACGTCGGCGAGCAGACGAGTGAGCTCGGACCGGACGTCCCAGCTCCAGTGCTTGGCGGCTCGTGTGGCGATGAGCTGCGCCAGGTCGTCGGTTGACGCCGCTTGTGTGGTGTTGGTCATGCTGATTGCGGCTTCGCTTTTAGCTGTGTGGGACGTACTGGACGTAGACCAGGACGGCCTTGGTTCCGTCGTCTCTGGCGACGGTGCGGGTGGTGACCTGGAACGTCCCGGTGGGGTCGTGGCGGAAGCCGCGGTAGCCCTTCTTGACGCCGTTGAACAGGCGGTTGGCGTTGCGCCTGCCTTCGACGGTGTCGGGGTTTTCTGCGATCACCGCCCACTTGTGGGGGTTGGCGCGGAGCGCGGCGGCTACTTGGGCGTACTCGTCGGTGGTGCGGGTTTCTACGCGGGCTGGGTCTTCCCAGCGGAGGATGCCGGTGGGCATGGCGATATGACGCTCCGTGGCGTTGGGGGTTTGGTTTGCCGGGCGTTTCGTCGGTGCGCTCCGTTTTGGTCGCGCACGATCGAACCGACATAACCGACACTATCGCGTCTTGACGCGTCTTGCAACGCGTGACGCGTCAAGCGCGTCACGCATACTACCTTGGAATTGTTACGGAGAGTAGTTGACTGTTTGGGGATGTATCGGACGCGCTCGCGCGTCAGTTGATACCGTTGCGCCCAACCCGTATGACGCATCAGACGCCACGAAAGGACATGGACGCGCCGTGGCTGACATCAGCACCCCATCAGAAGTGGTTCAGTTCATAGTTGAACGACGAGAACACCCAGGCGGTCTGCGACGACGCATCTCCACCCGAGCCGCCGCCAAACGCGCCTCCGAGCTCGCCGGCGGCGAGCAAATCTCCGAACCCACCTGGCGACGCATCGAGGCCGGCGGCAGAGAGCCGGAGGATCGAGAGATCGTCCTGATGGCGGTTGCGATCAACGATCTGGCAAACGAAGTCATCATCACCCCCGATGACTTCGACCAACGAGACCGGCCCGCGGCAGCCGAACTATTCCGCAAATGGATCCGCGAGCGGAGCCGGACCGATCCAGCCCTTGCAGCTTTCGACCCTGACCTCACGCCCGAGGTCCTGCAACAGAATCTCCAGATGATGCTCAGCGAGATACGTGCACTGAAGCGTGTCTCACCCGAGCAGAAGGCCAAGATGGAGAAGGCCCTGCTGCAGAACCTCGGATCAACGTTGGACGCATATCGAACCCAACTGCACATCATGCAGCCCGAGTAGATCAGTTCATCCAACAGCGCGACGCGCAGGCGTCGCGTCAGCACGGGACGCCGCAGAGTGAGTCGCATCTCGCTGGCGTCGCGACCTCCGCACGGTACTCAGAGGTGTCATCGCCATGCGTCACGTCACCAAGGAGCCAGAGCAGCGGCCTGCCTACGAGCCCATCTACCGTTGCGGGCCGCTGATCGTCAGGTTGACCGACAACGCCCCTCCACTACGTACGACGCGACATCACATGCGATGGTTTACACGATCCTGAACCTTTTGCGGGTCGACCCGCTCGCGACCGTCAACAGGGTAAGCGCCCGATCAGGCCGCGAGCAGGTGCCAGTCGAGCCGTCTCGCCCAGGGCCGAGGCCTGCCGAGCCGTTGCGACTGGTCCGTCTTCCACCTCGACAACGTCTCAGCGGCGAATAGAGCGGATCTCGTCCTGAACAGCTTCAAACGAACGTTTGTGTTTCTGGCCAAGGCGCGAGACATGCCGCCCCATGCGGACCCGCCGCCACCACCGGACGGTCTGGAACGTGACAGGTACAGGGACAACGGCAGTCCACACGGCCAGCAGCACGAACACGATCACGCTGAAGGCTTCGTTGGAAAGCAGGAGCAGGAGTGAGGTAAAGGTCGCTGCCCAGCTCACAGCCGACATCGCGGTCAGCCCGAGCAGCCAAACACGAATGGCGCGGCAGATCATGGTTTGGTGGATGATCACGGGAATCCTCGATTGCTTGCTCATGGAGCGTTGCGCTCCGGCACGTGGGCGAGGAGTTATCAGCCTCTATGCTTTCTTGATCACTAGTTGATGCGTGATGCCGAGCGGCCCGTCACGATGATGGAGGTCACCGGTGCTATCGACGGGTCAGGATGCCGACGCCGGCCACGTTCTCCACGGCGTGGTCGGGGAACAGGTCGTTCTCGACCGGCCGCCACTCCGCGACCGGGACCAGGCCCGGGTCTAGAACGCTCCACCCGTCGAAGAGAGCCGTGATCTCTTCGAGAGAGCGGATCCTGACCGGGTCCGAGGTCTGCTGGTACAGGGCTTGAGCCGCCTTGACGTCCTTAGGCGGCACGAACGCGTTGCAGGCGTGGGAGAGGGCGAGGTAGCTGCCAGGCGCCAGGGCATCGCGCAACTGGGCCAAGTAGGCGCCGGCCTCGTCTTCGGGGACGAAGTGCATCACGGCGACGGCGATCAACCCGACCGGTCGGGACAGGTCGAGGAACCCCGCCGCATGGAGAAGGATCTCGGCAGGATCTCGGACATCTCCCAGCAAACTGGATATACCCGGCTGGCGCGTCAGCGCCTTGCAATATGACACCACCGTCGGGTCGGCGTCCACGTAGACCACGCGAGCGTCGGCGTGAACCGTGCGCGCCACGTCGTGCACGTTCGGAGCGAGGGGCAGCCCGGCGCCGATGTCGAGGAACTGGTCGATTCCTGCGTCGGCAAGCGCCTTGACCGCGCGGAGCATGAAGCCGCGGTTGGCTCGTGCTGCGGCTTTCACCGTGGGACGGTGCGCCAAGAACGTATCGCCGGCTTCTCGATCGATGAGGTAGTGGTCCGTGCCGCCCAGGAAGTAGTTGTAGATGCGAGCGGAGCTGGGCGCGTCAGGGGGTGACTGAGTCACGGGGGATCCTTCCAGGGGGGTAGGGGTGAGGCTGTGCGGTAGCTCTAGAACGCAGACAGGCGTTCTCGGATCTGCAAGAGAACCTCGGCGGTGTCGTCTGCGGGACAGGCCACGCAGACCACCTGCTCGAACAGTCGGCCGTGCGTCTCGCTGTCCGGTAACTCAACGATCTCATCGCCGACTGGTCCGTGAATGGCGAGGATTTGGGGTTGCCCGGCACTCCTGTAGATGGTGAACGGCCGGGTCATGGGCACGAAGCTGCTGCCCATCGGGTTGATCTGGATCGTGACGCTTCTGGTCTCGGTGGCGCGGATCAGGGCGTCGAGTTGCGACAGGTGCGTTTCCAGGTCGCCTCCGAGCACCCGCCAAAGAGCTGGTTCCTCGATGGCCGCCCACAAGACGGGGGTTCCGTCGTCCTTGGAGAACAGCGCCTCCTGACGCAACGCCAGGTTCGCGACATGAGCGTCGGTCGACGCAGTCGGCGGCGGCGGGTAGTGGGTGGCTTGGTGAGCTGCCCGCGCGTACTCCTGGCTACGCAACAGCTCCGGAACCAAGGCCGGCTGATAGCAGCGGATCAGGTCGGCAGTCTGCTCGTAAGTCCATAGGGTGGTGTCTCGCAACGGGACGGCCGAGACGTCCCACCAGGCGGGTTCCCTCCTTCCCAGCGCCAGCGACACGAGCACCTTCTGCTGAAGCGGGTCGGTCACACCGTAGAGCGCCAGCAAATCGAGCAAGTCCTGCCGCCTGATGGGCACGTGCCCGTTCTCCAACCGGCTGATCTTTGACTCTGAGACGCCAAGGGCCTCGGCGGCGGTCAGCATCGTGAGCTTCCGCTCCCGACGTAGCTGACGGAGTCTCGCGCCCACCAACGCGCGCCCCGAACGCTCTTGGTCCTTGCTCACGGCGTTCTGGTATCCCCCGACCATCTGAGACAGGAAGCTGCCCACGGCTCGATCAACTTGCACGCGACATGATCGCATGCAAGTTGCCACGGATTGATCAACTTGCACGCGACAAGATCGAGTGCATGCATGGAGTGGAGAGATTACGCGCAAAGATCCGTATTCGTCTAGTTTTCTGGCTCGCGATGCGCGAGGATCGCAGCTCGGAAAACTTGCACGAAGCGGGAGACATCCGGCCGAGGGGGCCCGCGAAGCAAGATGTCAGGGTGAGCCGCAGCAGTTGACTGCAGGCGGGTGCGCGACTGTCGGAGCGAGAGAGTACGTTTACCGACACGTTCGTCCAGAAAGGGCAGAAGCATGAGACTAGCGATGGCGGCCCTCGCAGCGGCCTTCATCGTCGGCACCGCGGCGTTCACCGCAGCCGTCGTCCATATAGTCCGCATCGACGAAGCCAGTGCCTCAGGCGTCGCCATCATGGCGGGAGCCTGCGTTGTCGTAGGCGCGACGGTGATGCTGGCCGTCCGCCGCCGGCCGCATATCGCCGCCCATGCGGACATGTACGAGTCCGCATTGGCGCAGGTCAGCGCTGATCGCTGATGGCAAAAGACACGCGATGCAGCCCCGCTTGCTGCGGGCTACATCGCGTGACTGCGGACACTCGGGTTAACGCGGTTCCGGCCACTTGTCGCGGCTCGCGACGAACGTGCCGATCGCGGGCACGGTGTACGCCCAGCCCTGCTCACGCAGCAGATTGACAGCCGCTCGGACCGTCTTCTTGGCCGCGCCGAACTCCTCGATCATCACCGACTCGGACGGCAGCACCTCGTCCGGCTTGTAGGTGCCCTTCCTGATGCCCTCGATGATGGCGTCTGCGATTCGCTCGAACGCCAGCGGCTCGCGGATCTTGGGAGCGTCGGGCGGGCCGACGTAGGACCCTTCGGCGCGGATGGTGTAGATGAGCCCCGCTTCACGCAGGTCAGCCAGGGCTCTGCGGACGGTCTGCCGCGACGCGTTGTGGGCCTCGCACATTTCGGCTTCTGTGGGCAGCGACTGGCCGGGCTTGAGCCGGCCGGCGTCGATGTCGGCCTTCACGGCGTTGAAGACCAGTTGGTAGACCGGCACGGGCCCGCGGGGGCGTCGCTTGTTCATGGCCAAAGCATACATCTTGGATACCTACACGCACATTTAAGGAGTCAGTTGGTGGGGGTAGGAGAGCGGTGATCCCCAGAAGCCAAGAAGCCCCGACGCCAGCGGCATCGGGGCTTCTGCGCGGGTTTGCAGACACACACGCACAGCTAGCTTACGCCGCGCGTCCTGTCAGCGTCGTCGGGTGGGAGAGCGGCGCCGCGGCATGACGACCTCGCCGACCACGGTGAAGTTGGCCCAGAGGCCGCCGTCCTCGTCATCCACCAGCACGAGGGTGTATCGCAGGCCGTCGAACGGGCACACCAGATCGGTCTCTAGTCCGTCCCTGGCCTCCACCGTGATCCGCCGTTCGCAGCACGGCACGTCGGTCCTGACCTCCTCCCCCGCCTCCTCGGTGTACCGCTGCACCAGCCTGCCGGGAATGAGCTGGGCGAGCGTCACGGGGTTGCCCGGCCAGATCGGCGGGATCTGGGCGGGCTCCGGCTGCGGGGTCCGTGTCGGCTTCTCCGCTACCTGCAATCCGACGTCGTTCACCGCCTCCAGCATCCGTTCGGCCAGCGCCAGCCGGTCGTGCTCGCTCGCGATCGTGGACAGGCCTGCTCGGGCCATCACGTACGCCGCCTGAAGTCTCGGGCTCAGCATATGCAGCGGCATGCTGCGGCCGTCGCCCATCACACGGTCCCGTACTTGTCGTCGATCCGGTCCCACGCGGCCGCGCCGACTTCGACCAAGTCCTCGGCGTTCTCGATGAAGTCGAGCGCCCAGTGCATCGGGTTCGCCTCCTGCCAGCTCTCGCTCCTGCAGGCGGCCGCGGCCAGCTTGACGAGGTCTCGGACCTGGTCGTCGGTGAGGCCCAGGTGGCTGAGGTCTACGGCCATTACTTGTCCCCGTCCTGCGTGCGCTCGGGCGCGGGCTGGTCGGCTGCCAGGTCGGTGACCCAGTTGCCCATGATCAGGACCGCGAGGAGGCCGAGGCCGAGGATCCACGTGATCAGGCCGCTGTCCCGCATCAGGTAGGCGAAGGTCAGCCACATCGCCAGGATGAGCAGCAGCGTGACCAGGCAGACGACGACGCGGATGGTGGGCTTCATGAGGGGTTCCTTTCGGTGGAGGGAAGGCTGGGGAGGCCGACGCGCTGTCTCACGCTCGCCTCCGCGTACTGGTGTGGGCCAGGCATGAGCCCTTCGAGCAGGTGGGCAGCGGCTCCCGCCCAGCGAGCCTGCGGAGAGCGGGCTGGAACGGCTTGAGATACCAGATGTTCGCCTCCAGCAGCACCATCACCGGCCCGCCAGCGGCACCCAGGAACTCGAACGTCATGCCCTCGTGCATGACGTTTCTGCGCTCATCCCTGCAGCCCTGGCACAACTCGATGGGGTCGCAGGTGGTGATGAGGGACAACCGCTTGAGAATGCGTGGCGCGTGGTAGGCGACGCCGACTGCCCAGATCAGAAGTAGGACGTCCGGCCCGGTGATCACGACGTGCTGTCCCTTTCGGGCCGGTAGGCGATCTCGTCGCGGACTGGGTCCTTCCAGGCGTCCACGTCGAGCGCGTCGAGCGCTGCGTGCGCCTGCTTCATGGCCTCGGTCCAGTGGGCGACCCGCTCGCGCTGCGACTGGCGGGCCATCACCGGCCGCTGCGGACGGCGTCGTACACGTCGCGGTCGAGTCGGGCGTCGCCGAGCGCGGTGTGCCTGGTGCCCGGCTCCTGCGTGATGCCGACGATCTCCCAGGCCGGGCTGTCCATGTAGCCGTCCAGCCAGTCCTGAACGTACGGGACGGCTTCGGGCTCGAACGCGTCCTCCACCTTGCCGTCGAAGGCGGACAGCCGACCGTCAACGTAGCCGATCAGCAAGGCGCGGATGTCAATCATGCGGTGGTGGGCAGTGAGAAGCTGCCCGTTGGCCCGGAGGAACTTGTCCAGGAACTTCCGGTCGAACGACGGGTTGTTCGCGACGATCGTGGCGCCGTCCAGCATGGGCGCGAGCGTGCGGGCGATGCCAGCGGCGGTCGCGTTCTTGTAGTGGTCACCCTCGGCCGGAGGCCCGCCCGTGAAGCTCTTGACCCAGTTGCCGCCTTCGGGGACCTGGATGTCCGGCGAGAGCCGGCGGGCTCCACCGATCTCCTTGTGCTGGACACGGCACCGGTCGTAGTACCGGCCGGTCTTGAGCGCGGTGGGGTCGGCGTGCGTGAGGTCCGGCCGGACCTGCCACCAGTATTCGACGTCGGTCCTGACCGGCTCGCGCAGGTCACGCATGATGAGGCCGATCTCCCACAGGTCGCCGGTGCGGTCGTCGAGGGAGGTCGTTTCGAGGTCCAGAATGGCGAGCTTCTTCATCGGTTCCTTCTGTTCGTCTCAGGGGGCGCCTCCTCGCCCGAGGTGGGCGAGGAGGCAGATTGCGTTTCCGCTTTTAGCGGTAGTGACCAGGTCCTTTGTCGCCTCCGTACATGCGGACGCGATGCTCCTCGTCGGGCGTGAGGAGGACCGCGGGCAGGGTTTCGACGCCGGCCTTCCGGGCTTTCCAGATGCGGTGCCAGCCGTCGATCACCAGGGTCCCGAGTTCGGGCACGGGCGCGACGATCAGGGGCTTGCTGAGATCCACGGTGGCGGCGTGGTCCTCCTTGACGTAGACCAGCCACAGCATGGGGGCGACGTCCGCGACGCGCACGACGTCGGGTTCACGGCCTTCGACGATGCGCTCGGCTGCGGAGATGTTCCAGCCGAAGAAGCCGAAGCGGAACACCTCGCGCATGCGCGGCCTGCCCTGCTCGGCCGGCTGGGCGGTCACCTCCATTTCTCCTCGTCGACGGCGTCGGTGAGGCTGGCGATGAGGGCTAGGGCCTCTCCGAGGGTGATCTCCTTGAGGCTGGCTTCGACGGTGCGACTGCCGGGCAGGGCGGCGATTTCGATGGCGTTGCTGCCGTCGACGCGGAGGACGGCGACGGGCGAGCCTGCGCAGGTGTACTCGTGCGGGTCGGGTTCGGCGGCCACGGCTTCCTTCCTGGGGCTGTGTGGTGTTGGTGCTGGTAGCGATGTGCCACCAGGTGGCGAAGGGAAGTTGATCTTGATGTTCGCGATCAACCCCAGAATAACATAGAGGGAACCGTTACATACAAACAGGGAACCAGTGGTTTGGTTCGCAGAACGAACGTCCCGCACGCGTCTGAGACGACAACACGAACCAAGACCCGTACGGTAGGAACCAACGCCACACCGCCACAGGAAGCCACATGCCGCGCAAGCCAGAACCGCCGCAGCGCCCCACACTGTTCGACGACCCCACCTCCGAGCAGCAGCAAAAAGCGGGACCGCAATCCACCCGCCGAACCGGACCCCGCAGGATCCGGGCGCCCAAGTGGACCGACCTCGTGCCCACCAGCGTCTACCTGTACGCCGACATCGACAGACGCCTCACCCAGGCGCTCACCGACGCCGGCATGGGCCCGCAAGAAGCCTTCGAGATCGCTATTAACCGCTACTGCGACGCTTTGCAGCCGCCGATCCAGACCGAGTTCCCCGAACCGCTCACCAAGGCCGACCTCGCGCTGCCCCGCGACCCCTGTCTCTTATACGCAGCT
>NZ_JABCPZ010000110.1 GCF_013283785.1 Nonomuraea antri
GTGAGGACCCGGTGGCCTGTCCAGGTGGTGAGGGCCCGGGGTGGGGCGTGGTGGTAACAGAAACGGCGGGCATCTCGTTGATGCCCGCCGCGGCGGCAGCGTGTCTCAGTGGTCCGTGTGCTCGGGACGGTCAGCGATGGTCTTCCGCGCGCATGCCGACACGCGGGGCGTCGATCACGACATCCGTGACGATGTCGAAGACGAGGGCGAGGATGGCGCCGACGATGAACACGCCGATACCGACCCAGATGAGCATCCAGTTAGCGGCCGTCAGGCCGAACCCGGACACGATGGTGCCGACGATCATCACGGTCACCGCGAGCCAGGAGGAGGCACGGCCGCCGTGGCTGCCGAGATTCTCCGTGTGCTCTGACTTCTTCCCCTCAACCATCACAAATCCTTCCCTTGCCGGTTATCTCGCCTATTGCTGCGAAGCCACGCTCAACCGGCATACCCTCTGCCTTGGCCCCATTCTCCCAGACGTGTCCGGCGGCCTCGTCGTCACGGTGGCTGTGTCTGGTTGCTGAACCGCCTACGATGGGCAACGGGGAAGTTTGTCTCGGCCTCTCCTCCTGGCGGCGCCGCCGGGGAAGACCTGCGAGGAGCTTTACATAAAGTGGCAGCCATTCTCGACAAGATCCTACGTGCCGGCGAAGGCAAGATCCTGCGCAAGCTCAAGCGGATCGCCGATCAGGTCAACTCCATCGAGGACGACTTCAAGGGCCTGTCCGACGCGGAGTTGCGGGCGCTGACGGACGAATTCAAGCAGCGATACGCCGACGGCGAGACTCTCGACGATCTGCTTCCCGAAGCGTTCGCGACCGTGCGCGAGGCGGCCCGCCGCGTGCTCGGCCAGCGGCACTTCGACGTGCAGCTCATGGGCGGCGCGAACCTTCACATGGGCAACATCTCCGAGATGAAGACCGGTGAGGGCAAGACGCTGACCTGTACGCTCCCGGCGTATCTCAACGCGCTGTCCGGCAAGGGCGTGCACGTCATCACCGTCAACGACTATCTGGTGCAGGTCGGCGCCGAGAACATGGGCCGGGTCTACCGGTTCCTCGGCCTCGAGGTGGGCATGATCCTGGCGGGTCAGCAGCCCGACGAGCGCCGCAAGCAGTACGAGGCCGACATCACGTACGGCACGAACAACGAGTTCGGCTTCGACTACCTGCGCGACAACATGGCCTGGTCGCTCGAGGAATGCGTGCAGCGCGGCCACAACTTCGCGATCGTCGACGAGGTCGACTCCATCCTCATCGACGAGGCCCGCACGCCGCTGATCATCTCCGGTCCCGGCGAGCAGTCCGGCAAGTGGTACCAGGAGTTCGCGAAGATCGTCCCGCGGCTGCGCAAGGGCGTCGAGGCGAAGAATCCCGGCGAGGAGAGCACCGGCGACTACATCGTCGACGAGAAGAAGCGCACGGTCGGCATTCTCGAGTCCGGTGTGGAGAAGGTCGAAGACTGGCTCGGCATCGACAACCTGTACAAGCCCGAGCACACCCACCTGGTCGGCTTCCTGAACAACGCCCTTAAGGCCAAGGAGCTGTTCAAGAAGGACAAGGACTACATCGTCTCCGACGGCGAAGTCCTCATCGTCGACGAGTTCACCGGCCGTATCCTGCACGGCCGCCGCTACAACGAGGGCATGCACCAGGCCATCGAGGCCAAGGAAGGCGTGAAGATCAAGGACGAGAACCAGACTCTCGCCACGATCACCCTCCAGAACTACTTCCGCCTCTACGACAAGCTGTCCGGCATGACCGGTACGGCCGTGACCGAGGCGAACGAGTTCCACCAGACGTACAAGCTCGGCGTGGTGCCCATCCCGACGAACCGCCCGATGATCCGCAAGGACCAGGCCGACGTCGTGTACAAGACCGAGGACGCCAAGTTCAACGCGGTCGTCATGGACATCAAGGAGCGCTACGAGCAGGGCCAGCCGGTGCTCGTCGGCACCACCTCGGTGGAGAAGTCCGAGCGGCTGTCCAAGGCGCTCAAGCGCCAGGGCGTCCAGCACGAGGTGCTGAACGCGAAGAACCACGCGCGTGAGGCCGCGATCGTGGCCGAGGCGGGCCGCAAGGGCGCCGTCACCGTCGCCACCAACATGGCCGGTCGAGGCACCGACATCATGCTCGGCGGCAACTCCGAGTTCCGCGCCGACCTCGAGCTGCGCCAGCGCGGCCTCGACCCGCTCGAGACGCCGGAAGAGTACGAGAAGGCCTACCCCGAGGCGCTGGAGAAGGCCAGGGCGGCCGTCAAGGCCGAGCACGACGAGGTCACCAAGCTCGGCGGCCTGTACGTGCTGGGCACCGAGCGCCACGAGTCGCGCCGCATCGACAACCAGCTCCGCGGCCGTTCCGGCCGTCAGGGCGACCCCGGCGAGTCGCGCTTCTACCTGTCGCTCGGCGACGACCTGATGCGCCTGTTCAACTCGGCCAGGGTCCAGATGATCATGGAGCGGCTGAACATCCCCGACGACCAGCCGATCGAGTCCGGCATCGTCTCCAAGGCCATCGCCTCCGCCCAGCACCAGGTCGAGCAGCAGAACTTCGAGATCCGCAAGGAAGTTCTGAAGTACGACGAGGTCATGAACCGCCAGCGCAAGGTCATCTACGCCGAGCGCCACCGCGTGCTGGAGGGCGCCGACCTGCACGAGCAGGTGCGCGGCTTCATCGGCGACGTGATCGACGGCTACGTCAGCGCCGCCACCGCCGAGGGCTTCGCCGAAGAGTGGGACCTCGACAAGCTGTGGAAGGCGTTCGGCGAGCTCTACCCGGTCACCGTCACGATCGAGAACCTGGTCGAGGAGGCCGGCAGCCGCGAGGAGCTGAGCGCCGAGCTCATCAGCGACCGCATCAAGAAGGACGCGCTCGACGCCTACGCCAGGCGCGAGGAGCAGTTCGGCCCCGAGACCACGCGTGACCTGGAGCGCCGCGTCATCCTGTCGGTCCTCGACCGCAAGTGGCGCGAGCACCTGTACGAGATGGACTACCTGCGCGAGGGCATCGGCATGCGGGCCTACGCGCAGAAGGACCCGCAGATCGAGTACCAGCGCGAAGGTTTCGAGATGTTCGCCGCGATGCTGGAAGGCATCAAGGAGGACTCCGTCGGCTTCCTGTTCAACCTCGAGGTCGAGGTTCAGGAGAACCCGATCGTCGAGGAGGAGGACGCCGTCCTGGCCGAGACCCGCTCGATCATCGCGCGCGGCCTGCGCGGGCCCGAGCGGCCCGCCGAGCTCGAATACTCCGCTCCCGGCGAGCAGGGCGACGTCGAGCACACGCGGGTCCGCACGACCTCGGCGGAGCGGGCGGCGTACGGCAACGTCGAGCGCAACGCGCCGTGCCCGTGCGGTTCCGGCAAGAAGTACAAGCGCTGCCACGGCGACCCGAAGAACGCCGGCTGAGCCGGGCCTGAAGGCGCAGTGAGGCCCTCGCTCCCGAGAACGGGGGCGGGGGCCTTTCGCCTTTCCCGTGGCGTGGGCGGGCCGTGCGAGGCCCCGGGCCCGCAGCGCAGGCCCGGGGCCTCGGTTCAGTCGGATCTCACTCGACCTGGAGGACCGTCCACCGTGGGGGAGTGCCGATCGTCAGCAGGTCAGAGCACGAGCACTGGCCGCACCCAGGGGTCATGTTCCCTCCTCGCCTTCGGGGATATGCCTTGTACCCGCTGACGTCCGCTCTTACTCTGGCCGCCGTGCCAGAGTTCCGGACACGCGCCGGGGACGTCGTCAGGCCGTTTCGAAGTCGGTGCACAGCCATTGCACGCCGCGCCTTTCCAGGCGTACCGCGAGAACGTGGTTGCGTTCGCCGCAGTGCACGATGACGCACATTTCCACGGCGCCCTCTCTGGGCTCTTTCACGTGCGGGCAGCCGACGAACGGCGGACGGCTGGACTCGATCATCGTGCCGGCCCGGACGAGCTCACGGTAGGCGCGGTCGGTCAGCCGGTCCGCGACGCTCTCCGGCGGCCGCCGTCCCGTCAGCACCTCGGCCAGGGCCTGGCCCAGGTGGCGCAGCCGCCGCTCGTCCGGGATGGCGCCAGGCGGTCCCCAGACCAAGGGGCTGAGCGCGAGCGCCCCGTCGGTGCGGGCGCGGCGCCGGGCGTCGTACGAAGGCTCGGAAACGGGCGGGAGACCGAGGCGGGACGGAGAGGACATGCGCGCTCCAGGGGGTCGTCCGGGGGGAAAGAGAATTCGTAATAAGGAGTTTCCGGCCCGGGCCGGAGATACATTTCCCGCCAACTTGTTGAATTTCCGCCGCGGTTTGCCCGGTTAAATGGAGAAGATTCTTTCGACCTGGATTCCCGCTTCGCGCTTTTCGGGCACCGGCCGGTCGCCGTATCGGGCACCCGCAAACCCAGGGATCATGGCGTGTCCCGCACCGCCTGTTCCTCGGGTTCGCGACCGGGCGTGGGGATGTTCAGCCGGCGGATCAGCAGGGTGAACAGGAGGTAGTAGACGACGAAGTAGATCAGCCCGAAGACGATGATCAGGCCGAGTTCGTGCGTGTTCGACTTGCTGGCGTTCAGCAGCATGTCGATGCCGCCGGCCGAGAACGTGAACCCCAGCCTGGCCCCGAACTCCGCCATCAGCGCCATCGACAGCCCGGTGAGCAGCGCGTGCACGGCGAACAGCATGGGCGCGACGAAGATGAACGCGAACTCCAGCGGCTCGGTGATGCCGGTGATGAACGCGGTCAGCCCGGCGGAGACCATGATCCCGCCGACCGCCTGACGCCGGTGCGGCAGCGCCGTGCGCCAGATGGCGATGGCCGCCCCGAGCAGGCCGAACATCATCACCGGGAAGAACCCGGTCATGAAGATGCCGGCCCCCTGCTCCCCGGCGAAGTAGCAGTTCAGGTCGCCGGCCGCGTCCCTGGTGGCGCCCTGCACGCCGGCCCGGCACTCCGGCAGCGTGAACCAGACGATCGTGTTCAGGAAGTGGTGCAGCCCGATCGGGATCAGCAGCCGGTTGGCCACGCCGTAGATGCCGGTGCCGATCGTGCCGTGCGCGGACAGCCAGTCGCCCACGCCCGCCAGCCAGTCGCCCACCGGACGCCACAGCAGCCCGAAGAGCACCCCCAGCGCCAGCGCGGCGATGGCGGTCACGATCGGCACGAATCTGCGCCCGCCGAAGAACGCCAGCCAGGCCGGCAGCTTGATCCGGTAGAAGCGCTGCCACAGCACGGCGGCGAGGATGCCGATGATGATGCCGCCCAGCACGCCGGTGGGGTTCTGCGCGCCGATGTCCAGCATGGGCCGGGGTTCGCCGTCCTCGACCGCGGTGACCAGCACCTTGTCGTAGACGGCGCCCTGGCCGGCGGTGAAGAACAGGCTCTTGGTGACGCGGTCGAAGACCAGGTAGCCGACCAGCGCCGCGAGCGCGGTGGAGCCGTCGGCCTTGCGGGCGAAGCCGATCGCGACGCCGATGGCGAACAGCACGGGCAGGTTGTCGAACAGCGCGCCGCCGGCCGCGGCCAGCACCTGCGCGACGGGCAGCAGCCAGGGCAGGACGCCGCCGAGCCCGTCCTTGCCGAGCAGGTCGTCCTGGCCGAAGCGGTAGAGCAGGCCGGCGGCGGGCAGCACCGCGATCGGCATCATGAGCGAGCGCCCGACGCGCTGCAGCACGGCGAACGTCGACGACCAGGCCGAGCCCACAGCATCCACCCCCGCATGCGGTTCACGGGGGATGGTGGGTTTCTACCACGCCACCACAGGGGGAAACGGGCTAGGTCTCGCCCGAATCGACGTCGGGCTCGGGTTCTCGGCCCGGCGTCATGATGTTGAGCCTGCGGATGAGGAAGGTGAACACGACGTAGTACACGACCCCGTAGACCAGGCCGAGCACCAGGATGCCGGGTAAGTTCTGGGTGTTCGACTTGCTGGCGTTCAGCAGCATGTCGAGCAGCCCGGCGGAGAAGCCGAAGCCGAGCTGGCCGCCGATAAGCGTGGTCAGCGCCATGGCCAGGCCGGTCAGCACGGCGTGCACCACCAGCAGCAGCGGCGCGACGAAGATGAACGCGAACTCGATCGGCTCGGTGATACCCGTCACGAACGAGGCCAGCCCGGCCGACAACATGATGCCGCCCACCGTGGCCCGCCGGTGCGGGGGCGCCGCCCGCCACATGGCCAGCGCGGCGGCCGGCAGCGCGAACATCATGACGGGGAAGAACCCGGCCATGAACTGCCCGGAGACCGGGTCGCCGCCGAAGTAGCAGTTCCAGTCGCCGCCGAGCACCCGGCCGCCGACGTCGCAGGTGGGCACCACGTACCAGACCACCGAGTTGACGAAGTGGTGCAGGCCGAGCGGGATCAGCAGCCGGTTGATCAGGCCGTAGATGCCGGTGCCGATCGGCCCGATCGCGGCCAGCGCCTCGCCGGCGTGCCTGATCCACTCGCCGAGCACCGGCCACAGCCAGCCGAACAGCACCCCGAGCAGCAGCGCCACGATGGACGTGATGATCGGCACGAACCTGCGCCCGCCGAAGAACGCCAGCCACGGCGGCAGCTTGATCCGGTGGAAGCGCTGCCACAGCAACGCCGTGACCAGCCCGATGACGATGCCGCCGAGCACGTTGGTGGGGTTCTGGATGCCGTAGTTGATGACCTCTTTGACGCCGTCGTCCTGGACCTCCCTGGTCAGGACGGTGTCCCTGATGTCGGAGCCGAAGAACATCACCTTGCTCACCCGGTCGAAGACCAGGTAGCCGACCACGGCGGCGAGCGCGGTGGTGCCGTCGGACTTGCGCGCGTACCCGATGGCCACGCCGACCGCGAACAGCAGCGGCAGGTACTCGAACAACGCCTTGCCCGCGGCGGCCATCACGTCGGCCACCTGGGTCATCCAGGCGAAGCCCGCCACGTCGGCCAGTCCGCCCGGCTCCGCGCCGTTGGCGCCCAGCATGTCGGGCTGGCCGAAGCGCATCAGCAGGGCGGCCGCGGGCAGGGCGGCGATGGGCAGCATCAGCGAGCGGCCCAGCCGCTGGAGCACGTTCATCGCACGCGCGAACGGCGAGGGCCGGGCTGCGGCGTCGGCGGTGGTGTCGTTCACCGGGCGTTCCTCCGGGGGATGGGAGTGGGCCTGCTCCGGTGGAGCCGGGCGGCGTCGCTGCGAAGATCCGCCCCGCTCCCCGCGAGTTCCCTCAGCCCCGTCTGACGGGCATTTCCAGGATGGTGCGCAACTGGTAACGGTCGGCACGGTAGGTGGACACGCCCAGTTCCGCGCAGACGCCGCCGGAGAACGACCTGCGCTGCAGCAGCAGCACGGCGCCGCCGCGCGGCAGCTTCAGCAGGTCGGCGTCGCTGGGGTCGGCGATGCCACCGTCGATGGTGAGCTCGCCGGCGTCCATGACGAGGCCGTAGCGGCTCTCCAAGAGCTCATACAGTGATTTTTCCGACAAGTCGTAGTCGGCCAGGTCGGGGGCGAGCTTGACCGGGATGTGGGCCCGCTCGATGGACAGCGGCTCACCGTCGGCCGTACGCAGGCGCTCGATGAAGTGCACTTCCTCGCCCGGCTGGATGCCCAGCTCCTTGGCCAGGTGCGCGCTGGCCCGCACGATCCGCCGGTCGAGATCGCGTGAGCCGGGCACCATGCCGCGGGCGCGCATGTCGTCGCTGAACGAGGTGAGCTGCAGCGCCAGCTCGATCTTGGGCCGGGCCACGAACGTGCCCTTGCCCGGCACGCGGTGCAGCCGCCCCTCGGACACCAGGTGGTCGACGGCCTGCCGCACGGTCATCCTGGACAGGCCGAACCGCTGGCAGAGCTCCCGCTCGGACGGGATCGCCGCGCCGATGCTGAGCTCGTTGCTGTCGATGAGGTCCAGCAGGATCTCGCGAAGCTGGAAGTACTTGGGCACCGGGCTGTCCGGATCGATGTGCGCCACGGATCCTCCCCTCGATCTGACCTGGGCGATGGGCTATGGTTCGTACTGGTCTAGTCCGGACTAGACCACATGTCGCGAAACACGGTCAAGTCCGACCCGCAAAGATTTGAGGGATGAGCCCAAGATGACCACCAAGATGCGCAGCGAGATCGCCGAGCAGCCGGGAGCGCTGCGGGCCACGCTGGACGCCCTGCTCCCCAGGGTCGGCGAGGTGAAGGCGGTGGGCGAGCAGACTCGCCAACTGCTGTTCATCGCGCGTGGCACCTCCGACAACGCCGCAGTCTACGGGCGCTACCTGGTCGAATCGCACGCGGGCCGCCTGTCCGCGCTGGCCGCGCCGTCCATCGCGACCACCTACAAGCGCAAGCTCGACCTGGACGGCGTGCTCGCCGTCGCGATCTCCCAGTCCGGCCGGACCGAGGAGATCGTCGAGACGCTGGCCTGGGCCAGGGACTGCGGCGCCAAGACCGTCGGCATCACCAACGGCGGCGAGGACAGCCCGCTCGCCCAGGCCGCGGACGTGGCGCTGTGCACGCTGGCCGGCGAGGAGAAGGCCGTCCCCGCGACCAAGACCTACACCACCCAGCTCGCCGCGCTGGCCGTGCTCGCGCTGGGCCTGGGCGCGGGCGTGAACGCCGACGACCTGCAGCGCGTGCCGGAGGCCGTGGAGAAGCTGATCGCCGAGCCCGGCGACCTCGACGCGGTCGTGGACGGCCTGCTCGACAAGCCCGGCGTGGTCGTCTCCGGCCGCGGCCTGGCGTTCTCGACCGCGCTGGAGACCGCGCTCAAGCTCAAGGAGGCCTGCTACCTGCACGCCATGGGCCTGTCGTACGCCGACCTGCTGCACGGCCCGATCGCCGTGGTCGACGCCGACACCCCGGCGCTGCTGGTGGCCGCCGAGAACAGCCCGACCCTGCAGGGCACGGTCGCGCTGGCCGAGCGCGTGGTGGCGGCCGGCGCCGCGGCCTACACGATCGGCGGCGGCACCGCGCTCGCCCAGGCGGGCACGGCCGCGCTCAACGGCCCCGACCTGCCCGAGTGGGTGGCGCCGATGGGCCTGATCATCCCCGGTCAGCTGCTCACCGAGGCGCTGGCCCGCCGCCTGGGCATCGACCCCGACGCGCCGCGCGGGCTGAACAAGGTGACCCAGACCGACTGATCACGCTACGTCGTTTAGCCTGGTCGGAGGGTGAGGACGAGGAGGACCGGATGGCGGCGGATGTCAACGCGATCATCGCAGGGCTCGGTGGCGCCGAGAACATCATCGAGATCGAGCCCTGCATCACCCGGTTGCGTACCGAGGTGCATGACGCGTCCAAGGTCGACCAGGCCGCTCTCAAGGCGGCGGGGGCGCACGGCGTGATGGCCGCGGGCAACGTGGTGCAGGTCGTCGTGGGTCCCGAGGCGGACACGATCGCCAGCGACATCGAGGACATCATCGGCTAGAGGGCGAGACCATGACGACTGTTCTCGCCCCGGTTGAGGGGGCAGCTGTGGGGTTGGCCGCCGTGCCTGATCCGGTTTTCTCGGCAGGCATGGTGGGGCCGGGAACGGCGATCGACCCGCTGCGGGGCCCGGGTAAGGCCGTGGCCCCGATAGCCGGAAAAATAATGAAACTGCATCCGCATGCCTACGTCATCGTGGGGGACGACGGCAAAGGCGTGCTGGTGCACCTGGGCATCGACACGGTCCAGCTCAAGGGGAAGGGGTTCCAGCTGCTGGCGGCGGAGGGCGACAGAGTGTGCGCGGGCCAGCCGGTGGTCGCCTGGGACCCCGCCGTGATCGAGGCCGGCGGCCGCTCGCCGGTCTGCCCGGTCGTCGCGCTCGACGCCCTCGCCGAGTCCGTGACCGGCGTCGTCCACGGCGCGGTGCAGGTGGGGGATCAGCTCTTCCAATGGGAATAGACACGGCGCTCTTCGACTTGGACGGGACGCTGATCAACACCGAGGCACGGAGCATGGCCATGTGGCGGATGCTGCTCGACAGACACGAGGTCGAGTACGACGTCCGCGCCTTCATGGGCAGGAGAAGCAGAGACGTGATCCCGGAGGTGTTCCCCGGCGCGGACGTCGAGGAGATCGTCCGCGAGGTCTTCAGCTACGACGAACACCCGGGTCTGCCCGAGATCGCGCCCGTGCCCGGCGCGGCCGACCTGGTGCGCGCGGTGGCCGCGTACGGCTCGCCGATCGGCCTGGTCACCTCGTCCAGGCGCTGGTGGGCCGAGGCACGGCTGGCCGAGGTCGGCGTGCGCGACCTGATCCGCACGGTCGTCTCGGCCGAGGACGTCGAGGTGGGCAAGCCCGACCCCGCGGGTTTCCTGCTGGCGGCCGAGCGGCTGGGCGCGAGCCCGGCCGACTGCGTGGTCTTCGAGGATTCACTGGCGGGGATCGCCGCGGCGAAGGCCGCGGGCATGAGATGCGTGGGCGTGGCCACCAATCACGCCGACGAGGAACTGGCCGGGGCCGACCTCGTGGTCGCCGATCTGACCGCGGTCGACTGGCCGCCATTCGCTTAGGTCCGGCTGGTCCGGACCGGCTGAGAGAAGGAGGAGCTCATGGGTGAGCGCAAGGTCACCGTGGCGGCTGAGGTGGGCCTGCACGCCCGTCCGGCGGCGACGTTCGTGCAGCGGGCCATGCAGGCCCCGATCGACATCACCGTGGCCAAGGCCAACGGCGGCACCCCGATCAACGGCAAGAGCATCCTGGCGATCATGGCGCTCGACGTCCGGCAGGGCGAGACCATCGTGATCAGTGCCGAGGGCGAGGGCGCCGAGGCGATCCTGGACGAACTGGCGGCGATTGCCGGAACGCCATGAGCCTGCGGGGGGTGGGGGTCAGCCCGGGCATCGGGCACGGCCCCGCGTACGTCCTGACCGTCTCCGTGCCCGAACCCCCCGAGGGCATGACGTACACCGGTGAGGCGGAGCCGGAGAAGGACCGCGCGACTCGCGCGCTCGCGCAGGTCGCGGGCGAACTGGAGGCGCGCGGCAACCAGGCGGGCGGCGAGGCGAGGGAGATACTCAAGGCGCAGGCCCTGATGGCGGAAGACCCGGGCGTGGTCGTCAAGGTGAGATCCCTGATCGACCACGGCCTGGCCGCTCCCCGGGCGGTCTACGAAGCTTTCACGAAATATCGGGACGTGCTCAGTGGCGCGGGCGGCTACCTGGGCGAGCGGGCCGCCGACCTGAACGACATCAGGGACCGGGCCGTGGCCCTGCTGACCGGTCAGCCCATGCCGGGGCTGCCCGGCGATCCCCCGGAGCCGTACGTGCTGGTCGCCCGCGACCTCGCGCCGGCCGACACGGCGCTGCTGTCGAAGGAGCACGTGGCCGCGTTCGTCACCGAGGAGGGCGGGCCGACCAGCCACACCGCGATCATGGCCAGGGGCATGGGCGTGCCCGCCGTGGTGGCCTGCGCGGGCGCGACCCACCTGGCGCCGGGCGTGCACGTGCTGGTCGACGGCTCCACCGGTGAGGTGCGCCCGGAACCGTCCGACTCCGACGTGTCGCAGGCCTACGACGCGGCCGTGGCCGGGCGCGACGCCGTCGGCGCGGTACGCGGCCCTGGACGCACCGCCGACGGCCACCCGGTGCCGCTGCTGGCCAACGTCGGCGGCCCGGCCGACCTCGACGCCGCGCTGGCCAGGGGCGCCGAGGGCGTCGGGCTGTACCGCACCGAGTTCCTCTTTCTCGACAAGGGCCAGGCGCCCACCCAGCAGGAGCAGGAGTCGGCCTACCGGGCCGCGCTGGAGGCGTTCCCGAACGGCAAGGTCGTGGTGCGCACGCTGGACGCCGGCGCGGACAAGCCGCTGGCCTTCCTGCCGCCGTCGGCCACCGAGCCGAACCCGGCCCTGGGCGAGCGCGGGCTGCGCCTGTTCAGGCGCTACCCGGCGATCATGGACGCCCAGCTCGCCGCGCTGGCCGCCGCGGCCGCGGGTGCCGCAGTCTCGGGTGCGGCAGCCTCGGGTGCTGGGGCCGAGCTGCTGGTCATGGCCCCGATGGTGGCCACGCCCGAGGAGGCGGACTGGTTCGCCAGGGCCTGTCACTCGCACGGCCTGACCCGCGTGGGCGTGATGATCGAGGTGCCGTCCGCGGCGCTGCGCGCCGGTGACCTGGCCGGCGCGGTGGACTTCCTGTCGATCGGGACCAACGACCTGGCGCAGTACGCGTTCGCCGCGGACCGCCAGCTCGGCGCGGTGAGCGCGCTGCACGACCCGTGGCAGCCCGCGCTGCTCGACCTGATCGCGGCCACGCTCGACGGCGCGGCGGGCACGCCCACCGGGATCTGCGGCGAGGCGGCGGCCGACCCGGCGATGGCCTGCGTGCTGGTCGGGATGGGCGCGGCCACGCTGTCGATGAGCCCGGCCGCGCTGCCCGGCGTTCGCGCCGCGCTGGCCGCGCACACGCTGGAGCAGTGCGGGATCGCCGCCAGGCACGCCCGCTCCCAGGCCACCGCCGCCCGCGCGCGCGGCGCGGCCCGCGCGCAACTGCCCGGGCTCGGCAAACTGGGCCTGTAGTTCGCTCACGTTTCCCGTCCGGACGGCTCGCGCGCGCCCGCGCCTGGATACCTTGGGAGGCATGCTTTCCAGCGCTCGACGGATCGGTACGGCAGGACTCCTCGCGCTCGCCCTCACGGCGTGCGGCGGTGGCGGCGGCCAGGCGGGGGCGAGCCCCGCCGCCCAGCCCGCCCAGGACATGAAGCCGCCGAGCGCGCGACCGGCGACCACCCCGGCGCAGAGCCCGCACCAGAGCCCGCCGCAGAAGAGCCCGGTGCAGCGGGCGCTGGCCGGCATGAGCGTGACGGAGAAGGTCGGCCAGCTGTTCATGCCCGTCCTGTACGGCACCACGGCCGACACCGTGTCGGGCGAGAACCAGGCCAGGTACGGCGCGCAGACCCCGGCCAAGGTGATCGCCAAGTACCGGCTGGGCGGGGTGATCCTGTTCCCGCAGAACGTCAAGAGCGTCGCCCAGGTCGTCGAGCTGACCAACGGCATGCAGCAGGCGTCGAAGGACGTGCCCCTGCTCATCGGCACCGACCAGGAGAACGGGCTGGTCTCGCGGATGTCCGCGATCATGACGGACTTCCCCGGCGCGTCGACCATCGGTGACACCGGTGACACCGGCAACGCCCGCGCCGTGGCCAGGGCCACCGGCGAGGAACTGCACGCGCTCGGCGTGAACCTCGACTTCGCGCCCGTCGCCGACGTGAACGTCAACCCGCGCAACCCGGTCATCGGCCGGCGTGCCTACGGCGACGACCCGAAGGTGGTGTCCGGGATGGTGGCCGCCGCGGTCAAGGGCTTCGCCGACGCGAAGGTGGCGGCCACGGCCAAGCACTTCCCCGGGCACGGCGACACCGCCGTCGACAGTCACACCGGCCTGCCGGTGATCAAGCACACCAGGAAGCAGTGGGAGCAGATCGACGCGCCGCCGTTCAAGGCCGCGATCAAGGCCGGGGTCGACACGATCATGAGCGCCCACCTCGTCTTCCCCAAGCTCGACCCGTCCGGCGACCCGGCGACGCTGTCCAAGCCCATCCTGACCGGCCTGCTCCGGCAGGAGCTCGGGTTCGACGGCGTGATCTCCACCGACGCGCTGAACATGGCCGGCGTGCGCAAGAAGTACAGCGACGGCGAGGTGGCGGTGCGCGCCATCCTGGCCGGCGCCGACCTGCTGCTCATGCCGAACGACTTCCCCACGGCGCACCGGGCGGTGCTGGCCGCGGTGAAGTCGGGACGCATCTCCGCGCAGCGGCTCGACCAGTCGGTCACCAGGCTGCTCAAGCTCAAGCACGCCAAGGGACTGCTGGCCGGGCCGCCGGTCGCGTCGGCGGAGGAGGCGGCCAAGGTGGTGCGCTCGGCGGAACACCGCCGGCTGGCCGCCAGGGTCGAGTCCGCCGCCGATTAGTGCTCGTTGTACAGCGAACTCGCCAGGTACATCGAGGTCAGCAGGGCGAACAGGAACGCCTGCAGGAACTGGATGAACATCTCGAAGGCGGTCATCAGGATCGTCATCACCACGCCGATGACGCCGATGCCTGCGCCCAGCGGGGTCAGCTTCTCGAACAGGAACCAGAAGCCGAGCGAGCTGAAGAAGGCCAGCAGCACGTGCCCGGCGAACATGTTCGCGAACACCCGGATGAAGTGGGTGAACAGCGAGTTGATGAAGACCTCGGCGAACATCAGCGGGGCGAAGAACCCGATGGCCCATCTGGGCAGGTCGGCCGGGGCCAGCATCTCCTTCAGCCACGGGCGCAGCCCGTGGTGTTTGATCGCCAGGTAGACCTTGACGAGGTAGACGATGATCGCCAGCGCCGCCGGGAAGGTGACGTTGGCGGCGACCGGGTACTGGATGAACGGGATGACGCCCATCAGGTTCCAGACCAGCACGGTCAGGAAGATGGTGAGCAGCAGGCCCATCCACCGTTCCGCGTCCTTGGGCCGCAGGAACGAGCGGGCGATCTGGACGTAGACGAAGTCGTACACGTACTCGCCCATGCTCTGCCAGCCACGGGGCACCATCTTGGGCTTGGCGAACGCCGCCCAGCAGAAGGCGATGATGATGATCGCGCTGAGCATTGCGATCAGTACGGGTTTGGTGAGCCATGCTGGCCCACCAGGGAAGATCGGGCCGAGGTCGAAAAGCTCGAGTCCCGGGGCGATGAACTCATCGGAGGTGATCAGGATCGTCGTCCGCACGGCGGTCCCTTCTGGGAGCGTACCTACGCTGGACGGTCACCATAGCTGGATATTTCCGGCACCCTTTTTTGGGGTTTATATCGCGTCAATTACCGCCTGGCCGGGGTAAAAGCCATTTCCGTGACGCTCTATCCTAGAACCGGATTCTGAGCGAGGAGGCGGTCGTGGTCGAAGGTGTGCTCATTGACTGGGGTGGAGTGCTGACGACCAGCCTTTCCGTCTCCATCGCCAAGTGGATCGAGGCCGACAGGATCGACGCCGAGCACTACCGGGCCGTGATGCGCGAGCTGATCGAGGCCGCCTACGGCGGCGGTGGCGAGAGCGTGGTGCACGCGCTGGAGCGCGGCGAGCTCGACGGCGCGGCGTTCGAGCGCGACCTCGCCGCCCGGCTGCTGACCGTGGACGGCGTGCCGCCGGCGGCCGAGGGCCTGCTCGACCGCATGTTCCTGGGGTTCGAGCGGGTCGACGCCATGTACGACATGCTGCGCGACGTACGCAAGAACGGGCTCAAGACGTGCCTGTTGTCCAACTCCTGGTCCAACACCTATCCCAGGGACGAGTGGCACGACCTCTTCGACGCCATCGTGATCTCCGGCGAGGTCGGCATGCGCAAGCCGGAGCCGCGCATCTTCCACCACGCGCTCGCCCAGGTCGCGCTACCCGGCGAGGCGTGCGTGTTCATCGACGACATCGAGGCCAACATCGTGGCCGCGCGCGGCCTCGGCATCGCCGGAATTCACCACAGGGACGCGGACACGACCATCGCGGAACTCGAGTCTCTCCTCCGACTCCCGTTGAGACGGGCATGATAGAGCCCTTGCATGCTCTGAAAGGTTCGTGATGCGCGTCTATCTGCCGTGCACTCTCCCGGCCCTGGCCCGCGCGGTCGAGGCGGGGGAGATCGGCCCGGCCCCGTTGACCGGCTACGCGGTGACCCCCGCGCTGACCGAGTGGTACGCCTCGGGAGACACCGAGGAACTCGAATACGTCGCACTCACCGAGGCCGCGCGTGCCTCGCTGCGGATGCTGGCCGCCGACCACGCCGACGGCGTGCCGGCCGCGTCCCGCCGCGTGGTCGTCGCCGCCGAGGTGCCGGACGGCGTGCTCACAATGGGCGTCGACCTGGCCGAACGGGCCAGGGTGCGGCTGGCCGAGTCCGTGCCGATGGCCAAGGTGGCCGCGGTGCACATCGACGACCTCGACGCGATGCCCGACATCAAGGCCGCCATCGCCGCGCTGCCCGACTCCGACGCGGGCGACGACGACGCCAGGTTCACCGTCGACGGCGCCGAGGCCCACGAGCTCATGTGGTACGCCACCCAGGAGATCCCGGACCTGCTGGGGTCGTAGCGGCCGGGGACGGCGGGCGGCGCACGGGTCGTGCGGATCTTCGCTAAGGTCCTGACCGAGTCCTAGCTTCTGACAGAAGGAGTCGGTTCAACGTGAAGGTACGAGTCGCGGCAAGTGTCATCGGCGCGGTGGCCACCGCGGTCCTGGCGGTCACCCCCGTGAGCGCCCAGGCCGCCGCCAAGCCGTACGACCACCAGGACCCGTACAAGTCGGGCTGCGGCAACTCGGCTCGCGTGGTGAAGACCGCGGCGATCAAGAGCAAAATCAACGGCAAGGTCGGCACGATCAAGCTCATGTGGTCGGGCAGGTGCAAGACCAACTGGATCGAGATCTCCACGGCCTCCTCGGTCAGCGGGAGCATCAACCTCTACACCGCCGACGGCAGGCACGACCGGTTCGCCTTCCGCAAGGGCAACGGCGGCCGCCACTGGGGCAACATGCTCTGGGCCAACAACATGTGCGCCTGGGGCGGCGCCGCCGTGCAGTGGGGCGGCGGGAACGGCGGCCAGTACGGCAGCGGCACCACGGGCAAGGCCTGCAGGTAGCCGTCGTCAGCCATGAGGGCCGCGGCCGGCCGCGGCCCTCATGGGCGTGAGCAGGAGTGTCACTCGGGCCGATTAGGCTGGTAGTGACATGACAAAGCACATTATTTGGGATTGGAACGGCACGCTCTTCCACGACATCGATGCCGTGGTCGGAGCGACGAACGAAGTCTTCAGGCCGTACGCGCTTCCCGAGATGACCGCCGACGGCTTCCGCGCCGTCTACACCCGTCCCATCTGGGTCGCCTACGAGCGGATGCTGGGCCGTCCGCTCGACGAGGGCGAGTGGGAGCTGCTGGACACCGGCTTCCACGAGCACTACTTCCGGCTGAGCGCCGCCTGCGGCCTGGCCGCCGACGCCGAGCTGTCACTCATGAGCTGGACGGGCACCCAGTCGCTGTGCTCGATGGCCCCGCACGGCCACCTGGTGCCGATCGTGGAGTCGTTCGGGATCACCCGGCACTTCACCCGCGTCGACGGGCTGCACGGCACCACCGGCGGCGAGAAGGCCGCGCACATGGCCGCGCACCTGGCGGCCATCGGCGTCGACGCCAGGCACGTGCTGGTGATCGGCGACAGCGTGGACGACGGGCTGGCCGCGCGGCACGTCGGCGCCCGGGCGGTGCTGTACACCGGCGGGATGACCACCAGGGCCGAGCTGGCGGAGACCGGGTTCCCGGTCGTCGACACCCTCGCCGAGGCGCTCGACCACGCCTGAGTCCAGGATCGGGCCCGGGACCGGGTTGTGCTGATTTCGTGCGGGGGCGAGCCTCGCGCCGGGCGGTGGCCGTACTCTTGCAGGGTCCCACCCTGGAGGCCGCCATCAACCGCCTTGTGCTCTGGAACGTCGATCTCACGCTGGTCGACGTCGCGATCGTGACCAGGGACGCCTACGCCGAGGCGTTCCGCGCCGTGACCGGGCGCCCGCTGGTCAAGCTGGTCCCGCCGCACGGCCGTCCCGACTCGGAGATCATCTTCGAGACGCTCGCCGTCAACGGGGTCGTCGCCGAGGACGACCACCTGCCCAGGTTCCTGGCCGCGCTGGCCCTGGCCTTCGCCGACCGGCGGGGCCGGCTGGCCAAGGAGGGCCGGATGATGCCCGGGGCCAAGGACGCGCTGAAGTCGGTCGCCAGGCTCGACGGCGTGATCCAGTCGGTGCTGACCGGCACGATCCAGGGCAACGCGGTGCACAAGCTGAAGGCGTTCGGGCTCGACAAGCACATCGACTTCGCGATCGGCGGCTACGGCGAGGAGGTCTACCCCAAGGCCACGCTGCTGCAGGTCGCCCAGGGGCGGGCCAAGCAGCGGCTCGGCACGCCGTTCACCGCGGCCAACACGGTGGTGATCGGCGACTCCACACGCGACGTCCAGGCGGCCAAGATCGGGGGAGCGGCGATGATCGGCGTGGCCTCCGGCCGGTCGATGGCGGGCGAGTTGCGTGAGGCGGGGGCCGACATCGTGCTGCCCGACCTGGCCAACGCGTCCGAGGTGGTGGCCGCCGTGGCGGCGCTGACCGCGCCGCTCGACAGGAAGGCCGGCTGAGAACCGGCCAGGTCGGGTCATGTCGGGGCGGGCCGGGTCAGGCCATGTCGGGGCGGGTCAGGTCAGGGCGTTGAGGAAGCGGGCCGCGATCGGGGCGGCCACCGCCGAGCCCGCGCCGCCGCCCTCGACGATCACCGCGAAGGCCACGTCCCCCCGGTAGCCGATGAACCACGAGTGCGCCGGCGGCTCCTTGCCCGAGCCGTACTCCGCGGTGCCGGTCTTGCCCGCCGCGCCCGCGGGGAAGCGGGCGGCGTGCGCGGTGCCGTCGGTGACCACGGCCGGCATGAGCTTGCGCAGCGCCGCGACGACGTCCTGCTCCAGCGGACGCGGCGCCTGGTCGGCGGGCGCGAGGCCGCCGGTGGTGATCCGCGGCGGCACCCACGCGCCCGAGGCGATGGCCGCCGCCACCGAGGCCATGTTCAGCGGACTGGCCAGCACCCGGCCCTGGCCGATCGAGGCCGAGGCCAGGTCGGTGTCGTCCTTGGGCGCGGGGAACTCGGCACGCACCGCGGGCACCCCCGGCTTGATCGGGACGCCGAAGCCGAAGCTCTCCGCGACCTCGCCGAGCCGGCCCCCGTTCAGGTCGGCCACGCTCAGCTCGCCGAACGTGGTGTTGCACGAGTGCGCGAACGCGTCCTGGAACGACAGCGTGCCGTAGTCCTTGAAGCCGGCGTTGTGGAAGGGGAAGCCGCCGATGTTCTTCTCCGCCGGGCAGGTGACCCGCTGACCCGGCTCGACCCCGTCGGCGACCAGCGCGGACGCGGTCACCACCTTGAACGTCGAGCCCGGCGGGTACTTGCCGAGCAGCGCCCGGTTGAACCCGCCCGGCTTGTTCACCACGGCCAGCATCTCCCCGGTCGAGGCACGCAGCGCCACCAGCGAGGCGGGCTTGGAAACGTCCTCCAGCGCCTGGGCGCCCGCGTGGTGCACCTTGAGGTCGATCGTGGTCTTGACCGGCTCCTTGGTCCCGGGCTCGACCAGGGTCCTGATCACCTCGTCCCCCTGGACGAGCTCGATCCTGCTCTTCGTGCCGGTGCCGAAGCGGTCGGGGTAGGTCTGCTTGATGCCTTCGACGAGCTGCTGCACCGAGCCGGGGGCGTCCGGGCCGCTGATCGTCGTGCCGTCGGCGGCCAGCACCGGCGTCGTGTCGCCCGGTTCGGTGACCAGGCGGATCGACCGGCTCCTGGTGAGCTCGGGGTGCAGGGTGGCCGGGCTCCAGTCGACCTTCCACGCGCCTTCGTGCTCGACCAGCTTGAGCCGTCCGCCGTAGTCCCAGTCGCGCTTGCCCGTCACCTTGGCCTGGAAGCCGATGAAGCCGTTGTCGTCCGGGCCGTTGTCGGCGAAGACGCCCGTGGACACGGGCCGGTCGAAGGCCGCGCCGGTGGCCTTGAGCCCGGTGAGGAAGCGGCGGTGGCGGGTCTCGAAGTCGGCCGGCGGGTCGGCGACCAGCTTGCGCATCTCCCCGTAGTCGCCCGCGGACCAGGCGGCGAGGTAGCGGTCGGCCGTCTCCTCCGGCGCGCCCTCGGTACGCAGTGCCCAGATCACGCCGCCCGCCGCGACGACGGGCACCAGGATCGCCGCGCCGATCCACGGCCACCTGCGCCGCCGGCGTCGCCTGGGTGGCGACTCCGGCTGGAGATATGCGTACATTGTCCCCCTTTGTGGTGCCATGCTGTTGAGGACATCAGAGGGGCGCCGGTCATGTCCAATACTGATATGAGGGATTAATCCATATAAATCTCGCTATAGTTCCTGGTCATGGACCTTGTCCGGCACCTCCGCTACTTCACCGTGGTGGCGGAGGAACTCCACTTCGGCAACGCCGCCATCCGGCTCGGCATGGCCCAGCCGCCGCTCAGCCAGCGCATCAAGCGCCTGGAGGAGGAACTCGGCGTGCGGCTCTTCGACCGCTCGGCCCGCCAGGTCCGACTCACCGAGGCCGGACGGCTGCTGCTCGGCGAGGCCCGCGAGATCGTCGCCAGAGTCGACCGGCTGCACGACCTGCTGCGACAGGGCGAAGGCAGCGTGCTCAAGATCGGCGTCCCGCCCGACCTGGCCGCCGCCGTGATCGCCGCCCTCGTCGCCGGCTTCCGCGAGAGCAACCCGGACGTCCGGCTCGCCCCCGCCGAGATCTGGACCGCCGACCAGGTCACCGCGCTCGCCGAAGGCGCCATCGACGTCGGACTCGTCCGCCACCCCGTCTCGGCCCCCGCGCTGAGCTTCGGCCAGATCCTCGTGCAGCCCTACGGCGTCCTGCTGGCCGCGGACGACCCGCTCGCCGACACCGGCGAAGTGCACCTGGCCGACCTGGCGGGACGCGACCTGCTGATGCCCCCCAGAGAAGGCGAGCCGGGCCTGCGCGCCGAGACCCTGGCCGCCTGCCGCCGCCACGGATACGTACCCGCCCAGGTGCACCAGGGCGCCGGACTCGGCCTCGTCATGGCCGGCGCCGCGGTGGCGTTCGGGCCACGGACGGAGTCGCCGGGGCTGGTGTGGCGGCCGCTGCTAGGCTCGCCGATCGCGAGCCGGGTCTCCACGGCCTGGCGGACGGCCGCCACGGAACGATCCGCCGAGAAGTCAGCCGAGGTCGCGGACTTCACCGCAGTGGCCGTACGGACCTTGAAGGAGAGCGCCGGCATGATCGACGAGGCCGCCGCCCCAGCGCGGCGGGTCAGCCGCAGGCCAGGGATGCTCGCATGACCGGCCCGGACTTCGACGGACTCTTCCGCGGCGCCGGCGTGCGCGGCTGGCTCTACGCCACCGACCTCGACTCCGGCCGCGAGATCGGGCACGGCCCCGACGAACCGCTGCCCGTGGCGTCCATGTTCAAGGTGATGCTGCTGGTCACGCTCTGCCGGCAGGCCGACGCCGGACGGCTCGACCTGGCCGCGCCGCTCACCGTGCCCGCCGAGGGCCGCACGCCAGGACCCACCGGCACCTCGGCCATGCTCGACGACGTCACCATGTCACTGCGCGACCTGGCGTACCTGATGATCGCGGTCAGCGACAACGGCGCCGCCGACGCGCTGCTCGACCTGGCGGGCCGCGACTCGGTCAACACCGTGCTCGACGGCTTCGGCCTGGGGATCACCCGCGTCCTGCACGCCGGCCGCGACTTCAACCGGAGCATGGAGGAGGACACCGGGCACGGCTGGCCGTACCTGGATCCCGACGACATATCCCGGCTACGCGCACTCGACCCGGCCCACACCAACCGCAGCACCCCCAGGGAGATGGCCACCCTGCTCGCCCTGATCTGGCGCGACGAGGCCGCCTCACCCGGAATGTGCGCCTGGATGCGCGGCGTACTGAACATGCAGGTCTGGCCACACCGGCTGGCCTCCGGCTTCCCGTACGACGACGTGGAGGTCAGCGGCAAGACCGGCACGCTCCCCACGCTGCGCAACGAGGCGGGCGTGGTCGAGTACCCCGACGGCGGGCGCTACGCGGTCGCCGTCTTCACCCGCTCCTTCAGCCCCGCCCTGATCCAGCCCCGCGCGGACGCGGTGATCGGTTCCGCCGCCCGTATGGCGGTGGACCACCTACGGAGGTAGCAAGTTATGTGGAGGGTCCGGTATGACTTTCCACCGGCAGGGCGACAGGATGGGGCACATGGTTGCTGAAGGTGCACTTCTCTGGGAACCGACCGAGGAGATCGTTTCTCGCGCCAAGCTCACTCGCTACGTGGAGTGGCTGGGACGTTCCGGGTCGAGTTACGAGGAGGTGTGGCGGTGGTCGGTCGATCGGCCCGACGAGTTCTGGGCCTCGATCTGGGACTACTTCGACGTGATCGGCGAACGTGGTGACGGGCCCGTCATCTCTGGGACGATGCCGGACGTCCAATGGTTCACCGGGAGCTCCATCAACTACGCCGAGAACGCGCTGAGTCGTGTCGAGGGTGTGGCCGTGGTCTTCGTCTCCGAGGACGGCGCCAGGCAGGAGCTGACCTACGCCGAGCTGCGTGCCGAGGTGGCGCGGGTGCGTGCCGGGCTGGTGCGGCTCGGGGTGGAGCGCGGCGACCGGGTGGCCGGGTATCTGCCGAACATCCCGCAGGCCCTGATCGCGTTCCTGGCCACGGCCTCGCTGGGGGCCGTCTGGTCGGCCGGTTCGCCCGATTTCGGGGTGCCGAGCATCGTCGACAGGTTCAAGCAGATCGAGCCGAAGGTGCTGATCGCGGTCGACGGCTACCACTACAACGGCAAGGACTACGACCGTACGGCGGCGGTGAACGAGATCGCCGCCGAGCTGCCGTCGCTGCGTGCCACGGTGTGGATTCCGTACCTGGCGGCCGCGGCGGAGGGGCAGCCGCCGCAGCAGGCCGAGCCGATGCCGGTGCACACCTCGGTGCTGCCGCGTGGCGAGGTGATCGGCTGGGAGGGGCTGCGGGCCGAGGAGGGGCCGCTGGAGTTCGAGCGGGTGCCGTTCGGTCATCCGCTGTGGATCCTGTACTCCTCGGGTACGACCGGGCTGCCCAAGCCGATCGTGCACGGGCACGGCGGCGTGGTGCTGGAGCACCTCAAGTCGCTCACCTTCCACCAGGACCTGGGTGAGGAGGACGTGTTCTTCTGGTACACCACCACGGGCTGGATGATGTGGAACTACCTCATCGGCGGTCTGCTGGTGGGGGCCACGCCGGTGTTGTACGACGGCTCGGCCACGCATCCGTCGGCCGCGGCCCTGTGGCGCATCGCGGACTCGGAAGGGGTGACGTACTTCGGGGTCGGCGCGCCGTACGTGATGGCCTCGCAGAAGGCCGGGATCCAGCCTGAGGGGATGGGCGGGCTGCGCGGGCTCGGTTCGACCGGCTCGCCGCTGCCGCCGGAGGGTTTCGCGTGGGTGGCCGAGGCGCTGCCCGGGGTGCCGCTGGGGTCGTTCTCCGGCGGCACGGACGTGTGCACCGGCTTCGTCGGCGCGACGATGCTGCACCCGATCAGGGCCGGGATCATCCCGTGCCGCTCGCTCGGGGCCAGGGTGGAGTCGTTCGACCCGTCGGGCAAGGCGGTGGTGGGCGAGGTCGGCGAGCTGGTGCTGACCCAGCCGATGCCGTCGATGCCGGTGATGTTCTGGAACGACCCCGACGGCGAGCGTTACCGGGAGAGCTACTTCGACGTCTACCCGGGCGTGTGGCGGCACGGCGACTGGATCAAGATCAACGAGGACGGCAGCTGCGTCATCTACGGCCGCTCGGACTCGACGCTGAACCGTGGTGGCGTGCGGATGGGCACCAGCGAGTTCTACCGGGTGGTCGAGCGTTTCGACGAGATCGCCGACAGCCTGGTGATCGACACCGGCCAGCTCGGGCAGGAGGGCCGGCTGCTCCTCTACGTGACGCTGGCCGAGGGCGTCACGCTGACGGAGGAGCTGGAGCGGAGTCTGTGCCAGGCGCTGCGCCAGGAGCTCTCGCCCCGGCACGTGCCGAACGAGATCCGGGTGGTGCCGGGCATCCCGCGGACGTTGTCGGGCAAGAAGCTGGAGGTCCCGGTACGCAAGATCCTGCTCGGCACACCGGTCGAGCAGGCGGCCAACCCCGACGCGATGGCCAACCCGGAGGTGCTCGAACACTTCCGTCCGTGACGCGGTGACCGGGCGGGCGTCAGGCGGCGCGCAGCGGGCGCAGCGCGGTGCTCCAGGCGATGAGCTTGTCCAGCATGGCGGTGACGGCGAGTTCCTGACGCTCGGCCGGGGTGAAGCGGGTGTAGTCCGTGAAATCGGTGTGCAGCGACAGCGCGACCTGTGAGGTGACGGTCGCCATGTGGAGCTGGCCGAGGATCTGGCGGAGGTGTTCGGCGGCCCGGACGCCTCCGTCGACGCCGTAGCTGACCAGCCCGGCGGCTTTGTCGGCCCATTCGTGGAACAGGTAGTCGATGGCGTTCTTCAGCGTGCCCGTGGTGGAGTGGTTGTACTCGGGGGTCACGAAGACGAAGCCGTCGAACCTGGTGATCGTCTCGGCCCAGGTCCTGGAGTGGGCGTGCGCGTACTGGCCGGTCGCGGCGGGCAGCGGCTCGTTCAGCAGGGGCAGGTCGAAAGCGGCGAGGTCGAGGAGTTCGAAGTGGGCGTCGGACCGCTTGGCGGCCAGGTCGTGCACCCACTGGGCGACGCCGTCGGCCACGCGGCTGGGCCGGGTGCTGCCGATGATGATGCCGATCTTGATCATTGTCTGAACCCTTTCTAGGGATGAATGGTGATTTTTCCGGCGGGGAGGGTGCCTGACTCGGCGCGGCGATGCAGGTCGGCCAGGTGCTCCAAGGGGTGCGACTCGGCGATCCGCACGGTGAGCCGGCCCTCGTCGATCCGGGCCGCCAGGTCGGCCAGCTGGCCGGGATCGCTCCTGCTGACGAAGTGGGTGCCGCCGGGGATCGGGGTGGCCACGGTGACGACCACCCGGCCGAGCGTGGCCAGCACGGCCGCCGTCGAGTCGGGGACCGCCGCCAGGTTCAGCACCACGTCCATGCCGCCGGGCAGTGGTGTGGTGGTGTAGTCGATCACCTCGTCGGCGCCGTACGCGGCCAGGGCGGCGGCGCCGCGCGGGCTCGCCGTGCCGATCACGACGGCTCCCGCGTGCTTGGCCAGTTGCACCGCGAACATGCCGATCCCGCCGCCCGCCCCGTTGATCAGCACCCGTTGGCCGGGGGAGACGCGGGCGTGCTCGAAGACCGCCTGCCAGGCCGTCAGACCGGCCACCGGGATGGCCGCCGCGTCGGTCAGCGGGATGCTCCGCGGCGCCCTGGCCAGCGCGTCCGCCGGGGCCGTGACGTATTCGGCGGCGGCGCCGGGCACCAGGCCGAACACCCGGTCTCCCGGCCGGAACACGCTGACGTCCGCGCCGGTCTCGACGACCGTGCCCGAGACGTCCCAGCCGAGCGTGTACGGCAGCGCGATGGGCAGCACGTCGCGCAGCAGCCCCGCGCGCAGTCCAAGCTCCGACGGGTTGAACGAGGTGGCGGCCACCTCGATGAGCACCTCGCCGGGGCCCGGCGCGGGCCGGGGGATCCGGTCCTGACGGATGACCGAGGCGTCGCCGTAGCCGTGGATCCGCGCGGCCCGCATCAACGGCACGCGCCGCGATTCGTGAGACGGCTCGGTCGCCGGAGAGGCCGCCGCCTGCGTCGGCAGCGCTTCCTCGCTCGGCCCGGACGCGAAGGCGGCGGCGTGTTCGCGGGCCCAGTCGTGGAAGGTGGCGGCCGGGGTCTTGGTGACGTCCTCGATCGTGGAGGTGGTCGGACCGGGCGTCGTGACGAGCTCGGCCAGGGCGGCCAGCGCGCCGTCGGCCGCCTGCGCGTCCCAGCCGGCCGCGAGCAGGCCGGCCCGCGCCTCGGCGGGCGGCGCGTCTTCCCAGCGGACCGGGATCCCGGCCGCCGCGCCGATGATGCGGGCCTGCTCGGCCCGGGTGAGCGACTGAGGCCCGGTCAGCTCGTAGGCCCGGCCGTGGTGGCCGTCCGAGGTCAGCGCGAGCACGGCGACGCGGGTCAGATCCCGCTCGTGCACCGGCGATGCCGCGGCCTGCCCGTACGGCTCCCGCACCACGCCCGACGCCACCTGGCCGGCCCACCGCAGCGCGTTGGCCGCGAAGACGTGCGGCCGCAGGAAGGTCCACTCCAGCCCTGACCCCTCGATCAGCCGCTCGACCTCGCGCTCGTACGGCCGGCGCGCGGCGGAGGACAGGTAGACCACGCGCCGGGCCCGCCGCGCGATGGCCGAGACGGCTTCCGCCGCCCCCTCGGCGGTCGCGAACGGCCACACCAGGAACACCGCCGCCACGTCGTCGAGAGGCAGCGACGCGGGATCGGTCAGGTCTCCGGCCACGAATCCGTCCGCCGGACCCGGCGCCCTGGTCATCGCCCTGACCGGGACACCGGCCGCGCGTAGCTGAGACGTCACCTGGGACCCGACCGTGCCGGTCGCCCCGGTGACCAAGATTGCGCTCACCAAGCACTCCTTCCGTCGACACCAACCGTAGGAGCGCGGGTGGAGACAACCAATGCGACAGAATCTGTGTTTCATACGCGATCGTCTCGTGGTCTAGACTTTCGTTGTGGACGTGCTCAGCGACGTGATCGCCATCATGCGTACCGGACGCCCGCGCTCGGCCCGGGTCGAGTGGCACGCCCCCTGGGGCCAGCACTTCCCCTCGGTCCCCGGCGCGCCGGGCTTCCAGGTGATCCTGCAAGGCTCGTGCTGGCTGATCAGGCCCGACGGCGACCCGGTCGCGCTCTCGGTGGGCGACGTCGTGTTCTTCCCCCGCGGTCACGGCTACGCCCTGGCCGACAGCCCCGACACCCCGGTGGCCGAGAACGACTGCGATCCGCTCGATCCGGACGCCCACCTGTTCGCCTCGGCCTCCGTGGGCGGGGGCACGGGCGCGACCACGGTCACGCTGTGCGGCGGCTTCCAGCTCGACCCGAGCCGGGCCCACCCCGCCCTGCGCGACCTGCCCAATCTGATCCACCTGCCGGCCGGCCTCGGGCGGCACCCCGAGCTGCGCACCGCGATGGAACTGCTCGGCGCGGAGATCGAGCGGCCCCGCCTGGGCGCCGACACGGTGGTGTCGTCGCTGCTTGAGGTGTTGCTGCTGTACATCCTGCGGGCCTGGTTGAACGCCGAGCCCGGCCAGTGCGCGGTCGGTGGCTGGGCGGCGGCCCTGGCCGATGCGGGCATCAGCGCCGCGCTCGACGCCATGCACCGCGATCCCGCGCACCCGTGGACGGTCCAGGAGCTGGGCGTGCGGGCGGGAATGTCGCGGGCCGCGTTCGCCCGCCGCTTCACGTCGCTGGTCGGGCAGCCGCCGCTGACGTACCTGACCTGGTGGCGGCTGGCCTCGGCGGCACGGCTGCTGCACGAGACGGACGAGTCGCTGGCCGAGATCGCCGCCCGCGTCGGGTACGGCTCCGAGTTCGCCTTCGCGAACGCCTTCAAACGCCAGTTCGGCACCTCACCCGGCAGGTACCGGCGCGAGGGGTGCCCGCTCGCCGCGGCCCGCTGAGGTCGATACTTTGGGTTGATGAAACCGGGTTCGGAGGTTGGCACGATCGACGTATGCCCACGAACGTGATCACCGACTGGCTGGCCGAGCGGGCCGTCGACCTGGGCGATCTGAACCCGGGCGTTGCGCTCGACCTGGAGCCGATGCGCGCGGCGTTGGCGGACGTGCGGGTGGCCGGGCTCGGCGAGGCCACGCACGGCACCGGTGAGTTCTTCCTGCTCAAGCACGTGCTGCTGCGGTTCATGGTGACGGAGCTGGGCTTCAACGTGCTGGCCATGGAGGCGAGCGCGGCCGCCTCGAAGGCGGTCGACGACTACGTGGTGCACGGCGTCGGAGACCCGGCCGAGGCGCTGGCGGGGCTGGGCTTCTGGACCTGGCGCACCACCGAGGTGCTGGCCGTGCTCGAATGGCTGCGCGAGCACAACCGCACGGCCGCGACCAAGGTGCGTTTCGTCGGCATCGACCCGCAGATCCCCGGCGAATCGCTGCGCAGGCTCGACGGGTGGTTCGGGGAATCGGCGCCCGAGCTGCTGGCCCCGCTCGCCCCGCTCGCGGACTTCCGCCTGGGGCTGCATCCGCCGCTCGGCGAAGACGTCGTGGCCGGCGCGCGCCGCCTGCTGGACTTCGTCACCGCGGCCGGAACCGACCAGGCCGACACCGGTGCCGGTGCCAGGGCCGATGCCGACGCCAGGGCTGATGCCAGGACCGTGTTGCAGGCCGCCGAGCTGGCGACCCGCCCCTTCGTGCACCAGGACCCGGAACGCACGATCTCCATGGCCCGCGACCGTTTCATGGCCGACAACGTGGACGAGATCCTGCGCGACCCGGCCGCCCGGGTGGCCGTCTGGGCGCACAACGGGCACGTCATGCGGGGCGAGCACCCCCGCGCGGGCGTCACCACGATGGGCAGGCACCTGGCCGAGCGGCACGGGTCCGGCTACTACGCGCTCGGGCTGCTGTTCGGCGAGGGCGAGTTCAGGGCCCGCCGCCACGGGTTCCTGCGCCGGGTCGACCCGGACAAGCCGCCGGTGATCGCCAAGGTGCCGCCGGCGCGGACGCCGAAGGTGGTCGAGGCCAGGCTGGCCGCCGCCGGGCCCGCCAACTACCTGCTCGACCTCAGGACCGGCACGCCGCCTGAAGCCGTGCGGACGTGGCTGGGCGAGCCCGCGTACGTGCGCACGTTCGGCGCGGTGGTGGGCAGGTTCCGCTACAAGACCACCTTCGCCCAGACCGTGCCGGCCGAGCAGTTCGACGGCCTGGCGTTCGTCTCGCGCGGCACGGCCTCACACCCGCTGTAGCGGCCTGCGCGGGTCAGAGGCCGAGGATCGGCAGGCAGGGCGCGAGGTTGTGGATCTCGACGTCGGGCTGGTCGGCCCAGTCGTCACTGGTCAGGCGGAAGCGCCTGAGCATCGTCCGGGTTCCCTGCCGGTTGTGCACGGCGGTGCCGTCGTCGCGGTAGCCGAGCTTCGCGGTGACGGACAGCGAGGCGTGGTTGTCCTCGAACGCCGAGGTCACCGCGTCGGTGGCGCCGAGGCCCGCGAAGGCGAACTGGAGCGCGGCCCGGCGCATCTCGGTGCCGATGCCCCGGCCCTGGAAGCGGCGGCCCAGCCAGGAGCCGGTGAGCACCTCGCGCGTGACGGGGAAGTCGGTCGCCTGCACGCCCTGCGTTCCGACGACCTCGCCCTCGAACACCGCCACGAACGCCAGGTTCCAGGCGGCCGGGCTCAGCTCGCCCCAGGTGCGGAAGTGGAACTGCAGCGTGCTGCGGCCCCGCTCGGCCGGCCCGGTGTCGGACCAGGGGAACGCGAAGGGCATGGATCCGGCGTCGTGGATGCCCTCGGCCGCCCGGTCGGCCAGCTCGTCGAGGTCGTCGAGCGACGGGAGACGCAGTTCGAGCCGCGGCGTGGTGACGGACAGGTCGAAGAACGGCCAGTTACGCATGCTGCGAAATTGTCGCAGCTCACGCCGGTCGGCCGCGAACCGGTTTCACACGCCCTGCGGCAGGCGGAACAGCCGGTCCGGGTCGTAGGTGGCCTTCACCTCGGCCAGCCGCGCCGCGTTCGGGCCGTAGTACGCGCCGCGCCACGACCGCAGATCGGGGTCGGCGTAGTTGACGTACGCGTGGTCGCCGAAGTGCGGAGCCAGGTCGCCGTGGATGTCACGCAGCCAGCGGCGGTCCATGCCGTCGGCGTAGTACTGCACGCTGAACAGCGCCGCCCGGTGCGGGAACGCGGTCGCCTGCGGCCCGACCCGGCCGATCGCGCCGCCCAGCGCGTCGAGCAGCACCGAGTGCCGGCCGCGCCTGGCCACCCCGTCGACCAGCGTGCGCACACCGGCGGCCGGCAGCGGCCGGTAGGCCACGTGCGACTTGGCCGAGAACGACGTGCGCGGCGTCCGCGCGCACTGCTCCACAGTGCGTGACACGCACCCGGCCATGATCATCATGGCCTTCTGGTAGGAGACGGACCTGACGGAACGGGACGAGGTCCGCCCGATCTTGCCCGTCAGCGGCGTGAGCAGCCGGTCCAGCGCCGCCTTGCCGCCCAGGTACACGCCGGCGATCTGCACGTCCAGGCCGCCGAGCCCGCGCGTGAGATGCAGCGTGGACCACAGCTCGTCCGGCGCGTACGGCGCCCACGCCTGCCAGGCGCGCACCGCGGCCCGCGCCTTGGCCCACGGCCAGTGCAGGAAGAACACGGTGACGTCGCGCGTGGCGTGGGTGCGGTAGGTGAAGGAGACCGCCACGCCGAAGTTCCCGCCGCCACCGCCCCTGCACGCCCAGTACAGGCCGGCGTGGTGGCCGGAGTCGCAGGTCAGCAGCCGGCCGTCGGCCGTGACGATCTTGACGGACTCCAGCGTGTCGCAGGTCAGCCCGTACTTCCTGGAGACCACGCCGATCCCGCCGCCCAGCGTCAGCCCGCCGATGCCGACGGTCGGGCAGGTCCCGGCCGGGATGCTCACCCCGTGCCTGCCGAGCTGCTCGTAGACGTCGATGAGCTTGGCTCCCGCGCCGACCGTGGCCCGCCCGGCCGCGTACGAGACGCCGTTCATCCGCGAGACGTCGATCACCAGGCCGGTGCCCGTGGACCAGCCCGCGTACGAGTGACCGCCGGACCTGGCGGTGACGGGCAGCCCGTTGGCCCGGGCGAACCCCAGGCATCTGGCCACGTCGGAGGCGTTGGCGCAGTACGCGACGCCGCCCGGCTTGATCGCGTCGTAGGCCGGGTTGTACAGGCGGCGCGCCCGCGCGTACCCGGCGTCGCCGGGCAGCACCAGCGTGCCGGTGAGCTGCCTGCGCAGGCCCGCCCAGTCGGGTGGCGGCGCGGCGGCCAGCACCGGGACGAACGCGGCGACGTGCAGGAAGTCGCGGCGGTCCATGGGCCTCCCGTCGATCGTGCGGAACCGATCGATGAGACGCCCGAGGAGGCCGACAGGTTGGTCACAAAACCATCACTGTCAGGACGCATCACCGTGCGCTCCCGCCGAATCCGGAAATGGGGGTGGCCGACCCGCCCGCCACGCCTGCCAGCCGGGCCGACGCCTTCTTCAGCACGCCCTCCCTGACCAGCCGCAACGGCGAGACCACGGGCCGTTCGGAGCCGCTGGTCGTGCTCACACGCAACGCCAGCGCCGGGCACATCTCGACCGCCCGCCGCGCCTCCCTGGCCATCCAGCCGGGCACGTTGCGGAAGGACGGGAAACCGTACTCGTCCAGGTCCACGAACTCGGGCAGCAGGTGGGCGCAGAGGCCGTGGCCCTGGCAGCGGGTCCAGTCCACCTCCAGCCGGTACTCGGGGTCGGCCTCGGGCTCGGGCAGCGGCAGCACGCCGCGTACCGGGCGGCCGCACGAGCCGTGCTCCAGGTGCAGGGCGATCTCGCTCTCGAACGCGTCCATCGCCGACAACACGAACCTGGCCGTGCCGTCGGGGTGGAAGCAGGCGCCCCGGCGCTCGATGGCGCGTACCGCGCGGCGCACGGCGTCCTGCGAGCCGGTGCCCTCGGCCAGCGCGCACAGCGTGCGCGCCACGTCGGGCAGCCCGAGACGGCAGGGACCGCACTGCCCGGACGACTGCGCGGCCAGATACGTCGCCACCCTGGCCGCCTCACCGAGCGGGCAGGTCGCCTCGCCGAGCGGGACGATGATCCCGGCGCCCAGGTCGCCGCCGGCCAGTTTCATGCCCTCGCGCGAGATCACCGCGTGCAGCGCGGCCTCGGCCGGCAGCCACGCGCCGTGGTACCCGCCGACCAGGACCCCGTCGCCGGGCTCGGCCTCGCACAGTTCGAGCACGTCGGCCAGCGGGGTGCCGGTGGGCACCTCGACCACCGCGCCGGCGGCCGCGCCGCCGCTCACGCTGAGCAGCACCGTGCCCGGCTCCCTGCCGGTGCCGACCTCGGCGTACTTGGCCGGGCCGTACTCGGCCAGCAGCGCGAACTGGGCGAAGGTCTCGGTGTTCGACAGCAGGGTCGGCAGGCCGTCCACGCCGCTCTCGCTGGCCCGGCGCTTCCTGCCGGGCGGCACGGCCTCCATGCCGTTCACGCCGCGGACGAGCGCGCCGCCCTCGCCGGAGATGAACCGCTCGGGCAGCCCGACCACGCGGATGCCGATCCTGCTCTCGGCCGCGCCGGCCAGGTTCGCGGCCCGCCGCTCGGCCACGGCCGCGCACAGCGAGCCCTCGGCCACCGAGCCCTCGACGGTGGCCACGACCACCTCGCGGGCCCGCAGCGCGTGCGCGGCGAGCACCGCGCCGTCCAGCACCAGGTGCGGGGTGCGCACCAGCAACATCGTGTCCTTGGAACTGGCGGGCTCGCCCTCGGCGCCGTTGACCAGCACGACGCTCTCGCGCCCGCCCGCCGCGTCGGCGACGGCCCGCAGCTTGCGCCCGAACGGGAACGCCGCGCCGCCTCTGCCGCGCAGGTCCACGTCGTTCACCTCGGCGATGAGCTCGGCCAGGTCGCGGGGTTCGAGCACGCCGTGCAGCGTGCGGTGGGCCGGCAGGTCGAGCCGGCGGCAGTGGTCGAGCCCCGCGGTGAGCCTGGCGGGGCCGAGCCGCAACACCCGCGGCACCCGGTGCGGTATCACGGCCGCCCCCTGAGGGACGGCCGTGGGACGCGGATCCTGCGCGCGATCATCCTGCCTCCCGGAACTTGCGCCTGGCCTCGGCGAGGCTCACCGGCGCGCTGATCTGCTCCTGCCGCTCGTCCCGCACCTGCACCTGCGCCTGGGCCTGCGCCTGGGCGCGGGCTTGGGCTTGCGGTTGGGTCTGGGGCGCGGCGGGCGCGCGGACGACGGCCTGAGGCGCGGTCACGGCCGGCCCCTGCACCTTCTCCGGCAGCGCCGGCGGCCGGCGCAGCGTCGCGATCACGCGGACCAGCAGCGCGGAGCCGACCGCCGCCAGACACGCCACGTACGACCACGCCACCCACCCGTCGGCCGGCCGGCCCGCGCTCAGCCCGTGCAGAATGGCCACGGGCCAGGCCAGGTACGCCGCCGAGTGCAGGGCCCGCCACAGCCAGGGAGAGCCGCGCCCGGCGAACCTGCCCCGCACCATCCCGGTGGCCACGGTCACGACCACCAGGTAGAAGGCCAGCGTGCCGAGCCCCACGTAGAGGCCGGCCACCGGCACGACGGCCGCGCCGATCGGCACGTGCCCGAGACCGATCATGATGGCCACGTGCGTGACCAGGTACGCCACCCCGATGAAGGCGGTGGCCCGGTGCGCGAGCTGAGCCTTGATCCGGTTGGCCGGAGTCAGGAAGACGCGTTCCGTGGTGAGCAGGCCGAGCGCGACCGTCGCGGTCAGCATCACCAGGGCGAGCACGCCCGCGTAGAACTCTAGGTAGCTCACCCCGCGGGCCAGTAGCGCGACGCCGCGTTCCGTCCTGGTCAGCGCGAACACCGACAGCAGGATGGCCGTGATCGAGGCGCTCGCCCCCAGCCGGACGTTTCTCGAGTCCAGCTTGGTGGGGGCGTGCCGGGGATGTCGTCTGTGGAGCATCTACTTCCCTCCAAGGTCGGTTGAGGGTGCGACTCGGAAGGCTGCGGCCCACGTGACGGTCAGATCAGCAACGGCGTCCGCGGTTGATGCAGTTCACGACGAACGACATCAGCCGGTCGGGCATGACGTTGGCGAAGTCCGCGTGGTCGGTGACCGGGTTGTGCTTCTGTTCAGGGAATGCGTCCACAGCGAAGGAAGGACCCTGGGGCACCGAATAGGCGAGGATCATCCGTAGCTGGGGCACTGCGCGGGTGCCCTGTGGACACGCACCACCCTGACCGGGGAAGACCACGTGCGTGCGGTGGTTGGCGCTGTCGGTGTTCTGACCGTCCCAGCAGCTTGGGAAATCCAGAATACGGAGAACCTGGCTGCCACGCGGGCAAAGCGGATATTTGTTAGTGCTGATGCGATTGTTGAAACCGGTGCAGGACCAGCGGGCCCTGGCGTTGGCGCCGCCGTTCGTGCCGGCCTTGGCGTCACCGGTGATCAACCGCATGAACCTGGGCATCGCGGTCACCCTGGCCTGGGCGTTGCCGCGGAACTGCAGCGTCACCGAGTTGGCGCGCAGGATCTGGCCGATGTTGCCGTCGGGGTCGTTCGCGTTGGCGTCCACCCTGCGGTTGCGCAGCACCGGCCAGAAGTAGGTCGACCTGTCGTTGAGCCGGCACGTGGTGCCCGCGGCGGCCAGGCTCTGGTCGGTGGAGAACGCGTCCGTGGACAGGTTGCCGACGTAGTCGTGCTGGTGGTGCGCGCCGTTGCTGACGCCGGGGGCCACGATGAAGTTGTCGGGGTTGATGTGCCGGTTGCGGTTGGTGCCGCACTGGGCGACGAACGTGCCGCGCGAGGCGTTCCTGCCGGGCCTGGCGTCGAGTTGGAGCGGCGGGACCTGGCGGATGTTCACGAAGTCGGCGAGCGACGGGCCGATCTGGGCGCACTCGTCCTCGTCCTGGGGCGGTTCGCTCTGCGTGGGCGACGGGGACGGGTCCTGGCTCGGGTCCTGGCTCGGGTCTTGGGTCGGATCCTGGCTCGGGTCCTGGCCTTGATCGGGGTTCTGGCTCTGGTCGGGGTTCTGGCCCTGGTCCGGGTTCTGGTCCTGGTCCTGGTCCGGGTTCTGGGTGGGGC
>NZ_JABCPZ010000111.1 GCF_013283785.1 Nonomuraea antri
GCCCCTCACGCCGCCATCGCGCGGGCCCCCACCACGCCACACGCCCGCTGGTCGGCTGGGCGCCGTTGATTGCGCCGGGCCCCTCCGTGCCACGTCCCACCGACGCGGCGCGCCGAGGGGTGGGCCCGAGGGGGTCGCCGTACCGGACCGGACCGCCGGGACCCGACCACCGGACCGGACCACCGGGACCCGACCGGCGGAACCCGACAGGCGGAACCCGACCGGCGGGACCGGCCCCGACCGGCGGGACCCGGGACGGCCGAACCGCCGGGACCCCAACCGGCGGGACCCGACCGGCGGGACCGACCCAACCGCCAGGACCCGACCGGCGGGACCGGGACCCCCGAACCCGGCGGGACCCACCGACGAGACCCACCGACGGGGCCGAGCCGCGAGGCGAGACCGAACCCCGTGAGGGCGGTGGTCAGAGGGTGGCGAGGATGCGGGACTGGACGACGCGGCCGAGGCCGTCCAGTGCCACCAGGTCCTTGACCAGTTCCGTGGCCGACCCTGTGCCGCCCACCCAGCTCACCGTCACGTAATGCCCCATCGCCCGCGCCTGGGCCCGGCTGCGGGCCGGGTCGAAGGGGGCGTCCTGGCGGACGAACCCGTCTTTGCCCAGCGCCGCGACCAGCGCGTCGGCCGATCGTCCGTCGGGCAGGTTGAAGATGGTGAACTGGCCGGCCCGCGCCCCGCCCTCGTACGTGGCCTGCAGCGCCTGCGTGCACCCGGGCGCGGACGTCCCGCGCAGCAGCTCGTCGCAGTCCGTGAGCACGGTGGCCGAGGTGCGGCGCAGCGCGCCCAGGGACTCGGTGGCGGCGGTGAACACCTCGGCGGCGCTCAGCGGGGCGGCGTCGTTCTGGCGGGTGTCCACGGCGGCGTAGAAGGCGGACGACGGCTCGCCCTGGAACACGGCGGGACGCGGCGCCTGCCCGCCGGCGAACAGCCAGACGGCCGCCGCGGCGACGGCGACCGCCAGCCCGCCCGCGGCGGCGATCACGGCGCGGCGCGGCATCAGGCCCCCGGCCCGGTGATGGTGACGACCCGGCGGTAGACCGCCTTCTCCGCGCCGCGCATGACCAGCATGAGGGTCACGAAGTCGTCTCTGGTGGTGGGCTCGGCGCCGTCGGCCCGGCCGAACCACACCAGCCCCACGTAGTGGCCGAGCGCGTACGCGCCGCCCTCGGAGTGCCCGCCGGTCGGGAAGGCGGCCTGGGCGGCTGACCGGGGCGCGGTCAGCGGACGGGTCCAGCCGCCCCGGTAAAGGGTCTTCAACGACTCCACCAGGTCGGCGGCGGCCTTGCCGTCCTTGAGGTTGAGTAGCGTGTACTGGCCGACGTACCGGCCGTCGGAGCTGGCGTACAGGCCGCGGGCGGCCTGGGTGCATTCGGCCTCGGTGACCTGCTGGAGGAGGTTCGCGCCCCACAGCGCCTGCGCGCAGTCGGCGTCGAGCTGTTTGGCGACCAGTTTGAGCGACAGTTTCTTCGACACCGTCAGCTTGGTCTGGCCGAACACCTCTTTCTCGGTGAGCGGCCGGTTGTCCTTGGCGCGGTCGGAGACCGGGTCGAACAGCTTGGGCGAGGCCCAGCCGTGGAAGACCTGCGGCAGGTTGGCGTCCTGGTCGGCGACGGAGGCGCTGGCCGGCCGCTCGGGCGCGTACGTGCCGAGCGACATGACGACGGCGACCAGGGCCAGCGCGGTGATCACCACGCCGACGCCGCCGGCGATGAGCACGAGCAGGCGTTGCTGGTCGGGGCGCAGGCCCCACTCGGTCAGGAGCGGCAGCTGCCAGTCGGAGCGTGGGGTGCGGCGCCGCTTGCGGGGGGAGGGTCTTTCCGCAGTCACAGACCGGACGCCCCGATCAGGTTGCCCAGGCCGAACGTGATCACGGCGGCCACCGCGCCCACCACGAGCTGCCGCAGCCCGGAGTACCACCAGCTGCGCGCGGTCACGGCCGACACGATCGCGCCGGCCGTGAACAGGGCGACGCAGGAGACGATCGCCGACACCAGCAGGCCGCGCACCCCGAACAGGTACGGCACCAGCGGCAGCGCCGCGCCCACGCTGAACGACAGCAGCGACGACACCGCGGCCACCCTGGGCGAGGGCAGGTCCTTCGGTGAGACGCCGAGCTCGTTCTGGGTGTGGATCTCCAGGGCCTGGTCGGGGTTCCTGGAGATCTGCGCGGCCACCTGGGCCGCCAGCGCGGGCTCGACGCCCTTGTCGACGAAGACCTGGGCCAGTTCGGCCCGTTCGGCCTCGGGGTGCCGGTCGAGCTCGCGCCGTTCGACGGCGATCTCGGCCTGGGCGAGCTCGCGCTGGCTGGCGACGGAGACGTATTCGCCGCCCGCCATGGACAGCGCGCCCGCGGCGAGCCCGGCGACACCGCCGAGGGCGATCACCCTGGTGTTGGCGGTGCCGCCGGCGATGCCCGCGATGAGCGCGAAGTTCGACACCAGGCCGTCCATGGCGCCGAACACCGAGGGCCGCAACCAGCCCCCGTTGACGTCACGATGCTGGTGATGGATCTCCGCGCTCCCGGTCATCGGGCGTTCTTCTCCTCGGATACGGCGGCTTCACCCTCGGGGCTCTCACTGTCCTCGGCGGTGTCGCGCTTCTCGTCGGCCACGGTGTCATCGGCCACGGTGTCATCGGCGGACGACTCCGGTGTGTCGTCCTCGCCGGCCTCGGAATCCTCGGAATCCTTGGCGGCGGCGGAATCGGCGTCCGCGTCGGCATCCGCGTCCGCGTCCGCATCCGTGACGGCCGAGGGCGGCAGCACGACCTCCACCGGCTCGGTCTTGTTCCTGGTGATCCAGATGTAGAGCAGCGCGCCGAGGAACAGCGCGATCGACGTCCACTGGTTGATGCGCAGGCCGAGGAAGAGCACCGCGTGGTCGACGCCGCCGACCGGGTCGATGCGCAGTCCTTCGATCCAGAACCGGCCCAGCGTGTAGCCGGCCACGTACAGGGCGAAGAGCCGGCCGTGGTGCAGGGCGAAGCGCCGGCCCGCCAGGATCAGCAGGAAGCCGAGCGCGACGTCCCACAGCGATTCGTACAGGAACGTCGGGTGGTAGAGCTCACCGGGCTGGCCACCGTGGTCGATGTCGATCTCCAGGCCCCACGGGAGCGTGGTCGGGCTGCCGTAGAGCTCCTGGTTGAACCAGTTGCCCCAGCGGCCGATGGCCTGGGCGAAGGCGATGCCGGGCGCGACGGTGTCGGCCACCGCGGTCGTGGAGATGCCACGCCTGCGGCAGGCCAGCCAGACGCCCACGCCACCCAGGGCGATGGCGCCCCAGATGCCCAGGCCGCCCTCCCAGATGAACAGGGCCTGGTACGGTTCCTTGATCGCGCGGCTGCCGAAGTAGGTCTGCCAGTCGGTGATGACGTGGTAGAGGCGGCCGCCGATCAGGCCGAATATCACCGCGGGGACGGCGAGATCGATGATCGTCCCCTTCTGGCCGCCGCGAGCGCGCCAGCGGCGCTCGCTCAACCAGACGGCGACGATGACGCCGAGGACGATGCACAGCGCATAAGCCCGGATCGGGATGATTCCGAGGTACCAGACCCCCTGGGAAGGGCTGGGAATCGAGGCAAGGGGCATGTCAGGTGAGGGTAGCGGACGCGGGGCTACTTGGCGGCCTCCGTGACCGCATCGCGAAGTTGCTGCGGCCGGAAAGCGGTTTCACCGGGGATCTCGGTGCCGTTCAGCTTGACGGTCGGGGTGTGCTTGAGATCCTGCGCGTCGCCGACCTTCTTGCTGTTGGCGAGATGGGCCTCGCCGTGCTTCTCGGAGGTGACGCAGCTGGCGAAGTCGGGTGCGGTGACCCCGGCGTCCTTGCCCCACTGCTGGAGCTGTTCGGGGGTGAAGCCGACGCTGCCCTCCGGCGGCTGGTTCTTGAACAGCAGGTCGTGGAAGGCCAGCCACTGCTTGCCGTCGGCGATGCAGCGGGTGGCGTTGGCGGCGCGGACCGAGTTGGACTTGAGCGGCTCGTCGGAGAAGATCGTGATCGGGTGGAAGACGACCTTGGCCTTGCCCTCGGCGGCCAGGTTCTTGAACGTCTGGCCGCTGACCCGCTCCAGCTCCTGGCAGGCGGGGCACTGGAAGTCCTCGTAGATGTCGACGACCGGGGCGGTGACGCCGGGCTGGGCCATCACCGCGCTGCCGTCGGCCTGCACCGTGACGGGCGCCTCGCCGCCGGCCTCCTCCGAGGCCGTCTGGGAGGCGGTGTACCACCAGCCCGCGCCGACGGCGGCCACGGCGACGACGCCGGCGGTGATGTAGGTGACCACCTTCTTGCGGCGGTCGCGAACGGCGGCGGCCTCCTGCTGCTGCTTGATCCTCTCGCGCGCGGACTTGGTCCGTTCCGCCTTGCTCATCACCGGGTCCCCCTTGGCCATCAGTCCTTCTCCCCCATTCCAGGATTGTTCGCCAGGCCGAGTTTCGAGTCGAGTGCCAGCCGGCCCGGCGGGAAACGTACGATCCACGCGGCGAGCAGCACGAGGCCGAAGTCACGCAGGATGTCGATCAGGTAGGTGGGCTCCTGGCCCTGCCCGAGCTGACCGCCGCCGCCGAAGCAGCCGCAGTCGATGCGCAGGCCGTTCGCCCAGGCCCAGGCGATGCCGAAGACGAAGGCGAACATGAGCAGCCCGGAGATCACCGCGGCCACCCTGGTCAGCAACCCGACGACCAGCAGCACGCCGACCACGATCTCCAGGATCGGCAGGAGTTGGCCCACCGGGACGGCGATCGCGTCGGGCAGCAGCTGGTACGCCTTGACCGCCACGACGGAGTCGGCCGGGTTGCCGATCTTCAGCGCGCCTGCCGCGATCAGCACTCCGGCCAGCACGAGCCGGGCGACGGTCGTCACCCAGGGTATCGCTCTTCTGGCGGGAAGTGACGATGGTGACGCGGCCACGGGTGATCTCCTTCGACTCTGGGCGGGACGAGCGCACACTATCGGGATGCCATGAGATCACGCTGCGGATAAGCATCGGCTAAGGCAGATGTCGCGCCGAGCCGTCCCGATCTAGTTCGCGGCGGGGAAGCCCCGGTACTGCTGGGCGCGGAACTCGCTGGGCGGCAGCCCGGCGCGGCGGGTGAACAGCCGGGTGAAGTAGGCGGGATCGTCGTAGCCGACGCGCCTGGCGACCGCTGCCACCGGCAGGTCGGTGGTGGCCAGCAGGTCCTTGGCCCGGCTGAGCCTGATCGACAGCAGATAGTCCTTGGGGCTGCAGCCGGCCAGCCGGCGCACGGACTGGCGCAGCTCGGCCAGCGGCATGCCGAGCCGTCCGGCGTGGTCGGCGACCGAGATGGGCAGGCAGGCGTCCCTGGCCAGCCCGTCGAGCACGGGGTCGCCGTGCGGGTCCTCGCCGGCGCGCCCGCGCCGCAGCGCGACCAGCACCTCGTGCACGATGGCCGACGTCTCCACCTCCAGGTACGGGCTGCCGCGCCGGCACGCCTGGGCGATGCGGCCGATGGCGTGCGCGGCGGGATCGGCGGTGGTGAGCGGGGTGACGGGCCGGTCGGGGTCGATGAAGCCCAGGTCCTGGTAGGCGGCGACGGCGGGCCCGGCGAAGTCGACGAACCATTCCGTCCAGACGTCGTGCGGCGCGTAGTGGTGCTGGACGCCGGGAAAGAGCCAGATGACGGCGGGCGCGACGACCTCGACGGGCGGCGCGCCGGCCTGCGAGAACCAGCCGGTGCCCGCGGTGACGACGACGGCGACGTGGTTCTGCATGACGCGGGGTCCGACGGTGGGCAGCCGGCCGTCCTGGTGCCCGACGCCGAGGCAGACCAGGCCGAGTCCGCGGTGCGCGGGCCCGGGCGTGAGGTAGCGCATCCACTGGTTGAACGTCGGCGTCACGCGCTGCTCCCGGGGTCAAATCCAACTGATCCCCGGGTTTGTCCATGGCCGGTGACCTGCGGTCCAGGCAAAGCTACGGGGCGCGAAATCCTATCCGAAGGAAGACTTATGCGTTCTTTTGCGGTCGAGGGCGGCTCGTTCCTGCTCGACGGCGCGGACTTCCGGGTCCTGTCCGGCGCGATGCACTATTTCCGGGTACGTCCGGATCAGTGGCGGCACCGGCTGGCGATGCTGCGGGCCATGGGGCTCAACACGGTCGAGACGTACGTGCCGTGGAACCTGCACGAGCCGCGCCGGGGCGAGTTCCAGCGGATGAACGAGCTGGGCGCCTTCCTCGACGCGGCGGCGGCCGAGGGGCTGCTGGCGATCGTCCGTCCCGGGCCGTACATCTGCGCGGAGTGGGACAACGGCGGGTTGCCGTCCTGGCTGACCGGCCGGATCAGGACGCGCGACCCCGAGTACCTGGGTCACGTGGACCGGTTCTTCGACCGGCTGCTGCCGCAGGTCGCCGAGCGCCAGATCACCCGCGGCGGCAACGTGATCATGGTGCAGGTGGAGAACGAGTACGGCTCCTACGGCAGCGACCAGGTCTACCTGCGGCATCTGGCCAACGGCCTGGTCGCCAGGGGCGTCGAGGTGCCGCTGTTCACCTCCGACGGCCCGGCCGACTGGTACCTGACCGGCGGCACGCTCCCGGACGTGCTGGCCACGGTGAACTTCGGCTCCGACCCGGAGCGGGCGTTCGCCGAGCTGCGGGAGTTCCGTCCGGGCTCGCCGCTGTTCTGCATGGAGTTCTGGTGCGGCTGGTTCGACCACTGGGGCCAGGAGCACGTGGTCAGGGACCCCGCGGACGCGGCGGACACGCTGGAGCGGATGCTCGCGATGGGCGCGTCGGTGAACCTGTACATGGCGCACGGCGGCACCAACTTCGGCACCACGGCCGGGGCGAACCGGGTGGGCGACCGGGCCGTCGGCGAGTGGCGGCCGACCGTGACGTCCTATGACTACGACGCGCCGATCGACGAGCGCGGCGCGCCCACGGCGAAGTTCTGGCTCTTCAGGGAGGTCCTGGCCCGCTACGCCGGCGGCGAACTGCCCGAGGTGCCGCCGACGCCGCCGGTGCTGCCGGCCGCGACGCTGCGCCCGGCCGCGTCGGCGTCGCTGCGCGAGTCGCTGGACGCGCTGGCCGGGCCCGAGGTGAGCGCGCCGGTGCCGCCGGACTTCGAGGACCTGGGGCTGGAGCACGGGCTGGTGTGGTACCGGGCCGAGGTGCCCGGGCCGCGCGGGACGTACGCGCTGGTGCTGCCCGAGGTGCGCGACCGGGCGCACGTGTTCGTGGACGGCGAGCTGGCCGGGATCGCCGAGCGCGACGGCGCCGCGCCCGACTTCAAGACCGCGGGCCCGGCGACGGTGGAGGTGCTGGTCGAGTCGATGGGCCGGACCAACTACGGCCCGCTGCTCGGCGAGCGCAAGGGCCTGCCCGGCGGCATCATGCACCACCAGCAGTACCTGAACGGGGTCAGCGCCCGGCCGATCCCGCTCCACGACGTCTCGGGCGTGCCGTTCACCGGCGAGATCAGCGCCGAGATCACCGGGGAGCCGCTGTCGTTCTTCCGCGCCGAGCTGACCGTGGCCGAGCCCGCCGACGCCTTCCTGGCGCTGCCCGGCTGGGGCAAGGGCTATGTCTGGGTGAACGGCTTCCTGCTCGGCCGCTACTGGGAGCGCGGCCCGCAGCGGACGCTGTACGTGCCCGCGCCGCTGCTGCGCTCCGGCGCCAACGAGATCGTCTGGCTGGAGCTGGACCGGGTGGGCTCGCCGCTGGAGATCCGCACCGAACCCGAGCTCGGCTGACGGTCACGGCCCCGGGCCGCACCGCCCGGGGCCACGCTCGTCAGCGCGGTGTCCAGCCGGCCGCCTCGGGCGGTCGCGCTTCGCTGGTCGTGCCTTACCGGGATCTAGCGGCGGACACCCTGCGCCATCTCCCGGGCGAGCTGCCCGATCGAGGTGTTGCCCGCGGCCTCGTCGGGCGCGTCGAGGATCCGGCGGATGAAGGCGGAGCCGACGATCACGCCGTCGGCGTAGGCGGCCACCTCGGCCGCCTGCGCGCCGGTGCCCACGCCCAGGCCCACGCAGACCGGCAGGTCGGTGTGCCGGCGGGTGCGCTCGACCAGGCCCTCGGCGGCCACGTTCACGCTGTCACGCGCGCCCGTGACGCCCATCAGCGACGCCGCGTAGACGAACCCGGTGCAGCAGTCGACGACCGCCTTGATGCGCGCCTCCGTCGAGCTGGGCGCGACCAGGAACACCGTGTCGATGCCCGCGTTCGACGAGGCGGACCGCCACGGCTCGGACTCCTCCGGCGTGAGGTCGGGCGTGATCGTGCCCACGCCGCCCGCGTTGGCCAGGTCGCGGGCGAACCGCTCGGCGCCGTACTTGTCGATCGGGTTCCAGTACGTCATCACGAGCGTGGCCGCGCCGGTGGCGGCGACGCCCTCGACCGTGCGCATGACGTCGGCGATGCGGGTGCCGTTGACCAGCGAGCGGTGCACCGCGTCCTGGATGGTCGGCCCGTCCATCAGCGGGTCGGAGTACGGCAGGCCGATCTCGATGACGTCGCAGCCGGCCTCGACCAGGGCGGTCGCGGCGGCGACGGCGCCGTCCTTCGACGGGAAGCCGGCGGGCAGGTAGCCGACGAGCGCGGCCCGGTTGTCCGCCTTGGCCTTGGCGAAAACCGTCTGAAGAGTCGTCATTGATCGTCCGTTCTCACGTCGCCTCCCGCTGGAGGCCGTGCTCCGATTATCCGGGACACCCGCCCGGTGTCACCCGCCACGACGCGCCCCCGCCGGCACCACCCGTACCCGGGGGCGACCCTCCGAAGGGCCTCGACCACCTGCGGCGAGTCCTCCCGGACGCCACCCCTGGAGGGCGGCACCCGGAAAGGACCTCCCACGGCCGCCCGCCAGGGGGCGGCACGCGGGAAAGGATCTCAGCCGCTTACGGCGAGAGAGCCTACAGGTTGAAGTACTTCATCGCCGTGCCCATGTCCTTGTCACCGCGCCCGGACAGGTTCACCAGGATCGTGGCGTCGGGACCGAGCTCCCGGCCCAGCTCCAGCGCCCCCGCGAGGGCGTGCGACGACTCGATGGCCGGGATGATGCCCTCGGTCCTGGCCAGCAGCGAGAACGCGGCCATGGCCTGGTCGTCGGTGACGCCGTGGTAGGTGGCGCGGCCGCTGTCCTTGAGCCAGGCGTGCTCGGGGCCGACGCCCGGGTAGTCGAGCCCGGCCGAGATCGAGTGGGACTCGATGGTCTGGCCCTCGTCGTCCTGCAGCACGTAGGTGCGCGAGCCGTGCAGCACGCCCACCGAGCCGGCGGTCAGCGTGAGCGCGTGCTCGCCGCTCTCCAGGCCGTGCCCGGCCGCCTCGTAGCCGTGCAGCGCCACGTTCTCGTCGCCGATGAAGGCGTGGAAGACGCCGATGGCGTTGCTGCCGCCGCCGACCGCCGCGCAGACCGCGTCGGGCAGCTCGCCGGTGAGCTCCAGCATCTGGCGGCGGGCCTCGACGCCGATGATGCGCGCGAAGTCGCGGACGATCTCCGGGAACGGGTGCGGCCCGGCGACCGTGCCGAACAGGTAGTGGGTGCTGTCGACGTTGGTCACCCAGTCGCGGAACGCCTCGTTGATGGCGTCCTTCAGGGTCTGGGAGCCGTTGGTCACCGGCACGACGGTGGCGCCGAGCAGCTTCATCCTGGCCACGTTGAGCGCCTGGCGCTCGCAGTCGACCGCGCCCATGTAGATGACGCACTCCAGGCCGAGCAGCGCCGCCGCGGTGGCGGTGGCCACGCCGTGCTGGCCGGCGCCGGTCTCGGCGATCACCCGCTGCTTGCCCAGGCGCTTGGTGAGCAGCGCCTGGCCCAGCACGTTGTTGATCTTGTGGGCGCCGGTGTGCGTGAGGTCCTCGCGCTTGAGCACGATCCGCGCGCCGCCGGCCTGCTCGCTGAAGCGCGGCACGTCGGTCAGCGTGGTCGGCCGGCCCGCGTACGTGCGCAGCAGGTGGTCGAACTCGCGCAGGAACTCCGCGTCGTTCTTGGCCTTCTCGTAGACCGCGGCCACCTCGTCGAGCGCCGGGATGAGCGCCTCGGGCACGTAGCGGCCGCCGAAGATGCCGAACTTGCCGTGCACGTCGGGGTCGTCACCGTGCACCCCGTTGCCCGCCAGGTCGGCGGCGGTGAGGATGGGGCCTTCTTGTGCCACTGCTTATCCCTCTGCTCCGTGGTCGGGGCGCGTCGCCGGGTGCGCGCCTGCGGTGACCAGCGCCTCGACGGCCTTGCGCGGGTCTTTTCCGGTGACCAGGCTCTCCCCCACCAGGACGGCGTCGGCGCCGGACCTGGCGTAGGCGAGCAGGTCGTGCGGGCCACGCACGCCCGACTCCGCGATCTTGATGACATTATCCGGGATCTTCGGCGCCAGCTTGGCGAAGACGTCGCGATCGACCTCGAGTGTCTTCAGGTTGCGGGCGTTGACCCCGATCACGCGGGCGCCCGCGGCGACCGCCCGGTCGAGCTCGTCCTCGGTGTGCACCTCGACCAGCGGGGTCAGGCCGATCGAGTGCGCGCGCTCGATCAGCGACACCAGCGCCTCCTGCTCCAGGCAGACCACCATGAGCAGGGCCAGGTCGGCGCCGTGCGCGCGGGCCTCCCAGAGCTGGTAGGAGGTGAGGATGAAGTCTTTGCGCAGGATCGGGATGTCGACGCGGGCGCGCACTGCGGCCAGGTCGTCGAGGCTCCCGCCGAACTTGCGCCGCTCGGTCAGCACGCTGATGACGTGCGCGCCGCCCTCCTCGTAGTCGGCCGCCAGCGCGGCCGGGTCGGCGATCGCGGCGAGCGCGCCCTTGGACGGGCTGGAGCGCTTCACCTCGGCGATCACCGAGACACGGTCGCCGCCGAGCGCGGCCATGGCGTCGCGGGGCGCAGGCGCCCGCTCGGCCCGCTGCTTGAGCTCGTCGATCGACACGGCCTGCTGCCGTGTGGCGAGGTCTGCGCGTACCCCGTCGAGGATGTCGTCGAGGACACTGGGCCCTTCGGTCCGCTCACTCACGCGCTGGGGTCCCTCCGGTCGGCAGTTGGGGGTGGCTGAGAGTTCGCATCGCGTCCGCTCCCGGCCTTGTCTTGCGATGGTATCGGCCCGGACGAGAGCACCTCACCACAGGCCCCCGACTAGGGAGCCAGAAAGCGCCCGAATGGCAGATTACGGACCACCCAGTACACCATCACCAGGCTCATGAACACCCACAGCCACGCCGGACGGGTGACGGCGATCCGCAGCGGCCCGCCGCGCCAGGCGTGCGACACCCAGCGGCCCCAGAGGTACACCAGGGCCGGCAGCATGATCACGAACAGCGGGTTGAGCCCGAGCGCGGCCACCGGGTCGAGGTGCGCCAGCGCGTGGACGGCGCGCAGGGTCCCGCAGCCCGGGCAGTACAGCCCGGTCAGCGCCAGGAACGGGCAGGCCGGGTAGTGGCCGGGCGCGTTCGGGTCGACGGCGCCGACGAACGCGAACCCGGCGCCGGCCACGGCCGCGAGGGCGAGCGGCGCGAGCAGCCGACGGGCGCGCGGGGCGGCGGGCCTGGTCGCGATCGTCATACGGGCAGTATCCCGCGATCACGCGCACACGGCGAGCACCCCGCGCCCGAGCCGGACGCGCGGGGGTCAGTACCTGCTGCCGGTCTCCACCGCGGCGGCCAGGCCGAAGAACGCCAGGATCGGCCCCCAGAACAGGATCCAGGCGATGATCCAGGCCACGATCGCGATGTAGGAGGTGACCAGACCGGCCACGGCCATGCCCTGGCCCTCCTCGCCGGTCTGCTTGATGCGGCTCATCGCCATGTGCCCGACGATCGCGCCGGGGATGCTGGTGATGCCGCACGCGATGGTCACCGCCAGGATGCCGAGCACCAGCGACGCCACCGCCATGCCGTTGGTCGGCCTGGACTGGGGGTAGCCGTAGCCGGGCTGCTGCGCGTAACCGTAACCGGGCTGCTGGCCGTAGGCGCCGCTGGGCGGCTGCTGGCCGTAGGGGTCTTGCGTGTAGCCGCTGGGCGGCTGCTGGCCGTAGCCGCCACTGCTCGGGGGCTGCTGGCCGTAGCCGCCGCCGCTGGGCGGCTGCTGCCCGTAACCGGGCTGCTGACCGTACCCGCCACTGCTCGGAGGCTGCTGCCCGTACCCTCCACCGGGAGGCTGGGCTCCGTAACCGCCGCTGCCCTGATCCCCGTAGCTCATGCGCTGGCTCCTCAGAAAATGTTCTCATGGCGAGTTGCACAGGAAGCCTAGTGACAAAAGCCTGACCAAGCAGGCGTCAAGTCAGAACCGTGGAGAATTCGTAACGAGTGCGGTCACCGGGAATCGGTCGGATCGTCACCCCGGTCCAGGGCGTCCCACAGTTCCCTGTCCTTGCTCACGTGCGCGGGCTTGCGCGACTCGCCGCGTTCGTACTTGGCGGACATGCCGGCCCACGCGCCGCCGCGGATCACCGCGACGACCCCGCCGATGACCATCAGCGCCGCGCCCGCGCCGGCCACCACCGGCCAGACCGCGACCAGCTCCCACTCGACGCCGCGGGCCGCGCCGAGCGCGTCGCGTTCGGCCAGCCATCGGTCGACGGTGCCCGCCGCCGCGCCGGTCCAGACGCCGACGCCGGCCACGATCCCGCACAGCGTCAGCAGCGCGCCGATCAGCCGCCGCCCGAGCCCGGCGGTGGCCAGCACCGCCACCACGCCGGCCAGCCCGGCCAGCGCCACCGGGGTCAGCACCGGGCTCAGGTCGCCGCCCGCGGGCGCGGTGACGTCGCCGGCCCGTCCGAGCAGCCGCACCCACGCCTGCCCGCCGGCCAGCAGCACCAGCAGGCAGCCGAGCGCGGTCAGCACCACCCAGCCCCACAGCTCACGGCGCCCCGACCCGGCTCTCGCGCCGGCCCCGGCCCCGGCTCCAGCCTCGGCTCCGGTCATCGGTTACGCCGCCCCGGCGTCGAGCGCGCCGGCGTCGAAGCAGGTGCGGTCGCCGGTGTGGCAGGCCACGCCCACCTGGTCGACCTTGACCAGCAGCGTGTCGCCGTCGCAGTCGAGTGCGACGCTCTTGACGTGCTGGACGTGCCCGGAGGTGTCGCCCTTGACCCAGTATTCGCCCCGGCTGCGTGACCAGTAGGTGGCCCGGCCGGTGGTCAGCGTGCGGTGCAGGGCCTCGTCGTCCATCCAGGCCATCATCAGGACCTCGCCGGTGTCGTACTGCTGGGCGATGGCCGGCACCAGGCCGTGGACGTCGCGCTTCAGCCGCGCGGCGATCGTGGGGTCGAGAGGCATGCCCCCATTCAACCAGCCGCCCCGGCCGCCTCGCCGCACGCGTCCCCGCCACCCGTCAGGCCCTGCCCCGTCAGGCGCTGTCCGTCAGGCCCCGCCCGTCTGGCAGTGTTCGACGGCCAGGGCCGCGGCCGCGCCGATGGCGGCGTTGATCTCGTTCTCGCGGTCGCGCGGCCGGTCCGCCCGGGTGAAGACGGCGGCGGCGTAGCGGCGGCCGCCGGGCAGGCTCAGCACGCCCACCTCGTTGCGCACCACGCCGAACAGGCTGCCGCTCTTGGCGGCGACGCCGACCTCGGGCGGGAAGCCCATGGCCAGGCGGTGCCGGGTGAGCTGGCGGGCCATGACCTCGCGCAGCTCCGCGCACGCCCGCGCCGGGCCGGCCTCGTCGCGCCAGACCAGGCGCAGCAGCAGCGCCATGTCCCTGGCCGTGGTGCGCAGGGTCTCCTCGGGCCGCAGCAGCGCCCTGGACGAGCGCACCCGCTCCTCCAGCACCCGGGTCTGCTCAGGGGTGGCGGTCGCGGCGGCCCGGGTCAGCTCGGCCCAGCCGGGGTGGCCCGCGTCTTCGCCGATGCCGTCGAGCAGGCCGCGCAGCGGGTGCGGGATCGCGGTGCCCTTGAGGTCGAGCCCGTCGAGCGTGGCGGCGATCCTGCCGAGGCCGACGCGGTCGATGAGGACGTCGGTGGCCGCGTTGTCGCTGATGGTCAGCATCATCGTGACGAGGTCGCCGAGCGAGACCTCCACCTCGTCGGCGAACAGGGAGAACCCGGTGGGCCCCGCCGTACGCCCCTCGGGGCCGATGCGCACGCGTTCGCGCAGGTCGAGCTCGCCCGCGCAGGACTGGCGGAAGACCTCCAGCGCGACGGGCACCTTGAGCACGGACGCGGCGATGACCGGCTCGTCGCCGCCGACGTGGACCTGGGCGTCGCCGTCGACGTCCAGGACGGACAGGCTGCCCGCGCAGCCGGCCGCGGCGAAGAGCCGCCGGATGGCGTCGTCGATCACCACTCCATCGTGCCACGCGCCGGGCCGGCGCGGCTCAGGCGAGCGCCTGGGGAAGGGTGTCGTAGATGGGGAACAGCGGCGCCAGGTTGGTCCTGCGCAGCCGGCGCAGCACCTGGCCGTCGGGCGCCACCAGCGCCATCGTGCCGTCTCTGTCGCGCAGCGTGGCCAGCAGCCGCACCAGCACGCCGAGCCCGGTCGTGTCGATGAACGTCAGCCCCGTCATGTCGACCACCAGCCGCGGCCCGTGCGCGGCCACCGCCTCGTCGAGGCACCGGCGGACGTCGGACACGTTGTCGACATCGACCTCTCCCCTGAGACTCACCACCACCAGCTCGCCGTGACGGCGTCGGGTCATCTCCAGCACGTCCACGCCCCGCTCCTCATGCTCCCACCCCGGGCGGCCCCGCGGAAAACGTACACCTTTCAGCATCGGGTCACGCTGGGTTTTACGAAGAACGCGCTACGTGATCAGCATGGCGGGAGTAGTTTCCGGAGTGACGCGTGGTAGGGAGGACGCCATCGTGGTGCACGTCGCGGGCTCGGTGCTCGATCCCGACCTGGGGGATCACGTCTGCCTGCCGTTCGACGGCGAGCGGGAGCGGGTGCGCGCCACGCGGGCGTTCACCGTGAACGGGCTGCGCCGCCGGACCAAGGTCCTGATCCTCACGCACGCCGAGCCGCCGGAGCGGACGCGGGCGTGGCTGGCGCCGCTCGTGCCCGGGTTCGCCGACGCCGAGGCCGCCGGGCAGGTGGAGATCGTCGCGTGCGCGCAGACGCACTTCACCGCGGGCTGCTTCGACCCCGGCCGGGTGCTGGCCGAGCTGGCCGGCGCGCACACGCGGGCGCGCAGGCACGGCCAGCACGGCGTCTACGCGCTGATCGACGCCTCCTGGGGGGCGAAGGACGTGCTGGGCCAGGCGGCGTTCGAGGCCGCGGCCAACGAGCTGTTCGGCGAGCGGTGGCTGGCCGCGGTGTGCCAGTACGACCGCAACCTGTTCTCCCGCGAGTGCATCGACCGGGCCGCGGCGGTGCATCCGATCTCGCCGGAGCAGGCGCTGCTGCGCTTCGCGCACACGTTCGCGCCGCCGGGGCTGCGGGTGTGGGGCGACATCGACCTGACCAACCGGCAGGCGTTCGCCTCGGTGCTGGCGCGGCTGGAGTCGGTGCCCGGCCAGGTGGTGATCGACGCCTCCGGCCTCGACTTCATCGACGCCGGTTCGGCCCAGCTGCTGACGGTCACGGCGATGGCCAGGCCGCCCGGGTCCACGGTGGTGGTCTGCGGCGCGGCGACGGCGCGGGTGCTCAGGCTGATCAGGGGCGACGAGCTGCTCGTCGTCCGCCGGGTGGCCGATGTGTAGGCAGGTGCTGTGCGCGAGCTTCGCGCGCGGGCGCATCACCGTGCTGCGGCGCGCCGTCAGCGAGCACGCCGCCTACGAGGGCCTGTCGGGGCGGACGCTGGAGGACTTCGTGCTGGCGGTCAACGAGGTGACCACCAACGCGGTGGTGCACGGCGGCGGGCGCGGCGAGCTGCGGCTGTGGGCCGCCGGCGACCGGCTGTGGTGCGAGGTGACCGATCACGGTCCCGGGCTGCCGCCGGGGTGGATGAGCGACGCCGGGCCGCCCACCGGGTTCGAGGGCGGCGGGCGCGGGCTGTGGCTGACGCGGATGTTGTGCGACCACGTCACGATCGTGTCGGGGCCGGGCGGGACGAGCGTGACCTTCTCCGCGCCCAGGGAGCGGCGGGCCGGAGAGTGACCCGCCGCCCCCGGGGGTCAGGAGTGGGCCGCCGAGATCCAGGAGGCGTGCAGGTCGGCGTACACGCCGGGCTGCTTGACCAGTTCGGCGTGCGGGCCGCGCTGCACCAGCCGGCCGGCGTCGAACACCAGCACCTCGTCGGCGTTCTCCGCGGTCGAGAGCCGGTGCGCGATCGAGACGGCCGTGCGGCCGCGGGTCACGCCCTCCAGCGCGCGGGCCAGGCGCACCTCGGTGGCCGGGTCGACGGCGGAGGTGGCCTCGTCCAGCAGGAGCAGGTCGGGGTCGGCCAGGTAGGCGCGGGCCAGCGCGACGAGCTGGCGCTCGCCGGCCGACAGCGACTCGCCGCGCTGGCCGACCGGCGTGTCGAGGCCGGCGGGCAGCCCGTCGAGCCAGTCGGCCAGGCCGAGCTCGGTCATGGCGAGCTGGATCTCCTCGCGGGTGGCGCCCGGCCTGCCGTAGCGGACGTTCTCCTCCAGCGTGCCGTCGAACAGGAAGCCGTCCTGCGGCACCATCACGATGCGCTCGCGCAGCGAGGAGAAGCGCACGTCGCGCAGGTCGTGGCCGTCGACGGTGACCCGGCCGGAGACCGGGTCCATGAGCCTGGTCAGCAGCTTGGCGAAGGTGGTCTTGCCCGAGCCCGTCTCGCCGACCACGGCCACCCGCGAGCGCGGCGGGATCTCCACGGTGACCTCGCGCAGCACGGGCGGCCCTCCGGGGTAGGAGAAGCGCACGTCCTCGAAGGCCACCGAGATGGGACCGCGCGGCAGCGCCACGCCCCGCTCGCCGGGGTCGGCCACGTCGGGCGGGGTGTCCAGCACGCCGAGGACGCGCCGCCAGCCGGCGACCGCGTTCTGCGCCTCGTTGAGGATCTCGGTGGCGATCTGCAGCGGCGAGACGAACAGCGTCACCAGGAACAGGAACGCCAGCAGCTCGCCCTTGGTGATGTCGCCGGACAGCCCGAGCCGCACGCCGAGCAGCACGATCCCGGCGATGGCCAGGGCGGCCACGATCTCGGTCAGCGGGAAGACGGTGCCGACGATGGTCTGGGCCTTGACCTGGGCGGCGCGGTTGGCGTTCACGGCCTTGTCGATGCGCTCGGAGGTGCGCCGCTCGCTGGCGTAGGCCCTGATGACGGTGGCGCCGACGACCGACTCGCTGACGGCGGCCAGCATGTCGCCGGTGCGCTCGCGCACCACGGTGTAGGCGCGCGAGAGCAGCCGCTGGAAGCGCGGCAGCGCGATCATCAGCGGGATGAAGCAGACCCAGACCAGCAGGGTGAGCTGCCAGGAGTAGGCGAACATCATCGCGCTGGCCACCAGGAGCTGGCCGAACGACACGATGATCATCACGCCGCCCCACTGCATGAACGTGCTGATCTGGTCGATGTCGTTGGTGACCCGGGAGACCAGCGCGCCGCGCCGCTCGGTGTTCTGGGTGAGCACCGACAGGTCGTGCACGTGGCGGAAGCCGCGCACGCGCAGCGTGGCCAGCGACGACTCGGTCGCCTTGTACAGGCGGACGTTCATCAGGTAGCCGGCCAGCGCGGTCAGCACCACGGCCGCCGCGCACCAGGCGACGGTCTGCCGGACGCTGGCCAGGTCGGGCGCGCCGCTCTTGAGCCCGACGTCGATCGTCTGCTGCACCGCGAACGGCACGATGATCTTGCCGACGGTGGCGACGACGGCCAGGGCCAGGGTGACCCACAGGCCCTTGCGGAACTCGGGGGTGAGCGAGAGCCCCTGCCTGATCGTGGCCAGCGCGGAACGTTCCGCGTTGCCGCTGATGGTCTGACCGGTCACGCGCTGACCTCTTCCTCTTCGGCCTCGTTGATGGCCGCGCGCTCGGCTTCCTCGCGCTCGTAGGCGGTCACCAGGTTCCGGTATCCGGCGCAGCGCCGCAGCAGCTCGTCGTGCGGCCCGCGGTCCACGACGCGGCCCCGGTCGAGGTAGACGACCTCGTCGGCGAGGGCGATCGTGGCCATCCGGTAGGCGACGACCACGACGGTCGAGGCGTCGTCGGAGCGGGCGTCGTCGCGCAGGCCGGCCAGGATCTTGGCCTCGACCTGGGGGTCGACGCTGGAGGTGGCGTCGTCGAGTATGAGCAGGCGCGGGCGGCGGGCGACCGCGCGGGCCAGGGCGAGCCGCTGGCGCTGGCCGCCCGACAGGGTCGCGCCCCGCTCCCCCACCCGCGTGTCGAGCCCGGAGCCCAGCCTGGCGACGAACCCGTCGGCCTGGGCCAGGCGCAGCGCGGCCCAGACGTCCTCGTCGCCGACCTCGGTGCCGAGCGCGACGTTGCCGCGCACGCTGTCGTCGAACAGGAACGTCTGCTGGGGCACCAGCGCCACCGAGCCGGCGACGCCGCCGTAGGCCAGCTCGCGCAGGTCGACGCCGTCGAGCAGGACCCGTCCCGCGGCCGGGTCGACCAGCCTGACCAGGAGCTGCACGAGCGTGGACTTGCCCGAGCCGGTCGGCCCGACCAGGGCGACGGTGCGGCCGGCCGGCACGTCGAAGGTGACGTCGTGCAGCACCTCGGCCGTGCCGTAGGCGTAGGAGACGCCTTCGACCTCCAGCTCGGCCGGCGCGCCGCCGGTGACGGCGGCCTGGCCGTACTCCATGGAGCCCTCGGCGTCCAGGACGGCCTGCACCCGCTCCCAGCCGACGACGCTGCGCGGCAGCTCGGCCAGCACCCAGCCGAGCGCCCTGATGGGGAAGGCGAGCAGCGTGAACAGGTAGGCCACCTGCACCAGTTCGCCGGAGTCGATCGCGCCGCCGGACAGGCGCACCGCGCCGACCGCGAGCACGGCGAGCACGCCCAGCGTGGGCAGCGCTTCGAGCAGCGGGTCGAACAGGCCGCGCACCCGGCCGACGGCGATGTTGGCGTCGCGCAGCTCGTGGGCGCGGCGGCGGAACCTGTCGGTCTCCAGCGCCTCCCTGCCGAGCGTCTTGACGACGAGGGCGCCGTCGAAGCTCTCGTGCGCGATCTCGCTGACCTCGGCCTTGAGCTGCTGGGCGCGGGTGGCGAGCGGGCTGAGCCGGCGCTGGTAGATCAGGTTGAGCACGGCGATCGCCGGGAAGATCAGGAAGCCGACCAGGGCCAGCACCGGGTCGGTGAGCACCATCGCGATCGCGGCGGTGAACAGCATGACGATCACGCCGACCGCCATCGGCAGCGGCGCCAGCGGCGCCCACGCGGCCTCGGCGTCGGAGCTGGCGTTGGACAGCAGTTGCCCGGTCGGGTGCCGGTGGTGCCAGGACAGCGGCAGCCGCAGGTACTGCTTGGTGACCTCCCGCCTGGACCTGGCCTGCATCCGGTACTGCATGACGCCGGCCAGGATGCGCCGGCCCGCGACGCCGCCGGCCTTGAGCAGCGCCGTGCCCATGATCAGCAACACGCCGGTCCACAGCGCGCCGGTGGTGACGTCGCCGTCGGCGAACGCGGGCATGACGACGTTCTCCGTGGCCCAGCCCAGGGCCCAGGCGGAGGCGACGGTCATGCCGCCGTACAACGCGCTGGCCAGGACGGCCGCGGCGAACACCGCCTTCTCCGTGCGGATGGCCACCCCAAGGACCCGCAGTCCCTGACGCATGACGGCCGAGGTGACCTTACTCGCCACTCCGATATCTTCCCTTCAAGCACCGACAATTTCCCCTATGTCACTATCACGGCTGATCATCCCGTTATTCCCACAGGTAGGGTTGGCGGCGTGACTCATGCTCGTAGCGAACGCGCCGCGCTCTGCGATCTGCTCGACCGGCTCGGCCCCGACGCCCCGACGCTCTGCACGGGCTGGGACACCGCGGATCTGGCCGCCCATCTGGTGTTGCGCGAGCGCAGGCCCGACGCGATGGGCGGCATCGCGCTCAAGCCCCTGGCCGGCTACACCGCCTCGGTGCAGAACGGGCTGAAGAACAGGCATCCGTACCCGGAGCTGGTGAACCTGGTCAGGAAGCCGGGCGGGGTGTACGGGCTGGTCTCGTTCCTCGACTCGGCCGTCAACACGCTGGAGTTCTTCGTGCACCACGAGGACGTGCGCCGCGCCCAGCCCGGCTGGGAGCCCCGCGAGCTGCCCGCCGACCTGGAGGAGCTCATCTGGAAGCGGGTCGCGGCCGGGGCCCGGGTGATGCTGCGCCGCGCGCCGGTGGGCGTGGTGCTGCACCGGCTGGGCGGCCGCGGCCGCTCGGTGGTGCTGGGCGGCGCGAAGGACGGGCCGAAGGTCGAGGTGGCCGGGCGGGCGGCCGAGCTGCTGCTGTTCTGCTTCGGCCGGCAGGAGCACGCCAGGGTCGACCTCACCGGCGACGCGGACGCGATCGCCCGGCTGAAGAACGCCAGGCTGGGCATCTGAGCACCGCCGATCAGCCACGCCGGCGGGTGGTGGGCTAGCAGTCCTCGGGCGGGCCGTAGACGCGGTTGGAGACGTCGGCCTGGGCCACCCGGCGCATGGCCGCCAGCAGCGCGTCGCCGAGCAGCGTGCCCAGCACGACCACCTCCACCGCCCGCTCGCGATCGTCCACGTCGCCCAGCACCCGGATCTCCCCCTCGGCGGCGACCTGCGCGGCGGCGGCGTAGTCGTCGAGGACGCCCAGCAGGTCGGCCCGGCCCAGCTCGCCGAGCGTGGCCACGAGCGCGACCATGCCGCGCACCGCCTGGTGACCGGCCAGGCGGCCCCATCCCCTGCGTTCGAGCAGGCCGGCCACGATCCGCTCGGCCTCGTCCCGGTGCGGCCCCGGCCTGGCCTCGTCCCGCCGGACGATGGTCAGCTGGGCCAGCGCGAGCAGGTCGCCCTGGGCGACGCCGGGGTCGTCCATGTGCCGCAGCAGCTCGCGCACGGCCGCGACGCCGAGCCCGCCGTACTCGAGCAGCGCGCGGATCAGCTTGAGCCGCCTGACGTGCTCAGGACCGTAGTCGGCCTGGTTGCGGCCGAGCGGACGGCCGGGGGGCAGCAGCCCCTCCCGCAGGTAGTACTTGATCGTCGGGACCGGGATACCGGCGGCCGAACTCAGCTCCGCCATGCGCACGTGTGAAAACCCCCTCTTGCGGTTGCTGGATAGCTTAGCTATAGATAGCAGCGAGTAGCACTATCCACTATCTGCCGCGGAGGCACTCATGCTGCGATGGCACCGCCCCCTCATGCTGTTCGCCGGGACGATGGCCGTGCTGGCGGTGGCGACGACCGCCGCCTGGATCGTCGACGACCGCACCCTCGACGGCATGCCGATCTGGGCGAAACCCACGAAGTTCGCGATCTCGTTCGTCCTCTACTCCTTCACCTGGGCCTGGTTGTTATCGCTGTCGCCGCGCGGGCGGCGCTGGAGCGGCTGGGCGGGCACCGTCCTGGCCGTCGCCGGCCTGACCGAGGTGGTGCTCATCGTGTTCCAGGCCGCCCGGGTCGAGCGCAGCCACTTCAACTTCGCCACGCCGCTCGACACCACGATCTACATGATCATGGCGAGCACGATCACCGCGCTCATGGTGGCGAACATCGTGGCCGCGGTCGCCGTCCTGATCGACCGGCCCGGTGACCGCCCGCTCGCCTGGTCGCTGTGGTCCGGGCTGATCATCTCCACACTCGGGCTGGCCTCCGGCATCCTCATGACCATGCCGACCGCGGGCCAGGACCCGGCGTTCGGCATCGTCGGCGCGCACACCGTCGGCGTGCCCGACGGCGGCCCCGGGCTGCCCGCGCTCGGCTGGAGCACCGTGGGCGGCGATCTGCGGGTGCCGCACTTCGTCGGCATGCACGCGCTGCAACTGCTCCCGCTGCTCGCCCTGGCGCTGACCGCGCTGGCCGGGCGGGTCCCCGCGCTGCGGCACGAGGTCGTCCGCGCCCGGCTGGTCGCGATCGGCGGCGGCCTGTACGGCGGGGTGTTCGCGCTGACCGTCTGGCAGGCGCTGCGCGGCCAGTCCGTGGTCAAGCCCGACGGGCTCACCCTGGCCGTGCTGGCGGCGCTGCTCGTCGCGGCGCTGACCGCCGTCCTGGCCACCGCCCTGGCCGCGGCCCGGCTCCCCCGCACCGACCCCGCCGAGGAGAGGTCCGCCTCGTGAGCGTCTCCGCCCTGTTCGACCTCAGCTTCTACGCCGCCGCGCCGTTCTGGGCGCTGATGATCCTTGCCCCCACCTGGTCGTTCACCCGGCGGATCGCCGGCTCACCGCTCATGGTGCTGCCCACGCTGGCGGTCGACCTGGTGCTGCTGGTCCCGCTGCTCGGCGACTTCTGGCCGGTGGTGACCCGGCCGACGCTGGCCGGGCTGCAGCAGCTCGTCGCCGACCCGCGGGCGCTGGCCGCCCTGTGGGCGCAGATCATCGCCTGGGACCTGCTGGTGGGCCGGTGGATGTACCTCGACAGCCGCGAGCACCGGGTGCACCCGTTGCTCATGGCGCCGCTGCTGGTGGCGACCGTTCTGCTGTCGCCGCTCGCGCTGCCGATCTACCTCGCGATACGGCGGGGTTATCGGCATCGGCGCGGATCCTTCGGCGTGGTCGGCACTCCTGACGCGATTCGAGGCCGTACCATGGCGTAGGAGAGAAGCCCCCCGGTTAAGATCAAGAACATCTTCACAGAAGATGCCAGTTGATCGCCCAGATCCGGGTATATACGGCTGGGAATGGACTGCAGGAGGCCCCCCATGCAGGTCAAGAAGGTGATCACCTACGTGATCGTCGCGTTCGTGGTCTTCTACCTGTTCACCCGGCCGGCCGACGCGGCCGCCGCGGTCAACGGAGTGTTTGACGGAGTCGTCCAAGGAGCCAACCAGTTGGCGGTGTTCTTTACAAACGTTCTGACCTGATGGGACGGTTCTGTCTGCGCTAGATGCTTCCCCGCGCTGCCAGATCGTGTTACGCAGACAGGATGAGAGATCGCCCGAGCGGCACCAAGATCAATCAGCCCGATCCGCACGTGCGGCGCATACTCGAGCGAGCCGAGCTCGAGGGCATCGAGCTGATTCGCTTTCTGTACGCCGACCACGGTGGCGTGATCCGTGGCAAGGCGGCATCCCGGTCGCGGCTGGCCGAACGGCTGCGAACGGGCATCGGGCACACGGTGGCCATGATGGCGATGAACATGCTCGACCAGTTGCAGGAGGTCGAGCACATGAGTCCGGTCGGCGAGGTGCGGATCGTCCCGGACCCGGCCACCTACGTGCCGCTGCCGCACGCACCGGGCGCGGCGGCGATGCTGTCCGACCTGTGCCTGCCCGACGGCACGCCGTGGGACGCGTGCGCGCGGACGTTCCTCAAGAACGCCGTCGCCGAGCTCGCGAGCGAGAACTACACGCTGCAGGCGGCGTTCGAGCCGGAGTTCACGCTCGGCCGCCGGCTGCCCGACCCGAGCGGCGGCCCCGACCGGCTGGTGCCGCTCGACGACGCCCTGTGCTACGCCAACGCCGGCTTCGACACCGCGCACGACTACACGATCAAGCTCATGCGCGCCCTGGAGACGCAGGGCCTGCGCGTCGAGCACTACCACCCGGAGCTGGGCCCGGGCCAGCAGGAACTGTCGATCAGGCACGCGCCCGCGCTGCGTGCCGCCGACAACCACGTCCTCTACCGTGAGACGGTGCGCGGCGTGGCCATGCGCATGTCCATGTGGGCCACGCTGGCCCCCAAGCCGCTGGCCGACCAGTCGGGCAACGGCGCGCACCTGCACCTGTCGCTGTGGCGCGACTCGCAGAACGTCTTCGGCGAGGACGACGAGATCCGCGCCGCGTTCATCGGCGGTCTCATCGCGCACCTGCCCGCGCTGACCGCGCTGACCTGCGGCAGCGTCAACAGCTTCCGCCGGCTGTCACCACGCTCCTGGTCCAGCGCGTACGCGGTGTACGGCCCCGACAACCGCGAGGCGGCGGTCCGGGTCTGCTCACCGCTGGGCGAGAGCGGCGAGCCGAACCTGGAGCTCAAGCCGTCCGACTCCTCGGCCAACCCGTACCTGTCGCTCGGCGCGGTCATCCACGCCGGGCTCGACGGCATCAGGCGCAAACTCGACCCTGGCGAGCCGGTGGACGTCGACCCCGACACCCGCCCTGGGCGCTACCCGCGCCTGCCGGCCTCGCTGCCGGAGGCGCTGGACGCGCTGGAGGCCGACGAGGTGCTCATGGAGGCGCTCGGGCCGCTGCGCCGCAACGCCTATCTGACCGTCAAGCGGTCGGAGGCGGCGGCGTTCGCCGGCCGGGACGTCTCGTACGAGCTGTTCAACCACCTGCGCGTGTTCTGAGACATTCTCCGCGTGTCCCCCGTGCGGCGCCCTGCCGGGTTCCGCACGGGGAGTCGCGTCAGCGCACCGGGTGGCCGGCCGCGCGCAGGGTGTCCTTGACCTCGGCGATCTTCAGGGTGCCGAAGTGGAACACCGAGGCGGCCAGCACCGCGTCGGCGCCCGCCGCGACGGCCGGGGGGAAGTCCGCCAGCCGCCCGGCGCCGCCGCTGGCGATCACCGGGACGCGGACCGCCGCCCGGACCGCGTGCAGCATCTCCAGGTCGTAGCCGTCGAGGGTGCCGTCGCCGTCCATGGAGTTGAGCAGGATCTCGCCCACGCCCAGCTCCTCGCCGCGCGCCGCCCACTCCACCGCGTCGATGCCGGTGCCCCGGCGGCCGCCGTGCGTGGTGACCTCGAAGCCGCTGGCCGTGCCCGGCGCGCGGCGGGCGTCGACCGACAGCACCACGCACTGCGCGCCGAAGCGGCGCGAGGCCTCGGTCAGCAGCTCCGGCCTGGCGATGGCGGCGGTGTTCAGCGACACCTTGTCCGCGCCGGCCCGCAGCAGCGTGTTGACGTCGTCGACGGAACGCACGCCGCCGCCCACCGTCAGCGGGATGAACACCTGCTCGGCGGTCCTGCGCACCACGTCGAGCATGGTCTCGCGCTCACCGGACGACGCGGTGATGTCGAGGAAGGTCAGCTCGTCGGCGCCCTCCTCGTCGTAACGCCTGGCCAGCTCGACCGGGTCGCCCGCGTCGCGCAGATTCTCGAAGTTGACGCCCTTGACCACCCGGCCGGCGTCGACGTCGAGACAGGGGATGACTCTTACCGCTACGGTCATGCTCGCAGTGCCTCGATTTCGATCTCGATCAGCATTCTCGGGTCGATCAGGCCGGCGACCCTGACTCCCGTGCAGGCCGGCCGCACCGCGCCGAACACCTCGGAGATGGCCCGCCCGGCCTGGTCGAAGTGGCGTTGCTCGACCACGTAGTAGCGGACCATGACGACGTCCTCCCTGGCCAGGCCGCCCATCATGACGGCCTCCAGAGCGATCTCGATGGCGGTCAGCGACTGCCGGTAGGCATCGCCGACGTGCCGTACCTCGCCATTGACGGTGGCCGTGCAGCCGGAGACGATCACCCGGTCGCCCACCACGACGGCACGGGCGTAGCCGTACTTCTCCTCCCAGATGCCGCCAGAAAACACCCTCGATCCCGTGTTCTCCATGCTGATGCTCATCCTTCGCCCCTCCCTGCGAAGCTCACGCGCGCACCGCGGCCAGCGCGTCTTCCAGCGTGAACGCGTGAGCGTAGAGGGCCCTGCCCACGATCGCCCCTTCCACGCCGTTCGGAACGAGAGAAGCCAGTGCGACCAGGTCATCGAGGGAGGAGATGCCGCCGCTGGCCACGACCGGCTTGTCGGTGCGGGCGCAGACCTGCTTGAGCAGGTCGAGGTTGGGGCCCTTGAGCGTGCCGTCCTTGGTGACGTCGGTGACGACGTAGCGGGGGCAGCCGTCGGCCTCCAGCCGGTCGAGCACCTCCCACAGGTCGCCGGCGTCCTGGGTCCAGCCGCGGGCGGCCAGCGTGGTGCCGCGCACGTCGAGCCCGACCGCGATCTTGTCGCCGTGCTCGGCGATGATCTTCCGGCACCACTCGGGGTTCTCCAGCGCGGCGGTGCCGATGTTGACCCGGCGGCAGCCGGTGGACAGCGCGTCGGCCAGCGACTCGTCGTCGCGGATGCCGCCCGACAGCTCGACCTGCACGTCCAGCCGGCCGATCATCTCGCGGATCAGCTCCCGGTTGGCGCCGCGGCCGAAGGCGGCGTCGAGGTCGACCAGGTGGATCCACTCGGCCCCCGCCTCCTGCCAGGCCAGCGCGGCGGCCAGCGGCGCGCCGTAGCCGGTCTCGGTCCCGGCCTCACCCTGGACGAGGCGGACGGCCTGGCCGTCCGCGACGTCCACGGCGGGGAGCAAAACGAGCGACATCAGGTCCTCCGGTCGAATGCGAGAGTCATCACAACGGGTGCCAGCAGCAGGGAGAAGACGAACACGGCGAAACTGAGCGGCACCGAGCCCCAGATCAGCCAGACCAGCGCCTGCACGAGCAGCAGGCCGAGCGCCACCAGGACGTTCTGGGCGCGGCGGCGGCGGGCCAGCAGCCCGCCCTGCCGGTGGAACCTGACCTGGCGCGGGGTCAGGCGGGCGGCCAGCGCGCGGCGGCGGGCGCGGCGCGCCTGCCGCTCCTCGTTGAGCCGGATCGCGCGCGCCCGCTCCGCCTCACGCTCGGCGCGCCGGCGCGCGCGTTCCTTACTCACGGGATCTCATCCAACAGGTTCACCGGATCCCTTCCGGCACGGCGGCTCACGTGACGGTGGCGAGCCAGTTGGTCAGCAGGGCCGCGCCGGCGTCGCCGGACTTCTCCGGGTGGAACTGGGTGGCCATGAGCGGCCCGTTCTCCACCGCGGCCACGAACGGCACGCCGTGCTCGGCCCAGGTGACGACCGGCTCGGCGAACCCGTCGCCCGGGCGCAGCTCCCACTCGCGCACCCCGTAGGAGTGCACGAAGTAGAACCGGGTGGCGGCGTCGAGCCCGGCGAACAGCACGCTGCCCGCGGGCGCCTTGACCGTGTTCCAGCCCATGTGCGGCAGCACCGGCGCGTCGAGCCGCTCGACCGTGCCCGGCCACTCAGCGCAGCCCTCGGTCTCGACGCCGTGCTCGACGCCGCGGGCGAACAGGATCTGCATGCCCACGCAGATGCCCAGCACCGGCCGCCCGCCGGCCAGCCGGCGGCTGATGATCCGGTCACCGTGGACGCTCTTCAGCCCGCTCATGCACGCCTCGAACGCGCCCACCCCGGGCACGACCAGGCCGTCGGCGTTGAGCGCGGCGTCGTAGTCGGAGGTGACGGTGACGTCGGCGCCGACCCTGGCCAGGGCGCGCTCGGCCGAGCGCAGGTTGCCCGAGCCGTAGTCGAGCACGACCACGTTCCTGCTCACCACCACATCACCCCGGCGGTGATCGCCATCGCGGCGCCGACCGCGCAGACGGTGGCGCCCAGCTTCATCCCCTGCTTGCCCAGCGAGACCACGCCGCCGATCAGGAACAGGCCGAGGAACATCATCACGGCGGAGGTCCAGTTCTCGGTCACAGCACTCCCTTCGTGCTCGGCACGCCCGAGGCGCGCGGGTCGAGCTCGGACGCCTCGCGCAGCGCCCGCGCCAGCGCCTTGAACTGCGCCTCCACGATGTGGTGCGCGTTGCGCCCGTACGGGACGTGCACGTGCAGGCAGATCGCGGCCTGTGCGACGAACGACTCCAGGATGTGCCTGGTCATCGTCGTGTCGTATTCAGGGCCGATCATCGGCGCCATGCCCTCGGGCTCGGTGTGCACCAGGTACGGGCGGCCCGACAGGTCGACCGTGACCTGGGCCAGCGACTCGTCCAGCGGGCACGACGCGTTACCGAACCGCCTGATGCCCGACTTGTCGCCCAGCGCCTCGCGGAAGGCCGCGCCCAGCGCCAGCGCGGTGTCCTCGATCGTGTGGTGGGAGTCGATGTGCAGGTCGCCCTCGGTCTTCACGGTCAGGTCGAACAACCCGTGCTTGCCGAGCTGGGCCAGCATGTGGTCGTAGAAGCCGACCCCGGTGGCGACGTCCACCTGGCCGGTGCCGTCGAGGTTCACCTCGACCAGGACCGAGGTCTCCTTGGTTGCGCGCTCGACGCGGCCTACCCGGCTCACAGAACTCCCTCCATCGCGGCGCGGAACGCCGCCATCTCCTCGCTGGTGCCGATCGACACACGCAGCCATTCTGGCGGGCCCACCTCGCGGATGAGAACGCCGTGCGCCAGCAGGCCCTCCCACACCTTGCGCCGGTCGGGGAAGGCCCCGAACAACACGAAGTTGGCGTCGGAGTCGGCCACCGCCAGGCCCTTGGACCGCAGCCACGTCACCGTGTCGTCACGCTCGCGCCGCAGCGCGTCGACCGTGCCGAGCAGCTCGGCGCGGTGGCGCAGCGCCACGCGGGCGGCCGTCTGGGTCAGCGTCGACAGGTGGTACGGCAGCCGCACCAGCAGGAGCGCCTCGATCACCGCCGGGTGCGCGGCCAGGTAGCCCAGGCGGGTGCCGGCCATCGCGAACGCCTTGGACATCGTCCTGGTGACGATCAGCCGCGGGTGCCCGGGCAGCAGCGTGAGCGCCGACGGCGTGCCCTCGCGGGCGAACTCGGCGTAGGCCTCGTCGACCACGACCACGCCCGGGGCCGCGGCCAGGATCGCCTCGATCGCCGCCAGCGGCTGCGCGGTGCCCGTCGGGTTGTTCGGCGAGGCCAGGAACACGATGTCGGGCCGGTGCTCCTCGATCGCGGCCACGGCCTTGCCGGGGTCGAGCGAGAAGTCCTCCTCACGCGACGCGCTGACCCACTCGGTGCTGGTGCCCGTGGTGATGATCGGATGCATCGAGTACGAAGGCTCGAAGCCCAGCGCGGTGCGGCCGTGACCGCCGAAGGCCTGCAGGATCTGCTGGAGCACCTCGTTGGAGCCGTTGGCCGCCCACACCTGCGCGGCGCTCAGCCCGTGGCCCAGGTATCCGGCCAGGTCGGCGCGCAGCGCCTCGGCGTCGCGGTCGGGGTAGCGGTTGAGCTCGCCGGCGTTCGCCCGCACCGCCTCGGCCAGGTCGGCGACCAGCTCCGGCGAGGGCGGGTAGGGGTTCTCGTTGGTGTTGAGCCGGACCGGGACGTCGATCTGGGGCGCGCCGTACGGCGTCTTGCCCCTCAGGTCGTCGCGGATGGGCAGATCGTCCAGGTTCACGTGGTCGGAATCTCCCAGTCGAAGCGGGCGCGGATCGCGGCGCCGTGCGCCGGCAGGTCTTCGGCGTCGGCCAGCACCGACACGTGGGCCGCCGCGCCCGCGAGCGCCTCGCGGCTGTAGTCGACGACGTGGATGCCGCGCAGGAACGACTGCACCGACAGGCCGCTGGAGTGGCAGGCGCAGCCGCCGGTGGGCAGCACGTGGTTGGAGCCGGCCAGGTAGTCGCCCAGCGAGACCGGCGCGTACGTGCCGACGAAGATCGCCCCGGCGTTGCGCACCCGGGCGGCGACCTCGGCGGCGTTCGCGGTGTGGATCTCCAGGTGCTCGGCGGCGTAGGCGTCGACCACCTTCAGGCCGTCGTCGATCGAGTCGACCAGCACGATGCCGGACTGGCGGCCGGCCAGCGCCTCGGTGATGCGCGCGGCGTGCTTGGTGGCCGCGACCTGCCCGGGCAGCTCCTTCTCCACCGCGTCGGCCAGCTCGGGGCTGGTGGTGACCAGGACGGCGGCGGCGACCACGTCGTGCTCGGCCTGGCTGATCAGGTCGGCGGCCACGTGCACCGGGTCGGCCGTCTCGTCGGCGAGGATCGCGATCTCGGTCGGGCCGGCCTCGGAGTCGATGCCGATGCGGCCCTTGAGCAGCCGCTTGGCCGCGGTCACCCAGATGTTGCCGGGGCCGGTGACCAGGGTGGCGGGCGGGCACTCCTCGGTGCCGTAGGCGAACATGGCCACGGCCTGCGCGCCGCCGACGGAGTAGACCTCGCCGACCCCGAGAAGGGCGCAGGCGGCCAGGATCGTGGGGTGCGGCAGGCCCCCGAACTCCGGATCACCCCCACGATCGTGGGGAGCATCACCCTTCTGGGGTGGCGAGGTAACAGCCAGTGATTTTACGCCGGCCTCCTGGGCCGGGACGACGTTCATGACCACGCTGGACGGGTAGACCGCGCGCCCGCCCGGCACGTACAGGCCGACCCGGTCGACGGGCACCCAGCGCTCGGTGACGGTGCCGCCGGGCACGACCTCGGTGGTGACGTCGGTGCGCCGCTGGTCGCGGTGGACCTTCCTGGCCCGGCGGATGGACTCTTCCAGCGCCGCCCTGACCCGGGGGTCGAGCTCGGCCAGGGCCCGCTCGATCTCCTCGGCCGGCACGCGCGTGGAGGCGATCTCGACACCGTCGAACCTGGCGGTCAGCTCCCGTACGGCTGCCGCCCCGCGATGGCGTACGTCGTCGCAGATGGACCGCACCTTCTCCAGGGCGGCCTCGACGTCGAGTTCGGCGCGGGGCAGCACGTCGCGCAGGTTCTCCGGCAGGGAACCGCGCATGTCAATACGGGAAATCACCCTCACAGTCTACGGAGTCCACTCCCTGAATCCTGTTCTGTCCACTATCCGGGACACGGATTCATCAGAGGCTCGCGGACATAAGACGGCCGTGAGAACCGGCGTTCGCCAACGCCGGTCTCACGGCCGTCGTCACCCCGGACCGGGCCATACCGGGGCGGGATGCCGTGGCCGCCACGGGGGTGCGGCCACGGCCGGGAAAGGCTCCGCCCTCCTCTGCCCAGCGGATTTCGCCTCTAACGTCTTCATCAAAGACCACCAACGGTAATCAAAAGATAACGTTACGTTATTTTTGCTGATGGGAAGGGATACAGTGAGGTGTCCCCATGAATCACGCGAGCATCGGCGCAACGCACGGCGGCGTTCTGGTGTGCTCGTCGCCGCGGCACGCGGCGGCGCTGCACCGGGTGGAGCGCATCGGGCCCGAGGTGGTGGCGGGCATCCCGCTGGTGCCCGCGGGCGCCGGCCCCGGCCACCAGGTGCCCGGGCACGTGGCCGCGGCCGGGATGCCGCGCGGCGCGTGCCGCCGCACCCGCACCGCACCGGAGCCCTCGCCGCGCTCGGACGAGTGGTGCGAGCGGCAGTGGGCGGCGGTCAAGGCGGTGTGCCCGCGCTGCTTCAACGACGACGAGCTGGCCAGGGGCGTGCGGACGATCGAGGCCGGGTCGGGGCACCCCACCGACAGGCTCGTCCTGGCCCACTTCGACGAGCTGATCACCCGTTACGCCGACCACCTGGCCTTCGGCGGCCGCCTGTCCGAGCGCCATCCCCGGTGGGCCTCGACCGAGCCGCTGCCCGGCCCGGCCGGGCTCGCCTACCAGGTCTCCTACGAGGTCGCCAAGACGGTGACGGCGTCCGACGGCTGGGCGGTCGGCGGCACGGTCGCCGTCGAGGTGGCCGCAGAGGTGGCCGGTCGCCACGGCTTCACCGGCGGCTACACGCACTGCGTGGCCAACACCAGCGCCTGGCCGGAGTCCGACACGGTGCACGCCCACCTGCGGGCCGGTCCCGGCGAGTGCGGCCGGGTCGACGTGCACGGGGCCGGCGGCCGCTACGCGGGCCTGCTCTACGTCACGATGACCGGCTTCCCGCGGCACGACGCCACCGGCGCCCGCTGCTTCGACCTGGGCCGCCACCACGTCTGGACGACGTGCGGCTACCTGTGCGTGCCGATCGCCGACGCCTTCGTCAAGTCGCCGGACTCCCCCTCGGCGGTGCTGCGGGTGCACCGGACCTGGCCGGAGCACCACCCACCCCCCGATCTCACATTTCCGGAAATCGCATGATTTGTCCTGTTTGTCATATTCTGTCGGCATGGGACTCTGGCGCGGCCCCGGCGGCCTCCTGGTCGAGGCGATCATCCTGGACGATCGCCCGCTGCTGCGCGTCACCCACCAGGTCAACGGCAGGACCTACCTGCGCGGCTACTGCACGTCCGTCTCCGAGCTCGGCCGGCACGGCGTGGACCTCGCCGAACTGGTGGAAGACTCCGCTCTTGACCATCTGTAGACCCCGATCCGCCACTGACGATCTACCCGCCGGGGTACTGCCTGCACCATGGCCAGGCTGCCCGCGTACGCCCCGATGCTCGCCCAGCTCGGCACCCTGACGGACGTCCAGGGCGACGGCTGGGCCGTGGAGATGAAGTGGGACGGCGTGCGCGCCCTGGCCTACCTCGAGAACGGCACGGTCCGCCTCATGTCACGCAACGGCAAGGACATCACCCCCGCCTACCCCGAACTGCAGCTCATGGCCGGCGCCACCGGCGGCCGGCCGGTCGTGCTCGACGGCGAGGTCGTCGCCTTCGACGAGGCCGGACGGCCCAGCTTCGAGGCCCTGCAACCACGCATGCACCAGCGCAAGGCCGCCACCGTGGCCGAACTCGCCCGCACGGTCCCCGTCACCTTCATGGCCTTCGACCTGCTGCACCTCGGCGAGAGCCCGGTCGTCGCCCAGCCCTACACCGAACGCCGCGACCTGCTGGAGAACACGCTCACCCCCGGCTACCGCTGGCAGGTGCCCGTCTGGTTCCCCGACCACGCCGACCGCGCCTTCGACTCCTCCCGGCAACTCGGCCTCGAAGGCGTCGTGTGCAAGCGGCTCACCTCGCCCTACCGTCCCGGCCGGCGCAGCGGCGAATGGACCAAGGTCAAGAACGTCAGCGCCGTCGAGGTCGTCGTCGGCGGCTGGAAACCCGGCGGCGGCCGACGTACCGGCATGATCGGCTCCCTGCTCCTCGGCGCCTACGACCACCGCGGCCGGCTGCACTTCGTCGGGCACGTCGGCACCGGATTCACCCAGGCCATGCTGCGCGACCTGGCCGAACGGCTGGCCCCGCTGGAACGCCGCGACCCGCCGTTCGACGAGCCGGTGCCGCGCGAGCACGCCCGCGACGCCCACTGGGTCGAGCCCCGCCTGGTCGGCGAGGTCCAGTACCACGAGATGACCGGCGACCGGCGGCTGCGCCACCCCTCCTGGCGCGGCCTGCGCCCCGACCGCGAACCCGCCGAGGCCACCACCGCCCAGTTCGAGACCACCACCGGCAGAGACGGCGACGCCGCCGCGGGCTGAACCGTCCACCGGCGACACGAACCCCTCCATCACGATATGCAACGACTCTGTGACTTACAGTGATCGAGGCTTTTCGATCGAGATGTATACGGGGGACATAGTGTCCAAAGCCTTGGTCACCACGCTGGCCGCCGCCCTGGCCACGACCGCGGGCGTCGCGCTGACGGCCTCAGCGCCGGCGTCCTCGTCGGCCGACCCGCCCGCGCCGGCACCCGCGACCGCCAGGTCCGGCTCACCGGAAGAGCCTGGCACGGAGCGGACCTGGGGCGCGGAGGCCTCACCGCTGATGCGCCCGGACGACGCCATCGAGTACTGGACCGTGAGCAAGCAGTCCAGGGCCAACGCGGTGGACCTGCCCCTGGGCCAGGCCGCCGGCGAAGCGGCCGGCGAAGCGGGCCCACGCATTGCGGGCCCACGCATTGCGGGCGGCGCGGCGGGCGGCGCGGCCGAACGCCGGCTCAGCGTCCCCCAGGCCAAGCGGATCACACCCGGCGCCGACGTCAACGGCTACAGCCGCGTCAGCCGCCCCTACACCCGCGCCGCGGCCAGCCGCATCACCGGCCGGCTGTTCTTCGTCAACGCCGACGGCCAGCGCGCCTCCTGCAGCGCCTCGGTCGTCCGCTCCGCCCGCGGCCTGCTCGTCGCCACCGCCGCCCACTGCGTGTACGGCGTGCCCAAGCGCGGCGGGCAGCCCCAGTGGTACCGCAACTTCGCGTTCGTGCCCGGCTACGACGGCCGCGCCCGCACCGCCGCCCAGCGCGAGCCCTACGGCCGGTGGGGCGGCCGGCGCGTGTGGAAGCCCGACGGCTACACCGCCGTGCGCGGCGGCGACTGGAACTCCATCTACGACCTGGCACTCATCGAGGTCGGCAGGAAGGGCACCACGCTGCAGCGCACGGTCGGCGCGTTCACGCCGATGCGCAACCAGGGCGGCTCCTTCACCGTCGCCGCCTACGGCTACCCGGGCAACGACGGCGGCCGCCCTTACACCGGCGCCGACCAGCTGTGGTGCCTGGGCAGGACCAAGCAGACGGTGGGCGCGGTCGGCAGGGACATCATGGTCTCCGCCCCCGCCCCCGCCGCCC
>NZ_JABCPZ010000112.1 GCF_013283785.1 Nonomuraea antri
GGGAAGTGGTGGTGGTTGGTCGTCGCGCAGGATGTCCGCCTGGACGGCCTGGAGGGCGGCGCCCGGCTCCAGCCCCAGCTCCGTCACCAGCACCCGGCGCGCCTCCTGGAACGCGGCCAGCGCCTCGCCCCGGCGGCCCGACCTGTGCAGGGCGAGCATGAGCTGGCCGTGCAGTCGTTCGCGCAGCGGATGAGCGGTCACCAGCGCGCGCAGCTCGCCGACGAGTTCGCGGTGGAGGCCGAGTGCGAGTGCCAGGTCGATCCAGTCCTCGGTGAGCGCGGTTCGCCGTTCCTCCAGCCGCCGCGCGTAGTCCCGGGCGGACTCGGGCAGGTCGAGGCCGTCGAAGACCGGGCCGCGCCACAGGTCCAGCGCCTGCCGGGCGGCGTGTTCGGCTCCTGCGAGGTCGTCCTGCTCCAGCAGCCGTCTGGCGGTGCGTTCGTGGTCGCCGAAGACGTCGGCGTCCAGGTCGCCCGGGGCGAGCAGGAGCGCGTAGCCGCCGTGCCTGGCCAGCAGGCTGCTCTCGCCGCCCAGCGCGCGCCGGACCTGCGCGACGTAGACGCGCAGGTTGTCGACGGCCGAACGCGGCGCCTGACCCCGCCACAGCGCGTCGACGAGCCGGTCGTTCTTGACGGGTTCCCCTTCCGCGGCGACCAGCACGGCGAGCAGGGCGGCGGGTTTGGGCGCGGTGAGACGCACCCCCGCCACCTCGACGGCCCCCAGTATCGAGATGCGCACAACACCTCGTTATACGGAGCTGTATACGCCCCGCACAATCCCCGGCGGACACGATGACCGGCATGATCCGACGTTCATTCATGCTCGCCGCCTGCACGGCGACGGCCCTGGTCGTCCCGCTCGCGCCGGGTTCCATCGCACCGGTTTCGACCGCACCGGTCTCGACCGCACTGGTTTCGACTGCGACCGCCTCGACCGCGTCGGCCGCGCACACACCGGCCGCACACGTGGCGTCCGGCTCTCTGGTGGTCGGCTTCGGGGGCCCGACCGCCGCGCAGCTCAAGAAGGCGCTCGTCACCAAGTGGAACGGCAAGAAGGCCCACCTGGTCCGCTCCGGCAAAGGACGGTCGGTGATCGCGGGACAGGCCGACTGGGCGTACTCGCGGCTGCCCGGCCGCTGCAGAACCGCCACCACCGCCGGCCTGCTGTTCACCGGCCATCTCACCGGCCGCCCGGCCGCCCTGTCCATGCTGGACACCGGCAAGTCCTTCCACGGCGAGACGCTGATCTCCGTGCCGCCGTCCGTCCGGCTGCCCGCGCGATCCGTGCCGCCGCGCTGCGACCGGGTCGTGGTGCGGGACGGCGGCAAGAAGATCACCGTGCGGATCGTCCCCGTGACCGAGCTGCCGCACATCCCCGGCGCCGAGGTCAGCGCGGTGAAGATGATCCTCTCGCCCAGCCCGTGGAGCCATCTGCGGCATCCGGAGCTCATGCTCACGGTGGTGCGTTCCGGGTCCGTCGTGCTGGAGACGTACACGGACTCGGGCGACGGCCACGTGGAACAGGCCGCCAACGCCTTCACCGTGGCGGCCTGGAGCCGCGTCGCGAAGTGGGGGCGCACGCCGTCAGGGACGCTGACGCTCTGACGCAGGCGCACGGTGTGTCCACTGTCACGTTGCCTTATTGGCATTGAGTCCAAAAAATGGCGGCATGGCCGATCTCCCCCGCTCCGCGGTGACCCGTACCGCCAAACTCGCCTCCCTCCCTCTCGGTTACGCCGGGCGTACCGCGCTCGGCCTGGGCAAGCGGGCGTTCGGCAAGCCCGCCGAGCTGATCGCGCACGAGGTGCAGACCCGGACCGCCGAGCAGATCTTCAAGGTGCTCGGCGAGCTCAAGGGCGGCGCGATGAAGATCGGCCAGCTCCTGTCGGTGCTGGAGTCCGCGCTGCCCCCGGCCGTGATCGGGCCGTACCGGGCGGCGCTGACCAGGCTGCAGGAGTCGGCGCCGCCGATGCCGGCCGCCACGGTCCACCGGGTGCTGGCCGAGGACTTCGGCGACGACTGGCGGACGCACTTCGCGGACTTCGACGACGACCCGGCCGCGTCCGCCTCGATCGGTCAGGTGCACCGGGCCGTCTGGGCGGACGGGCGCCGCGTCGCGGTCAAGGTGCAGTACCCGGGGGCGGCCAAGGCGTTGCGCGGCGACCTGAAGCAGCTCGGCCGGGTGGTGCGCCTGTTCGGGGTGCTGCTGCCCGGCCTGGACGTGCGCTCGTTCGTCCAGGAGCTCCAGGACCGCGTGGCCGAGGAGCTCGACTACGGCTGGGAGGCGCGGGCCTGGCACGCGTTCGCCACCGAGTACGACGGCGACCAGGACATCGTGGTCCCGCCGGTGGTGGCGGCGTCGGAGCACGTGATCGTGACCGAGTGGCTGGACGGCACCCCGCTGTCCAAGGTCATCGAGGACGGGCCGCAGGAACTGCGTGACCAGGTGGCGCTCCGGCTCGTCCGGTTCTACTTCTCCTCGCCCACCCGCTGCCGCCTGCTGCACGCAGACCCGCACCCGGGCAACTTCCGCGTCACCCCGGACGGCCGGCTCGGCGTGCTGGACTTCGGCGCGGTCAAACAGTACCCGGACGGTCACCCGCCCGCCGTCGGCCCCATGCTCAGGCACGGGGCGGCCGGCGACATCGCGGGCGTGGCCGAGGTGTTCAGGCAGGAAGGCGTGATCCGCGACGGGGTGGAGGTGGACCTGGACGCGCTGGCCACGTTCGTCCGGCCGTACGCCGAGCCGATCTCGGTGCCGGAGTTCACCTTCACCAGGGACTGGATGCGGGAACGCGGCCTGTACATGTTCGGCGACGGCACCAGCATCTTCCGCGCGCTGAACGTGCCGCCCGAGTACGTCATGAGCTTCCGCGTGCTCACCGCCGGCTACGGCCTGCTCAGCCAGCTCGCCGCCACCGCGCCCTTCCGCGCCGAGGCGGAACGCTGGATCCCCGGCTTCACCGACGGCCCCGGCACCGACACCGACACGCCCGACACATCCGACACACCCGACGTGGCGGACAAATCGGGCAGCCCCTAGCATGTGCGGGTGATCGTAGGAGAGCTGTTCGGCCTGCTCGGCGTGGGTGTTGCGGCCGGCGTGGTGAGCACGGTCGTGAGCCTGGCCTCGATCATCTCCTATCCCGCGCTGCTGGCGTTCGGGCTGCCGCCGCTGACGGCGAACGTCACGAACACGGTCGCGCTCGTCTTCACCGGACTCGGCGCGGCGGCCGGATCGCGTCCCGAGCTGGCCGGGCAGGCCGGGCGGGTGGCCAGGCTCGGCTGGGTGACCGCGCTGGGCGGCGCGACAGGGGCGGCGCTGCTGCTGGTGACCCCGTCGAGGACGTTCGAGCTGATCGCGCCCTGGCTGATCGCGATGGCGTCGTTGCTGCTCGCGCGGCCGCCGAGGGGACGGGCCCACGGCGAGCACGGCGTGCTGGGCCGGATCCTGCTGTTCACCGTCGCCATCTACGTCGGGTATTTCGGCGCGGCCGGCGGCATTCTCATGTTCGCCGTGCTGACGTCCATGTTCGACCAGTCGGCCGCCCGGCTCAACGCGATGAAGAACGTGTTGTCCGGGCTGGCGAACCTGGTGGCCGCGGCCGGGTTCGCGCTGTTCGGCCCGGTGGACTGGGCCGCCACGGCCCCGCTGGCGGCCGGGTTCCTGATCGGTGGCTGGCTCGGACCCAAGATCGCCCGACGGGTGCCCGGCGACGGCCTGCGCTACCTGGCCGCCGCCTGCGGGCTCGCGGTCGCGGTCAAACTCGGCCTCGACTCCTACGCGCACTGAGAGCGTCGGCTCCTACGCGCGCGCTGAGAGCGCCGACCCCTACCAGGCCTGAGCGCGCCTGCTCCGGGCGTCGATGAGCTGCGAGAACCGCCGCGTCACCTCGTACCAGATAGGCGTGGAGACCGGCTCGTCGGCGACGGCGCGCGCGTAGACCTCGTCGGGGTCGAAGCCGTCCACCTCCCACTCGTGCACCCGCTCGGGCAGCACCTCCGGATGGAACTGCACCCCCCACGCCCGCTCGCCCACCCGGAACGCCTGGTACGGGCAGCGCTCGGTCTCGGCCAGCCACACCGCGCCCGCGGGCAGCCGGGTGATCGCGTCCTTGTGGTGCTCAATGGCGGGCACGACCGCGGGCAGGTCGCGGAAGAGCGGATCGGCGGCGGCCTCCGGCCTGATCGTGATGGGGGTGCTGCCGTGCTCGGGCGCGCCCGCGTCGCCCTGCACCGCCCCGCCGGCCACCTCGGCGAGCATCTGGCCGCCCAGGCAGATGCCCAGCACCGGCACCCCGTCGGCCAGCGCCTGCGCCATGAGCCGCCTGGTGGGGGCCAGCCAGGGGGCGCGGTCGTCCTCGCTCGGCAGGTAGCCGCCGCCGAGCATGATCAGGGCGTCGTGGCAGAGCCGGTCGGGCACCAGGGCGCCTTCGTGCGCCATGATCACCTCGAGCTTGTGCCCGGCCTCCTCCAGCCACCCGCCGACCCGGCGGGGACCGCCGCTCGTGCTGTTCTGCACGACCAGGACGTCACCCATCGCCTGCCTCCGCCCATCCGTTCAAGACCTGCCGCACTGTACGGCACGCGGCCGGGCCGGCGGTGAGCGGGTGTCGTCACTGGCGGTACATCGGCCGGGTGGAGTCCTCCGGGCCGCCCTGCGGCGGGTAGACGTACGCCTCGGGCTCGTCCTCGTCGTACGTCAGCACCGAAGCCCGCCACCTGGACGGGAACAGCGAGGCCACCAGCAGCACGGCGGCGACCAGCCACAGCAGCCCGGTGCCCAGCACCTCCTGCAGCACGCCCGCCAGCTGGCCGGGCTGCACCTGCGCGGGCAGCGACTCCAGGCCGCGCGCCAGCATCGCGGGCATCAGCGACGACGCGGCGAAGGTCAGGCCGGCCAGCAGCGACGCGATCGGCGACATCCGCGAGCCGGCCAGGAACGCCAGCACGACGGCCGTGCCGGCGAGCACCCCGAGGGCGGGCAGGGCCGCGATCGCCCCCTCGGGGGTCGCGGCCCCGCCGACTCCGAACAGCAAGCCCACGACGGCCAGCGGTGACAGGAGCAGTCCGGCGACCGCTCCCAGAACATGACGGGAACCGTTTGACATGATTCAACCCCGTTGTTCGGCTTGAGCCTCAACCTACCGCGCCGTGGACGCGTGCGGCGGGTCTCGGCGCGGGCTGGTCTGCCGTGCGTAGGCTGGTCTGCCGTGCGGCGGCCGGTCTGCCGTACGGCTCTCAGCGGGGGCTGGTCTTGCCGTCCAGCCAGGAGTCGATCAGGTCCGTCAGGTCCTCACCGGTGAAGTCGTTGATCCACTTGGTGAAGGAGGCGCGGTCCTGGGTGGTGTTGCGGTGCTGCTGCGGCCAGGCCCTGGTCATCGCGAAGAACTTGTCGTCGCCCACGCGCTCCCTGATGTCGTGCAGCATCAGCGCGGGGCCGTAGTACACGTTGCTCTCGGCGAAGGAGTCCTTGCGGTACTTGCCGGGCGGGCCGAACTTCTTGCGGAGCTGGGCCTCCTCGCCGCGGATGCTGTCCATGAGCTCGTCGATCGTGCCCCCGCCGTGGTCGGCGTAGTACTGCAGCTCGAAGTACATCGCGAAGCCCTCGTTCATCCACAGGTCACGCCAGGTGCGCGGGGTGACCGTGTCGCCGAACCAGTGGTGCGCCAGCTCGTGCGCCACCACGCCGGGCGTCATGTACGGCGGGCCGAGCGTGATCATCTGCTGCGTCTCCATGCCGGAGTCGCTGGTCACCACGATGCCCGCGGTCGGGAACGGGTACGCGCCGAGCCGCTTCTCCAGCCACTTCATGATGGCCGGCGTCTGCTTGGCCACCTTGAGCGTCTTGGGCACGTCGCCCGGCCTGATCCAGTACGTGATCGGCACCCCGCGCGGGCCCTTGTCCCGGTAGAGCCGGAACTTGTCGGCCGCGAACACGGTCAGGTAGCTGGCCACCGGGTCACGCGACTGCCAGCGGAACGTGCTCTTGCCGCCCGAGGTGGTCTTGCCCTTGTAGGTGCCGTGCGCCACGCCCGACCAGCCGTTCGGGACGGTGATCGCCACGTCGTAGAGCGCCTCGTCCGACGGGTGGTCGTTGACCGGGAACCAGGTGAACGAGCCGAACGGCTCCTGCAGCGCCCACGCCCTGCCGCCGCTCTCGATGTGGAAACCGAGCAGGTTGATGTCCGCGCGCTTCTGCCTGGCGTTGGTCACCTTGGGCACGCCGTGGTAGCGCACGGAGACGACCGCGCGTCCGTCGGCCTTGAGCGGGGCGTGCAGGGTGAGGTCGTCGCCCTTGCGCGTGACCTTGACCGGCTTGCCGGCCACCGTCGCACCGTCCACCTTCAGCGCGCGGCCGAAGTCGAGCCTGATGCTGGTGACCGCCTTGGTGGCGCGCAGCGTGATGTCGGCCCGGCCGGTCAGCGTGCGGCTGCTCGGCTGCCAGCCGAGCTTCAGCCCGTAGTGGAGCACGTCGATGGACGGGTTGCCGTAGGCCGGGTACAGCGGGTCGGCGACGGGCCGCGACAGACCCTTGACGTACGGGTCCGCCTTGGGCGGTGAGGCCAGCGACGCCGAGCTGATCGCCCGGACCGGCTGACTGGACGTGGTGGACGCCGGCGCGCTGCATGCCGGGACGGCGAGCGCTGCGCTCAGCAGTAGAAGGAGGGGCCTCCGCATTCGGGCAAAGGTAATGATCCCCGTGACCCTCCACAAGGGGATTTAACATCTGGAAATCAGTCGTATCACTGAAATTCCTCCAAAATCGCTGTGAAGTGCGATTCGAGGCTTTGCTCCGGCCCAGGCCGGGGGGATCGTGGGCCGCATGAGACCCGCGATCCGCACCGCCGCCGCTCTCGGCGCCTTCGCCCTGCTCCTGGCCGCCGCGGCCCCGGCGCAGGCCGCACCCACGCGGACCGAGCCACCGCAGTCCGCGCCGGAACAGGCGCCACAGCCGGCGCCGGAGCAGGCCCCGCAGTCCGCGCCCGCCGCCCTCCCGGACACCTTCCCGTTGCCGAACGGCTTCCAGCCGGAGGGCATCGCCACCGGGCCGGGTCCCTACGCCTACTTCGGCTCGCGGGCCACCGGCTCGATCTACCGGGCCGATTTGCGTACCGGCCAGGGCGCCGTCATCAGTCAGGGCCCGGGCACGCCGTCGCTCGGGCTCAAGACCGACCGCCGCGGCCGGCTGTTCGTCTCCGGCGGCACCGCGGGCGACGCCCGGGTCGTGGACGTGGCCACCGGGGCCGTGCTCAAGACGTACGCGCTGGCCACCGGGCCCGCGTTCGTCAACGACGTCGTCCTGGTGAAGCGCTCGGCCTACTTCACCGACTCGACCAACCCGGTGCTGTACCGGCTCGAACTCGGCCGCCGCGGCGCGCTGCCGGCCGAGGCCGTCAAGATCCCGCTGACCGGCGCCATCCAGTACGGCACCGGCATCAACGCGAACGGCATCGCCCCGAGCCCGGACCGCCGGTCCCTGCTGATCGTCCAGTCGAACACCGGCAAGCTGTTCAAGGTCGACCCGCGCACCGGCGTCACCACCGAGGTGGACCTGGGCGGCGAGACCCTGGCCAACGGCGACGGCCTGCTGCTGTCCGGCCGTACCCTCTACGCCGTGCAGAACCGGCTCAACACCGTCGCCGTCGTCAAGCTCAGCCGCGACGGTTCGTCCGGACGGGTCGTGGACCGGCGCACCGACCCCCGCTTCGACGTGCCCACCACGGTGGCCAAGTTCGCGGGCCGGCTCTACCTGCCCAACGCCCGCTTCACCACCCCGCCTGGGCCCGACACGCCGTACTCGGTGGTGGCCATCGACCGCTGACCGCAGGCCATCGGCCGTCGGCGGGGGAGGGTCACTCGTGCGGGCGCAGCGCCCGCAGTTGCTCCTCGAAGGGCACGAACTCCTCCACCTGCTGCTTGCGCGGCCCCCTGGACGTCATCAGGTCGGCCAGTTCCCCGGCCGCCCGCTTGATGCGCTCGCCCAGGCCGTCGGTGAAGGCGTCGCCGCCGCCACCCCAGTCCTCCGCCGCCGCGTACACGGCGGTCGGCGTGACCACGGCCCGCAGGTAGGAGAACAGCGGCCGCACCGCGTGCTCCAGCGCCAGCGAGTGCCGCGGCGTCCCCCCGGTCGCGGCGATCAGCGTCGGCTTGCCGGCCAGCGCCGTGTTGTCGATGACGTCGAAGAACGACTTGAACAGCCCGCTGTACGAGCCGCTGAAGATCGGCGTGACCGCGATGAGCCCGTCGGACTCCGTCACCGCTTCGATCGCCTCGCGCAGCCTGCCGCCCGCGAACCCGGTCACGAAGTTGTTGGCGACGTCCACGGCCAGGTCTCTGAGTTCGATCACGCGTACGTCCGCGGGGTCCTCCAGCCGCTGCCCGACCGCCTCGGCGAGGCGGTCGGCGAGCAGCCGCGTGGCGGACGGCTGGGTCAGGCCCGCGGTGACGACGACGAGCTTCATCGTCGGAATCTCCTTCCCTGCTGATCAGGCGTGGACGGTCTCGGTCGTGGTCTCTGTCGTGGTCTCGCTGCCGGCGGCCTTCTGCTCGGCGGACTCCTGCTCGGCGCGCCGCGCGAGCAGCGAGGCGTGCGTGGGCGCGTCGGGCACCTCGGCGGGACGGCCGGCCGCGAACTCCTTGCGCAGCACCGGCACGACCTCCTCGCCCAGCAGGTCGAGCTGCTCCAGCACCGTCTTCAGCGGCAGGCCGGCGTGGTCCATGAGGAACAGCTGGCGCTGGTAGTCGCCGAAGTACTCGCGGAACTTGAGCGTCTTCTCGATGACCTGCTCGGGGCTGCCCACCGTCAGCGGCGTCTCCGCGGTGAACTCCTCCAGCGACGGCCCGTGCCCGTAGACCGGCGCGTTGTCGAAGTAGGGACGGAACTCCTTGACCGCGTCCTGGGAGTTCTTGCGCATGAACACCTGGCCGCCCAGGCCGACGATCGCCTGCTCCGGCGTGCCGTGCCCGTAGTGGGCGTAGCGCTGCCGGTAGAGGCTGATCAGCCGCATGAAGTGCTCCTTCGGCCAGAAGATGTTGTTGGCGAAGAAGCCGTCACCGTAGTACGCGGCCTGCTCGGCGATCTCGGGGCTGCGGATCGAGCCGTGCCAGACGAACGGCGGCACCCCGTCGAGCGGGCGCGGCGTCGAGGTGAAGCCTTGCAACGGCGTGCGGAAGCGGCCTTCCCAGTCGACCACGTCCTCGCGCCACAGCCGGTGCAGCAGCGCGTAGTTCTCCACCGCCAGCGGGATGCCCTGCCGGATGTCCTGGCCGAACCAGGGGTAGACCGGGCCGGTGTTGCCGCGGCCCATCATCACGTCCACCCGGCCGCCGGCCAGGTGCTGCAGCATGGCGAAGTCCTCGGCGATCTTCACCGGGTCGTTCGTCGTGATGAGCGTCGTGGAGGTGGACAGCACGAGCCGCTCGGTCTTGGCGGCTATGTAGCCCAGCATGGTCGTGGGGGAGGAGGGCACGAAGGGCGGGTTGTGGTGCTCGCCGGTGGCGAACACGTCGAGCCCGACCTCCTCGGCCTTGAGCGCGATCGTCACCATGGCCTTGATCCGCTCGTGTTCGGTCGGCGTCCTGCCCGTGGTGGGATCCATGGTCACGTCACCAACGCTGAAGATTCCGAACTGCATCGTTAGTCACCATCCATGACTATTGAAAGTTTGACAGCCACCTTAGCGCATGAACCCTCCCGGATATTCCTGATCTTTCCATCATCGGTCACGGAGCCGCGTCGAGCACCGCACGGCCTTCACGCGCGGATCGGGCAGGCACGCGCGTAGCACGTCCTGCCCGATCACGCCTCACCTTCACGACCTGCTCAGGCTCTCACGGCTCGCTCAGCTCCCAGCCGCCCCGGCGGCGCAGCACGAGGAGGTAGTACGCCGCCGCCAGCAGTCCGATCCCGCCCGTGACGTACAGGCTGGGCCGTCCGATCACCGGGTCGAGGGCGTTGAGGTAGATCACGTACGCGAGGGCGAGCAGCGCGAGCACCGGCGCGACCGGGTACCACGGCATCCGGTACGCGGCGTGCGCCGTCGTGCCGTTACGTCGTCCGGCCACGGCGCCCACGCACAGGGCGCCGTACACGATCACCAGCGAGGTCCCGGTCACCACCAGCAGGAACCGTTCGTCGATGAAGCAGCAGACCGCGCTGACCAGGCCGGTCAGCGCGGTGGCCACCCACGGAGTGCCGTAGCGGGGATGGATGGCGGACAGCCCGCGGCTGACGGACACCGGCCAGGCCCGGTCCCGCCCGGTGCTGAAGATCATGCGCGAGCTGATCAGGATGATCGCCAGCACGGCGTTGAGAATCGCCAGCGCCACGGCCAGCGAGATCACCGTGTTCATCGTGGAGCCGGCCCGGGCGGTGATGAAGTACTGCATCATGTTGCCCGACGCGAACAGCTCGGGCAGCGACGGTGAGCCGAGCAGCACCGCGGTGATCGGGATCAGCTCGGCGGCCACGGTCACCCCCAGCGCCCACAACACGGTCCTGGCGATGGCCCTGGGCGCGTCCTTGGTCTCCTCGCCGAAGTAGACCGCGGAGCCGTACCCGTTGTAGGAGAAGATCGCCACGGCGGTGGCCGCGCCGATCAGCCCCAGCGAGGCCGCGACGACCACGCCGCCCTCGCCCGGGACCGCCGGGTGCAGCACCAGGTCGGTGAGGGGACGCTGCGGCGCGAGCAGTCCCAGCGCCGCCACGACCACCAGCGCGATCATCTCGATGGCCAGGAACACCCCGGTCACCCAGGCGTTCAGCCGGATGTCGAACACCGCGACCACGGTCGCGGCCAGGCAGGTCACCGCGGCCACCGTCGGCCCGTGCAGGCCGGGGATGAGCACCGACAGGTACGTGCCGACGCCGAGCGCGATCACCGCGATGATCAGGAGCTGGGTGATGAGGATGATCCCCAGCACCACGAACCCGGGCAGCCGCCCGAGCGTGCGGGCGGCGATCGCGTACTCGCCGCCGCTGAGCGGATAGGCCGAGGCCAGCTCCGCGTAGACGAAGGCCATGAAGACCCCGACCACGGCGGCGGCGAGGTAGCTGAGCACCGCGCCGCTGCCCGCCTGGGAGATCACTCCCGGGGCGATGATGAACACGGAGGACGCCGGCGTGATCGCCGACAGGGTGAGGAAGAGCGTGCCGAGGAGCTTCAGTCCCCGGTGCAGACGTGGGTGGGCGGCGGTTGTGGACACGGCGCCTCCTTGGGGAGTTCCTTGAACAAGGATCAAAGAACTCTGGCAGCCATCCGTCAAGAACCCGTTGCGTTCTTTGCACGCGTTATAAAGAATCGCCGCTATGGCGAGACCCAGCCGTGCGCACGAGAAGCGGGCCGAGCTCGTCACCGCCGCCCGCCGGGCGGTGCTCGAACGCGGCATACTCGGCCTGCGGCTGCGCGACGTGGCCGAGCGGGCCCGCATGTCGGCCGGCTCGGTGCTCTACTACTTCCCCTCGATGGCCGACCTGCTGCAGGAGGTGCAGCGCCAGGCCGTGGACCGCTTCTGCGCCGCCCGCGAGGCCGCCGCCGCCCGCGAACCCGACCCGCGCCTGCGGCTCATCACCACCATCGACAGCGGCCTGCCCACCGGGCCCGACGACGAGCTGTGCGTGCTGCTGTACGAGCTGGGGGCGTACGCGCGGCGGGACCCGGATTACGCGGCCCAGCACGTGCGACTGTTCGAACGGCAGGTCACGCTGTACGCGGGCATCCTGGACGAGGGCGCGGCGGCCGGGATGTTCACGCTGACGCGGGAGGCGGCGGTGATCGCGCGGAACCTGGTGGCCCTGGAGGACGGGCTCGGCCTGCACCTACTGGCCGCCGCCCCACCCCTGGACGCGGCAGCGGCCCGGGATCTTCTGCTGGCTTACGCCTCGGACGCCACCCGCTGCGCACTCTGAGGGTGCTCGGCTACTTGCGTCGCTTCTTGGGCAGTCTGCTCTTGATGCGCAACGCGGCCGCGGTGTTCCCCATCGCCTGGTAAACGGTGGCGAGGTTGCGGGCGGAGGCGTGCGTTTGAGGATGATCTTCCCCGAGGACCCGGCGGCGCCGCTCGTACACATCCCGGGCCAGGTCCAGCGCCTCTCTGCGCCGGCCGAGCGCGAGCAGGATGCCGACCTGGTTGTGGGCGGAGTTCAGGGTACTCGGATGGTCCTCTCCGAGGATCCGGCCGCGCCCCTCGCAGGCGTGCTGGTTCAGGTCCAGAGCCTCTTGATGCCGTCCCAGCGAGTGCAGGATGGAGGAGAGGCTGCTGGCGGAGGTCAGCGTGAGGGGATGGCCTTCGCCCAGGAGCAGGCGGGTGCCTTCATGGGTCTTCCTGGCGAGTGACAGGGCTTCCTTGCGCCGGCCGAGCGCGTGCAGGACGGTGGCCAGAATGCCCGCGGTGGCGAGCGTATCGGGGTGGTCTTCGCCCACGGTTCGTCGGCGCCGATCGTAGGCCTGCTGGGCCAGGGCCAGGGCTTCCTTGTGCCTGCCGAGCGGGTGCAGGTTGCAGGCGAGGTTGCGGGCGGAGTCGAGGGTTTTGGGGTGGTCTTCGCCCAGGACGCGCCGCCGCTGTGCATGGGCCCGCCGATCCAGCTCGGTGGCCTCCTCGTATCTGCCGAGGCCGTTCAGCACGCTGGCCCGGATACTGGCGGAGACGAGCGCGTCAGGGTGATCTTCACTCAGGAGTCTGCACGCCCGTTCGTGAACTTCCTCGGCGAGTGGCAGTGCTTCCTTGTACCTGCCGCGCGCGTACAGGTTGTCGGCGAGATTGTTGGCCGACAGGAGGGTGTCGAAATGATCCTCTCCCAGGATCCACTGGCACCGTTCGTACACCTCCTGGTTCAGCAGCAGTGCTTCTTCGTCCCGTCCCAGCGCGCCGAGGTTGGCGGCCAGGTTGTTGGCGGACATGAGAGTGTCCGGATGCTCTTCGCCCAGGATCCGGCTGCGGCGGTTGTAGGTGTCCAGGCCGATGGCGTAGGACGTGGTGAAGTCGCCGTGATCGCGGTAGGCGTGCGCGCGGTGCTGCGCGGCGGTGAGGGTGTCGAGATGGTCGACGCCCAGCCGCGTCTCCCAGTCCCGATGGAGTTGATCGGTCAGGGTGACGGCGGTCTCTACCTGGCCGCTGACGATGAGGTATCTGGCCAGCCGGCACGCCGTATGCCGCAGCTCTTCGTGCGTCGTGGCGTGCGGAATCGTGATCAGGAGATGGGGGACGAGGTGGGCCCAATCCGGCCAGTGCACGGGGGAGTCCGTGTCCTCGGGGGCGGCGGCGGTGAGGAGCGACGCGGCCAGTTCGCGGAACGTTCCCTCCCGCTCCCTCGTACGGTCGCGCAGGATCGCCTGTGTGAGCCGGTGCAGCCGTAACCCGTTGACGTCGACCCGCCCCAGCCCCCTGTCCCTGATGAGGGCGAAGGCCTGGCTCGCCGCCAGCCCGTCTGCCGGCAGGTCGGCCGCGCCGGTGGCAGCCTGGGTGAGCCAGGTGGCCACGATGGGTTCCGGCGCCAGGTAGCTGCACAGCGAAAGCAGGTGCGCCGCGACCGGGCTGATGCCGGCCAGCCGGTCGGCGGCGATCTGGGTGACCGCGGCCAGCGAGTTCCCGTAGTCGGGCGAGACCCCCTGGTCCAGGATGTGCGCCGCCTGCGCGTCGATCATGCGCTGGAACTCCGCCGCGGGCAGCCCGTCGTCGAGCACCCCGGCCACCTGCGCCAGCGCCAGCGGCAGGTCTCCCAGCGTCTCGGCCAGCCGGTCGGCCTCGGCGTCGGTGAGGCCGCCCACCGCGTTCGTGAGCAGCGCGACGGACTCCGGCCGGGTGAACTCCTCCATCGGGATGGGCCGGGCGACGTTCCGCCAGCGCCCGGCCCTGGACGTCACCAGGACGTGCCCGGCCCCGCCCGGCAGCCACGGCGTCAGGTCGTCGGCCTGCTCGGCGTTGTCGAACACGAGCAGCCAGCGCCCCCGCTCCCGCAGCGCCGCCACCGTGGCCCTGGCCGCGTTCACCACGTCCTGCATCGCGGTGGCGATGCCCAGCCTGGCGCCGATCTCGGCCAGCTGGCCGGCGATGAGCTCGGGGTTCTCCGCGTTCACCACTTCCACCAGGTCGTAGTCGGCGCGGGCGCGGTAGGCGTACTCGAGTGACACCCACGACTTGCCCACGCCGCCCGGCCCGTGCAGGACCACCGGGGTCGGTGGGACGGCCGACAGCGCCAGGCCCACCCGCTCCAGCAGGTCTTCGCGGCCGGTGAACCCCCAGGTGAGCCGGGTGACATCGGCAGATCCGGCAGCCGCCACGGGTTCCCCGGTCTCGCGCGGGCCAGGTTCGCCGGCCGCTCCGATGTCGGTCAGGAGCTTGGCCACGGAACCGGCCCAGGTCCGTTCGTCGGCCAGGACGCGCTGCAGCTCTCCCGCCCAGGCGAACGCCCCGTCACGGTCGCGCAGCATCGCCTCGATCGCCCGGCTCCACGTGTCGGCGGTCGCGACGTCGTCGCCGGTCGTCTCCACCACGTTGCGCGCGGCCTGCTCGGGCGGCAGGACCTCGCGCAGGAGGTCGCCGAGCCCGCTCTCCCCGCTCACCAGCACGGGGGTGCGCGCGACGATCGCCTCGACCCCGACCAGCCCGAACCCCTCGGCCCGCGACGGCATCAGCACCAGGCTGGCCGCGCGCAGATCGGTGGCCAGCCGGTCCGAGCCGGCGTACGGCTTCACCCGGACGTTCAGCGTCCGGTCCTTCGCCCACTCGACCATCTGCCGCTCCAGCTCCCGCGACGTGCCCTCCTGGGCGCCGCGGATGAGCAGCTCGATCCGCGGCAGATGGGCGTGACGGCGCGTGGCCACCGCCGAGAAGCCCAGCGCGGCCAGGTCGAGCCCCTTCAGCCGGTCGTCCTCGGCCCGGCCGAAGAGCAGCACCGTCCACGGCGAGCCGGACGGCGCCGGGCGAGGGCCCGCGGGCGGGGCGTCGAAGCCGGGGTCGAACCGCAGCACCCGGCGCGGGTCGACGCCGCGTGCCTCCAGGTCGCGCAGGAACCAGGCGTGGATCCGCGGCCCGACCGCCACCGCGTAGTCGGCGTCCTGGCTCAGGTCCAGCTCGATCTGCTGCCGTTCCTCGGCGAGCCGGCCGATGTCCTGGCCCTGGCGGAGTTTGTGCCACTCGATCTCGTCCGGGATCATGTGCACGAAGTGCAGCCGCTTGGCCGCGGGGAAGTCGTCGGCCAGCCGCTGGGCGGCGGGCCCGGTGACCCGCGCGTGGCCGACGATCACGTCGGGGTCGCCGGAATCGCCGAGATCGGGCTTACGGGAGAGATCGGGTGAGCCGCCCGTCCTGGCCGCCGCCACCAGCCGCACGCCCTTCGCCGCCGCGTCGTGGCGTTCGGCCTCCGACGCCGTCGCGACCAGGCAGGAGACCCGGACGCCCGCGGCCGCCAGATGCGTGCACAGCTGCCGGTTGAAGGTGCTCAGACCGCCATGAGCCGAGTTCCATTCCGTCGCCACCACGAGAAAATGGATCCTGCCCAGGGCCACCACGCGCTCCTCGCCACGAATGCCACCGCCTGCGGTCACCAGCATTCCCGGTCGGGGTGCCGCCCGCGAGTGAATCCGGCAAACCTCTCAGGCGGCAGAAGTCACGAGACGGCGGGATCGCACAGGTCGCAGGACTCCCGTTCCGACCACGAGGCCTGCTGCAGTTCGCCGGGCTTGAGGGCGCGGGAACCGAGGTCCACCCGGACCGACATGCGCAGCCGCCACAGCGCCTCGGCGAAGTCGTGGTAGGCGCCGTGGAACTCCTTGGTGCCCGGCTCGGCCCCGGACCTGACCACGTCGCGGATCGCGATGAGCTTCCTGAAGGCGACCTCGCCCGCCTGCGCCACCTCGGGCGCGGCGGTGACCAGGTGGTTCTCCCTGGTCTTGTACAGGTTGGCCTGGCCGATCGTCTCGCCGGCCGCCCGCCTGAGCTCCGCCGGCTCGCCGCCGCGCGCGGCGACGCCTCTGAGCAGGCCGTGCGCGGTGTCCAGGGCCAGGACGTAGTCGAGGTAGCTCTGCCGCCGGTCCGTGCGCAGGCCCCGTCCGCGTTCGTCGCGGCGTCGGAGGGTGTCGGCGAGCATCGTTCCGCCCAGGGCGATGACCGCACCGGCGACGGTCGAGACGAGGGGCAACCAGTCCATGGCAGACATTGTCGGGGGACAGGGACCGCCGCCGCGACATCGCGGGCGCAGCCGGCCGCGCGCCCGGGGCCGGCAAGTCCGCACGGTCAGTCCGCCGGGCTGGCGCCGATCACTGTCGCGACGTCCGCAGGGATCGGGTACGGGCGTTCCACCGGCAGCAGGCCGGTCAGGTCCGCGCGGCCGCGCACCGCCGCGTGCACCTCGCGTACCCGGTCCGTGATGTCGGTGATCGAGACCGTCCAGTCGTCCACGTAGTGGGCCACGGCCGGGCCCGACAGGCCCACCTGGATCGACCGGTACGGCAGCGCGTTGTGATGCGGGTCGCGTTCCGGGTCCCACTGGATGCGTACCGGGCTCGACTTGAGCCGCTCCGCCCAGCCGGGTGAGCGGTCGTCGTGGCTGAGACAGGCGTGCCGCAAAGCCCACTCGAACCCCTCGCGGGTGATCTCGATGGCCAGCACCCGCGCCTGGCCCGGCTTGGTGGCGTAGCCGCAGCGGTACATCATCCACAGGAACGACGGCTTGATCCAGGTCATCCGCTCCCGCTTGAACGGGCCCGTGAACCGCTGCGCCGCCACGGCCGGGGCCGCGATGGCGGGGTCGTAGGCCTGGTAGACGGTGATCGACGTATCGGTGTGGTGGGCGCGGATCTGGCGGTATGGGACGTCCATGCCGATCAGGGTGCCGAAGACGACGCCCGCCGGACAACTCATTTCCCGGCCCGGCTACACCTCGAACCTGGTGGTCCGGTGCACGGCCTGCAGCAGCCCGACCGCGATCAGCCCGGCCACCGTCGCCGACCCGCCGTACGACACGAACGGCAGCGGCACCCCCACGATGGGCAGCAGGCCCACGGTCATGCCGACGTTCACGAACGTCTGGAACCCGATCCACGACACCACGGCCCCGGCCAGCACCGTCCCGTACGGCGTGCTGGCGTGCCTGGCGATCGACAGCCCGCGCCACAGCAGCACGCAGATCGCCAGCACGATGGCGGCCGCCCCGGCGAAGCCCAGTTCCTCGCCCGCGACGGTGAAGATGAAGTCCGTGTGCTGCTCCGGCACGAAATGCCCGGCGGTCTGCTCGCCGTTGAACAGGCCCTTGCCGTACAGGCCGCCGGAGCCGATCGCGATGCGGGCCTGCGCCGCGTTGTAGCCGACGCCGCCGGGGTCGGCGCCGGGGTTGGCCAGCACCAGCAGCCGCTCGATCTGGTACGGCTTGACCAGCCCGAACTTCCACGCCGCAGCCCCCGCCCCGACCGCGCCCACGGCGAGCACCAGCAGCCACCGCTTGGGCGCGCCCGACACCAGCAGCGCCCCGGCCACCATGGCCGCGAACACCAGCATCGTCCCGAGGTCGGGTTGCAGCCCGATGAGCCCGATCGGCACCGCGGCCAGCAGCAGCGCCAGCACCACCCCGCCGAACCCGGGCCGGTCCTGGCCGTCGCGCAGCTCGCCGAGCGGCACCGCGAACGCCAGCGCCAGCGCCAGCTTGGCGAACTCCGACGGCTGGAACTGCACGCCGGGCGCCAGCACGATCCACGAGTGCGCGCCGTTCACCCGCACCCCCAGCGGGCTGAGCGCCGCCGCCAGCGAGAGCACCGCCAGCACGTACGCCACCGGCACGTACGCCCGCACCACCCGCAGGTCCACCCGGGAGACCAGCCACATGATCACCAGCCCGAGCCCGATGGCCACGGCCTGCCTGATCAGCAGCGAGTAGTCGCCGCCCATGCGGGTGGCCGACCACACCAGCAGCAGCCCCACCACCGACAGCCCGAACGCGAACAGCGTCAGCAGCCGGTCGGGCGGCGCCAGCGTCGGCGCCCAGACGAGCGGCCGCCTGCCTGTCATCGTGCTCATCGCCGCTCCCGCAGGCCGAGTATGCCCTCCCAGACCACGCGCGCCGCCGGCGCGGCCACCTCGCCGCCCCGGCCGCCCTCGGACAGCACCACCACGACCGTGTACGCCGGGTCGGGCGCGAACGAGGCGAACCACGAGGTGTCACGGTGCCCGAACGACTCCGCGGTCCCGGTCTTGCCGGCCACCGCGATCTTGTCGAACGGGAACTTCTCGAACGCCTCCTCCGCCGTGCCCGACCTGGGCACCCCGGCCAGCGCCGCGCGCATGAACCGCAGGGTCTCTGCCGAGGCGGGCAGCTTCCCGGCGACCGGCGGGGTGATCGTCTTGAGCGTCCTGCCGTCCGGGCTGACCACCTTGTGCCCGATGCGCGGGTGGAACAGGGTGCCGCCGTTCGCGATCGCCGCGTACGCCCGGGCCAGCTGCAGCGGCGTGACCAGCACGCCGCCCTGGCCGATGGCGAAGTTCGCCGCGTCGCCGCCGCGCCAGACGCCGCCGCCGCGGCAGTTCTCCCTGGCGATCGCGGTCAGGTACGCGGCCCGGCCCTGGTCCTTCATCTCCGGGTAGCCGGTCGTGGCCCGGCGGCAGCTCTCCTTCCGCGTCGCCTGCCAGACGGCCTTCTTCTGGGCCGCGTCGGGCACCGCGCCGGCCGCCTCGCCCGGCAGGTCGACGCCGGTCGGCTCGCCGAAGCCGAAGCCGCGGGCGGTCTTCTGCATGATGTCCGACCTGCGCTGCCAGAGCTCGTCGGCCAGCCGGTAGTAGATCGTGTCGCACGACTTGACCAGCGCGCCGTGCATGGTCAGCCGGCCCAGGTCGGCCGAGGCGAAGTTCCTGAACAGCCGGTTGCCGACGACGTACCCGGACGGGCAGTCGTAGGTGGCGCCCAGGCCGTAGCCGGCCGCCGCGGCGGCCGCCGTCGAGGCGACCTTCCAGGTGGAGCCCGGCGCCCACTCACCCTGCACGGGCTGCGAGAGCAGCGGCAGCGCCTTGTACTCCTTGGACGAGACGCCGTCCGTCCAGACCGCAGGGTCGTAGGAGGGATGGCCGGCCAGCGCCACCACCCGCCCGGTGTCGGACCGCATCACCACCACCGCCCCCGAGGTGCCCCCGCTGGCCGCCAGCGCGCCGGACAGCGCCTGCTCGGCGATGCCCTGGATCCGCGCGTCGATGCTGGTCACGAGGTTGTCGCCGGTGACGGGCTCGTCCTGGCGGATGAGCCGGGTGACCTGACCCGTGTTGTCCACGGCCACTTGGCGCTTGCCCGGCTCGCCCGCCAGGTCGCCGTCGTAGCGGGCTTCGAGCCCGTCGCGGCCCTTGGCGCCCTGCACGTACCCGAGCGTGTGCGCGGCGGAGGTGCCCAGCGGGTAGACGCGTACCGGCAGCAGTTCGGTGCGCACGCCGGGGAAGTCCTGCTGCCGCTCGCTGATCTGCAGCGCCGTCGGCACCGGCACGTCCTGCGCCACCGGGATCGGCTCGTACGGCGAGCCCTGCCAGCACGGCTGCGGCACCCGCGGCCCGCACAGCCGCACCTTCTCCGCGATCTGCTGGTACGGCTGCCGCAACACCTTGCTGAGCCTGACCAGCACCGCCTTGCCGCCGTCCGGCTGGTGTTGCAGGGCGATGGCGTCCACCGAGACCACCGGCCTGGTCTTGTTGGTCACCAGCGGCCGTCCCGCGGCGTCGAGGATCTGGCCGCGCGTGGGCGGCAGCGACACCGTCCTGATGCGGACGTCGGCCGCCGCCCGCACGTACTGCGCGCCGCTGACCACCTGCAGGAACCACAGCCGCCCGCACAGCGTGAGCAGCAGCGCCACGACCAGCAGCCGCAGCACGAACAGCCGGCCACGCGACATCGCGCCCCCGGCGCCCGGCCTAGACACGGCGCACCTGCCGCAGCGCGACCGGGCGCGACTCGCCCTGCTCGCGGCCCTTGCGCTCCTGCCTGCGCCGCCGCAGCCCGATCACCACGGCCGTCAGCAGCGAGCCCGCGGCCACCGTCCAGCCGACCGACCTGGGCAGCTCGGGCACGACGGTCAGCCAGCTCTCGTCGCCGAGCGCGACCGTGGCGGCCGCCTGCCCCAGCGTGGCCAGCGCCGTGCTCAGCGGCGCCACCAGTACCAGCCGGCCCTCCTGCCAGCGGCCCGCCATGAACCCGGTGAACGCCAGCACCAGCGCGGTACGCCCGATCGTGTGGTCGGCCGGCGGCGTGACGTCGGCGGCCAGCCCGGCCAGCAGCCCCGCCACGGACCCCCACATCGGCCCCCTGGCCAGCGCCATCCACACCACGGCCAGCGCCACCAGGTCGGGGCCGCCCCACGGCAGCCGGTTGATCAGCATGACCTGGACCAGCGGCGCCGCGACCAGGACCAGGATCAGTCCCATGTCAGCTCACCCCTTGGAGGCCGGCACGATCACGGACACCAGGTCGAGCGCCGACAGCCGGGCGGCCGGCCGCACCAGCGCGATGCGGGTGGCCGCGCCAGGCGCGCGCACCACCGACTCGACCGTGCCGATCGGCACCCCGGGCACGTAGGGCCGCTGCCCGGCCGAGCCCAGCGTGACCACCTGGTCGCCCGCCTTCAGCTCGGCGTTCGGGTCGAACAGGCTGAGCCGCAGCTTGCCCTCGCCGGGCAGCCCGGTCACCAGCCCCAGCTCGCCCGAGCCGACCATGCGGGCGCCGACGGAGGACGACGCGTCGGTGATCAGCGACACCGACGAGGTCGCCGGTCCGGCCCAGCTCACCTTGCCCACCAGGCCGTCGGCGTTCAGCACGGTCACGTCGCGCACCAGCCCGTCGGCGGCGCCGGCGTCGAGCGTGACGCTCTGCCTGCCGTAGCCGACCACGTGCGCGGCCACGCCCTTGCGCGCGGGCACCGAGACGTTCAGCCGGCCGAGCTGCACGCTCGACTCGGCCTTGAAGCCCGACGCCTGCAGGTCGGCCCTGAGCCTGGCGTTCTCCTGCTCCAGCGCCGCGATGCGGTCCTGGCCGCCGAACGACCTGGTGACCAGGCCGACGACGTTCTGCGCGGTCCCGTACACGGCGGACCCGGCCGCGCGCAGCGGCGCCAGCGGCACCACGGTGCGGTCGAGCACGACGAGGACGGCCGCGGCGGCCAGGACGATCACGACCGCGACCCGTAACGGCCTGCTCACCTGCGTGACCAATCAGGCAGCAGGACGTCCCGCATCGCCTGGAAACGTTCCACGCACCGGCCGGCGCCGAGCGCGACCGAGTACAGCGGCTTGTCGACCACCCGGATCGGCATGCCCGTGGCGTCGCCCATCCGGTCGGCCAGGCCCCGTAACAGCGCCCCGCCGCCGGTCAGCACGATGCCGTTGTCGAGCAGGTCACCGGCCAGCTCGGCCGGGCACTGGTCGAGCGTGGTCTGCACCGCGTCGATGATCGACTGGACCTCGTCCTCGATGGCCTCGCTGATCTGGTCGGAGGTGATGGTGGCCGTCTTGGGCAGGCCGGTGACCAGGTCCCGGCCGCGCACCGGCGCGCACGCCTTCGGGTCGAGCGGGCGCGGCGCGCCGTTCTCCGGCACGCTCTCCTGCTTCTGCCTGGACCTGAACGGGTTCCAGCTGCGCGGCGCGGGGACGGGCGGCGGCTCCGGCTCGCCGTCCGGCTCGTCGTGGCCGGGGCCGATGATCTCGACGCCGACCCGGTGGCGTCCCTTCGGCTCGGCGTCGGAGTCGCGCGCGGTCACCGGCGCGGGCTTGACCATGCCGAGGTCGATCTTCAGCCGCTCGGCGGTGCGTTCGCCGAGCAGCAGCGCGTGTTCCTTCTTGATGTACGTGACGATGGCCTCGTCCAGCTCGTCGCCGCCGACCCGCAGCGACTTGGCCACCACGACGCCGCTCATCGAGACGATGGCCACCTCCGTGGTGCCGCCGCCGATGTCGACCACCATGTTGCCGGTGGCCTCGCCGACCTTCAGCCCGGCGCCGATCGCCGCGGCCATCGGCTCCTCGATGATGTGCACCCGCCGCGCGCCCGCCTCGTAGGCGGCCTCCTTGACGGCCCGCTGCTCGATGGAGGTGGTCCCGCTCGGCACCGCCACCACGATGCGGGGCTTGGCGAGGAACCTGCTGGGGTGCGCCTTCTGGATGAACATGCGTAACATGCGCTCGGCCGCGTCGAGGTCCGCGATCACGCCGTCCTTGAGCGGGCGGATCGTGGCGATGTGCGGCGGCGTCCTGCCCACCATGCGCTTGGCCGCCTTGCCCACGGCGACCACGGTGTTCTTGTGAAGGTTGATCGCGATGACGGAGGGCTCGTTCAGCACGATGCCCTTCCTGCGAACATAGACGAGTGTGTTGGCTGTTCCGAGATCGACCGCTATGTCATGACCGAGAAGAGCCCATGCGAATCCCATTGCCGCACAGCCTTTCGCCCGGGAAGGACAGGAGGATGCTGCCCGCCTTCGCGCTGCCCGGAGCGATCTGTCCGCAAACGTCTTAACTCTGTAGCCGCCCGTGTCCGCGCAGGTCAGCGGGCCGGGCGCGGCGGGTGCTCGATCACCAGGACGTCCAGGGGATGGCGGCCGCGCGCGATGGCGGACGCGCCGGGGGGAGCGGGGGCGGGATGGCCGAGCGAGATCGCGGTCCTGACGCGCCAGGGGGCGGGCAGCCCGGCCAGTTCGGTGGCCGTGCCGGCGTTCGCGGCCGGGAAGAACGACGCCGGGCAGGTGCCGAGTCCCAGGGCGTGCGCGGCGAGCATGAGGTTCTGCGCGGCCCGGCCCGCGTCGAACTCGGCGTCCTGCGTGGACAGCGTGGCGTCCACCGCGAGGAGGATGGCCAGCGGCGCCCCGGCCAGGTGTCCCGCGTAGGCGCCGAGCCGGCTCAGGCGGCCCAGCAGCGCGGGGTCGCGGACCACCACGAAACGCCACGGCTGGCGGTTGCGGGCCGAGCCGGTCCACCTGGCGGCCTCCAGCACCGCCCGCAGCTGCCCGGCGGCGACGGGATCGGCGGTGAAGTGGCGGGTCGCGCGCAGGCTCGCGATCAGCTCCAGAGGCGTCATGCCCGCTCACTGTAGCCGCCTGGCGGCCGCCGCCCGCGCCAGGCTCGACGACGCGGCGGCACCCGCTCCAGAGGGGGCGCGCGGTTGACCAGAGATCACCCTACGGGTGGATTTCCGGGGTAAATCGCGTCCTCTAACCTTCGCCCATGTTCCGCCGTACTCCCCCCACTCCGATCGACTGGTTGATCGCGGTGATCACGACTGTGTTCGCTCTCGCCGAGGAGATCGGGGGCCGCACGCTGGCGCCGCCGCGCGCCGAGCCCGCCTGGTGGCTGGCCGCCGTGGTGGCCACCGGCGTGCTGGTGCTGGTCCGGCGCCGCCTGCCGGTCACCCTGCTGACCTGCTACACCGTGGCCAGCGTGGCCACCTACCTGATCGCGCCGGACGCCGCCGCGGCCTGGCAGTGGTACGTGGAACTGCTGTTGCTGTTCACCGTGCTGGCCGAACGGCCGTGGCGTGACCGGGGAGTGCTCGGCGCGGTCGTGCTCACGCTGATCTACATCGTGGCCATGGCGGGGGCGGGCAGCCGGAGCGCGGGCCCGGGCGACTACGCCGTCGCGCTGGTCATGACCGCCATCGCGGGCGGCTCGGGGCTGGCCGTGCGCAGGAACACCGAGCTCGCCGCGCAGGCGAGCGAACGCGGCGAGCTGCTGGCCAGGCAGGCGGTCGTGGAGGAACGCACCAGGATCGCCCGCGAGCTGCACGACATCGTCGCGCACAGCGTCAGCGTCATGACCATGCAGGCCGGCGCGGTACGCCTGATGCTGCGCCCCGAGCAGACCACCGAACGCGAGACGCTGACCGTGGTGGCCGACGCCGGCCGCGAGGCGGTGGAGGAGCTGCGGCGGATGCTCGGCCTGCTCCGGGTGCCCGGCGAACGCGAGCATTCCCCGCAGCCCGGCCTGGCCAGGCTGGACGACCTGCTGGAGCAGATGCGCTGCGCCGGTCTCGAGGTCGACCTGGAGGTGGTCGGCGCGCCCGTGCCGCTGCCGCCCGGGCTGGAGCTGTCGGCCTACCGCATCGTGCAGGAGTCGCTGACGAACACGCTCAAGCACGCCGGCCCGACCCGGGCCGGGGTCACGATGACGTACACGCCGCGCGAGCTGCGCCTGGAGATCGTGGACGAGGGCGGGACCGGCGGCGAGCACGGCCCGCCCGGGCACGGGCTGATCGGCATGCGCGAACGGGTCGCCCTGTTCCACGGCACGCTCTCCGCCGGGCCGCGCCCCGGCGGCTGGGGCGTGCGCGTGGCGGTCCCCCTGTGAGCGCGCGGGCCCGGGCCGGGCGGCCCATCTCGGTGGTGGTGGCCGACGACCGGGCGGCCTTCCGCCGCGGGCTCGCCCTCATCCTCGCCACCCAGCCCGACCTCCGGCTCGTCGGCGAGGCCGAGGACGGGTACGGCGCGGTGGAGCTGGCCAGGAGCCTGCGTCCCGACGTGGTGCTGATGGACATGGACATGCCGGGTATGTCGGGCACGGAGGCCGCCCGGGCGCTGCTCGGCGGCGAGCACCGGCCCAGGATCGTCCTGATGACCACCTACGACAGTCCCGGGCGCCGCGAGGAGGCCGCGGCCGTCGGCGCGTCCGGCCTTCTGCTCAAGGTCTCACCGCCGGAACACCTGCTCGCGCTGCTCCGGGCGGCCGGGCCACCCGTCACCGGCTAAACCTTTTGACCGGCTCTGTCCGCTACGCGATTCTGCTGCTCCCATCGAGCAGGAGGATCAGGTGGCCGAGTTCGCCGGTGTCTTCGACATCCACCTCACCGTCCGTCTCACCACTGCCTGTCTCAGCGGGACGGCCGGTGAGTCGGCGGCGGAGCGGCTGCGTGGCTGGGCGGGCGCGAACGGCGCCAAGTTCACCCACATCGTGCTCGATCGCGGCGGCGAGCCGTCCCGGCCCATGCTGACCCTGGCCGGCCGCGGCACGCTCACCGAGCAGCGCGCCACCGCGGACGGCACGGCGCGGCGGCTGCGCGCGGCCGGATTCGAGGTGGCCCGCGTCAAGATCGAGGCCGCGCCGTGGAACGCCGACGTGCCCGGCACCGCCCGCGCCGCCGCCGCGCTGCCCGGCTGCTACTTCGAGCACCACGCCAAGGTCCTGGTCACCGGCGGCCCGCCCGCCCTGGCCAGGCTGGCCGAGCTGGCCGTGCCGCACGCCGCGCACGTCTCACGCAACGCCAGACGACACCGCGACGACGGCGCCCACGAGCGTTTCGTCACCCAGCGCTGCCGCGGCTTCGGGCTGCCCGAGGCCCGCGGCCGCTTCGACGCCCTGCTGGCCGGGCTGGCGGGCGGCGGCTTCGCCGTCCTGGAGTCCGAGCAGGAGTTCGTGGTGCACGACGACAACCCCGCCATCGACGACGGCTGGATCGAGGAGCGATGACATCAGCCAGAAAACGCGCCGCCCGCAGGGCCGCCGCGGCCGCCGCTGCCGCCGGGCCCGAGCCGATTCCCGAGCCGGGCGGGCCCGGCCTGCCCGCCACGTACCTGCCGCTCGCGCACGGGGCCGGGGCGCGGCAGCGGCCGATCTTCGACCCGGCGCTGAAGCACTTCCCGCGCGCGTTCCGCGCCGGTGAGCCGGCCTTCGCCGACGAGGAGACCGGCCGGCGCTGGCGCCGCGCCCGGCGGCTGGCCATCGACCACCTGGTCAAGGTGGTCGCGGACTCCCGGTGGCAGGCGCATCTCGTCCTGCGCGGCAGCCTGCTGCTGGAGGCGTGGGTGGGCGAGCGCGCCCGCGAGCCCGGCGACCTGGACTGGGTCGTGGTCCCGCACACCGTCGAGTCGGACGGCCGGCTGGCCGGCGAGACGTTCCGCGGGCTCATGTCCGCCGCCGTCACCACCCCGGCCGAGTCCGGCGAGGTGCGCATCTCGGCCGAGGGCATCGCGGTGGACGACATCTGGAGCTACGAGCGCGCCCCCGGCCGCCGCATCGTCTTCACCTGGCACGCCGACGGCCTGCCCCCGGGCACGGTCCAGCTCGACTTCGTCTTCAACGAGGCCCTGCCGGTCCCGCCGGAGCAGGCGCTGATCCCGCGCGCGGGCGGCGCCGAGCCGACGCTTGTCCAGGCGGCCTCGCCGGAGCTGTCGCTGGCCTGGAAGCTCCAGTGGCTGGTCGGCGACGTGCACCCGCAGGGCAAGGACCTGTACGACGCGGTGCTGCTGGCCGAGCGCGTCACGGTGCCGCGCGACCTGCTCGACCGGGTGCTGGAGGACGTCCTGGAGGGCTGGGGGGCCGAGATGACGTTCGCCCGGCTGCTGCGCCGCACGGAGGTCGACTGGGCGGAGTTCCGCGCCGAGTACCCGGCAGTCCGCGGCGACGCGCGCACCTGGATGGACCGCCTGATCAGCGCCCTGGGCCCCACGCTGGAGACGTGAAAAAGCCCCAGATCCGAAGATCTGGGGCTCGCCTCCCGCAGGGGAGTGTGGTGGACGATACTGGGATTGAACCAGTGACCTCTTCCGTGTCAGGGAAGCGCTCTCCCGCTGAGCTAATCGTCCTCACGAGGTGGAGACGGGATTTGAACCCGTGTAGACGGCTTTGCAGGCCGCTGCCTCGCCTCTCGGCCACTCCACCGAGCCGGAAGCTCCGAGCGGAAGACGGGATTCGAACCCGCGACCCTCACCTTGGCAAGGTGATGCTCTACCACTGAGCCACTTCCGCAGTCTGCCCCCGCTCTCGCCGGGCGACGAGAGAACTCTAGCGAATTTCGGCCCCAAGCCCCAAACCGAGCGCCCGGCGGCCGTCGCCGGGCCGCCCAGGCGTCAGCGGCCGAGCCGGATTCCGGCCGGGTGCGCGCCCTCGGTCTCCAGCCGGTACTCCTGCCCGGAGATGGCCCGGTTGTCGTCGATCACCCGCTCGGACGGCGGCTTCTCGCCGCCCATGATCCGCGCCTGCATCCGCTCGAAGCGCTCGTGCGCCTCACGCACGTACCCGGTGCCCAGCGTGGTCCAGTCGATCTGGGTGGCGATCAGCTCGCGCAGGTACGCCTTGTTCGGCTCGAACGTGACGGGCGGCGGCAGCGCCGGGGCCAGCACCTGGTCGGGCTCGCGCCCGTCGAACCGCTTGAACAGCTCGGCCGCCAGCCGCAGGTGCTCCAGCTCCATGTTGAGATGCAGCTCCCAGATGGCCTTCACCCGGCGGTCCGACTCGGTCTGCATGAACGAGTGGTAGAGGTAGCACTCGTTGTACTCGTGGTTGAGCAGCATCTCCCACCAGCTCGCGCCCGGGTCGACCAGCGACTCGTAGTGGGTGACGTGCTCCTCCTCGATCAGCCCGATCTCCTGGTAGAGGCGGCGGGCGATCGGCTCCATGTAGGTCGGGCCGACGTTCATGTAGAAGTTCATGGTCTGCTGCTCGGCGGCCATGACGGTCAGGGCGTGCAGCCGGGACAACGGCTCGGTGGAGTGCCTGTCGTACGGCTCGCGCACGTTGTCGACCGGGTCACGGTGATGCAGGTACGTCGGCCGGCCCGGCATGACCTCGGTGAGCTGGTCGACGATCTTCTCGGCCTTGCGGTGCTCGATCATCTCGTACAGGTTCGCGTACCGGTACAGGTGGTCGAAGTCCTCCAGCACGCCGAACTGGTAGGCCTGCTTCAGGTACGGGTCGGGCTCCATCCTGGCCACCCAGGCCGTCAGGTCCACGGCCACCTGCTCGTAGGCGATCGTCGTCTCCAGCACCGACGACACCCCGGGCAGCAGCCAGTTGACCACCTTCTGCTGCTGCGCCTCGATGTAACGCACCCGCGCGAGCTGCCGCCTGATCTCCAGATCGGGGCAGTGGCGGGCGAGCTGGTGACTGAACTGGATGGCCTCGACCTCGATCCCGTTCATCGTGATGATCCGGCAGCGGGTGTACGGGTCGGCGTGGTCGGGGTCGATGGGCGTGACGTCGAGCTCGCGCCAGTTCCGCAGCTGCTCGTCCAGCGGGATACCCCGCTCCTGGAGCGGATCGAAGGCCATGCCGCAGCGTCTACCCGGGGCCGGGCCAGGGTTCGCCCGCCGAAAGGTCTGGGTTTGGCAAGGAAGCGCGTGCTCCAGCAGGCATCGGGTAGTTCTGTGACGTGGGTGAGCACAGCGACGTCATCGATCTCCTGGTGGCGCAGCACGGGCGGATCAGGGATCTCTTCGACGAGGTCGAGCAGGCGCACGACGGCGACCGGGCCGAACGCCTGCGTCGGCTGGTCGGGCTCTTGGCCGTGCACGAGACCGCCGAGGAGGAGATCGTCCACCCGTACGCGCGCAGGAGGCTCGACGGCGGCGACGCCGTCGTGGCCGACCGGCTGCGCGAGGAGAACCAGGCCAAGCGGCTGCTGGCCGACCTCGACCGGGGCGGCGTCGACCACCCGGACTTCGCCTCGAACCTGGCCAGGCTGCGGGCGGCGGTGACCGCGCACGCGCGCGGTGAGGAGCGCTACGAGTTCGCCCGGCTGCGCGCGAGCACGTCGGCGGCCGAGCGGCGGGCGATGGCGGTCGCGGTGCGTGCGGCCGAGGCGCTGGCGCCCACGCATCCGCATCCTGGCACCGAGTCCGCGGCCGGGAACCTGCTGATGGGCACGCCGCTGGCGCTGATGGACCGGGCCCGCGACGCGATACGCGACGCGCTGGGCAAGAGCCATGCCTGACCGCCGCCACCCCCCGGCACACTTCGGCGCGGGTGGAAATATCGGTGCACTACCGTCGAAGCATGCCGGCGGACTACACAGCGGACTTCACAGCACGCGACGCGGACATCGCCCCCGTGGCTGCGCTCATCGCGGACCCGACCCGGGCCGCCATCCTGACGGCGCTGCTCGGCGGCCGTGCCCTGGCGGCGGGGGAGCTGGCCAGGCTGTCCGGGGTCAGCGCGGCCACGGCGAGCGCGCACCTGGCCAGGCTCCTGGACGGGCGGCTTGTCGACGTCGTACGACAGGGCCGCCACCGTTATTACCGGCTGGCCGGGCACGAGGTGGCCGAGGTCCTGGAGGTGCTGGCCAGGGTGAGCGCGCGGCCCGCCGTGCGGTCGCTGCGCCAGTCCCGCCAGGCCAGGCTGCTGGAGGAGGCGCGCACCTGCTACGACCATCTCGCGGGAAAGGCCGGCGTCGGGTTTCTCGACCGGCTGAAGGACGGTGGTTATTACCAGGGTCAGGAGCCGACCGCCGCGGGGGAGCGGCTCCTGACGAAACTGGGCGTGGACGTCGAGGGGGCCAGGAGCGCACGGCGCAGATTCGCGCCCGAGTGCCTGGACTGGACCGAGCGCCGGGCCCACCTCGGCGGCGCGCTCGGCGCGGCAGTGACCGACGTGCTGTTCGAACGCGGCTGGTATCGGCGGGGCGACATCCCCCGCGCGGTGATCCTCACCGACGAGGGCAGGGAGGGCCTGTCTGCGTTGTTCTCCGGTAAGGAGCTAACATCGCATTCGCCGGTTACCTAACGCGAGAGAGATCATCATGCGCGACAACGGAGTCGTGAACGTCGGTCCGGAGCCGCTGAGCTTCGACGACGTCATCCAGGTGGCCCGCCACGGGGCCGCCGTCCAGCTCACCGACGATGCCATCGCCGCCATCGCGGCCGCCCGCCAGCGGGTGGACGAGCTGGCCGAGAGCCCGGTGCCCGCGTACGGGATCTCCACCGGGTTCGGCGCGCTGGCCACCCGCCACATCGACCCCGCGCTGCGCACCCAGCTCCAGCGCTCGCTGGTGCGCTCGCACGCGGCCGGATCCGGGCCCGAGGTGGAGACCGAGGTGGTGCGCGCGCTCATGCTGCTGCGCCTGCACACCCTGGCCACCGGGCACACCGGCGTCCGGCCGACCACGGCCAAGACGCTGGCCGCGCTGATCAGCGCCGGGATCACGCCGGTGGTGCACGAGTTCGGCAGCCTCGGCTGCTCGGGCGACCTGGCGCCGCTGGCGCACGTCGCGCTGACGCTGATGGGCGAGGGCGTGGTGCGCGACGCCGCGGGCGCGCTCCAGCCCGCCGCCGAGGCGCTCAAGCAGGCCCACATCGAGCCGGTCGAGCTGGCCGCCAAGGAGGGGCTGGCGCTGATCAACGGCACGGACGGCATGCTCGGCATGCTCATCCTGGCCATCGCCGACCTCACCAAGCTGGTCAAGACCGCCGACGTGAGCGCCGCGATGAGCGTGGAGGCGCTGCTCGGCACCGACCGGGTGTTCATGCCCGAGCTCCAGGCGCTGCGCCCGCACCCCGGCCAGGCGCTGGCCGCCGCCAACATGACCAAGATCCTGGCCAACTCCGACATCATGGCCAGCCACCGCGACCCGGCGGCGTGCACCCGCGTCCAGGACGCGTACTCGCTGCGCTGCGCCCCCCAGGTGGCCGGCGCCGCCCGCGACACGATCGCGCACGCCGCCACCGTCGCCCGCTGGGAACTGGCCAGCGCGGTCGACAACCCCGCCGTGCTGGACGACGGCCGCGTCGAGTCGAACGGCAACTTCCACGGCGCCCCCGTCGGGTACGTCCTGGACTTCCTCGCCATCGTGGCCGCCGACCTGGCCTCGATGTCAGAACGCCGCACCGACCGCTTCCTGGACGTGGCACGCAACCACGGCCTGCCCGCCTTCCTGGCCGACGACCCCGGCGTCGACTCCGGTCACATGATCGCCCAGTACACCCAGGCGGCCATCGTCTCTGAGCTCAAGCGCCTGGCCGTGCCCGCGAGCGTCGACTCCATCCCCAGCTCGGCCATGCAGGAGGACCACGTCTCGATGGGCTGGTCGGCGGCCCGCAAACTGCGCAAGTCGGTCGACGGGCTCACCCGCGTGCTGGCCATCGAGGTGCTCACCGCCGCCCGCGCGCTCGACCTGCGCGCCCCGCTGACGCCCGCCCCCGCGACGGCGTCGGTGGTCAAGGCGCTGCGCGAGACGGTGCCCGCGCCCGGTCCCGACCGGTTCCTGGCGCCGGAGATCGAGTCCGCGGTGCGGCTGGTCGCGGACGGGAGCGTGGTGACGGCGGTGGAGTCGATCACCGGCCCGCTGGCCTGATTTTTCGGGCTATCTCGGGCTGATTCGGGTGGTCAGCACCAGCCGTTCATGCCCTCGTTCAGATCGATGACGTAGGAGTCCGACCCGGTCGTCAGCCACATCTCGACCCTCATGCCGTCGACGGTGCCGCAGTAACGCAGCTCGTCCGGGTCGGCGTCCTCCTTGCGGGCGGGCGGGGCCCAGCCGTGCTCGGCGGCGACCTTCCGGTAGAAGCCGAGCACGTCCTCCGGGCTGCCGGAGAAGCGGTATTCCTGTGCGACGGACACGATCTCGTCGTCTTCCTCGCAGTAGCTGCTCCAGGTCCCCTCCGTCCGGGCGCCGGGCGGGACCTGGTCGAAGACGGCGTGCTCGGCGAATGTTTCGGCCGTGCGGTCCTCCGACCAGCCGCACCCGTACGTCAGGAGCACGATGACGACGGGCGCGAAGAAGAGTCCCGCGGTCACGACGCACGCGGCCAGGAAAAGGGCGACAACGGTGGCCGGCGTCTTCATTCGCCCTCCGCGGTGGTCCGACCCCGACGGGGGACAATTCGATCACATCGGACGGGGCAGTGCGACGATCAGGTCGATCTCCAGCAGCAGGCCCGGCATGAACAGCTTCGACACCTCCACCGTCGTGCTGGCCGGGGGAGTGCCCGTGATGTACTTCCTGCGCACCTTGCCGTAGCCGGCCCGCTGGTCCATGTCCGTCAGGTACGTCCTGATGAACGCGATGTCGGCGAACGCCGCCCCCTGGTCGGCCAGGATGCGGGCGATGCCCTCGAAGACGTGCTCGGCCTGGGACTCCATGGAACCGTCGCCCAGCACCGTGCCGTGCTCGTCCAGGGCGGCCTGGCCGGAGACGTAGAGCATGTCACCGACGCGGACGGCGTGCGAGTACATGCCGTTCGTGGCCGGGACGGTCGGCGGGTTCACGGGCACCGCGCGCGAGACCGCCACGCCACCCGCGTGGTCCCCGGCTGCCGGATGGTCCCCTGTCGCCAGGAGGTCTCCGGCTGCCAGGTGGTCCCGGGGGGCCAGGTGGTCGGCGATGGCCGTCAGGTCGCGGTCGCCCAGGCCGGCGGCCTGGGCCTGCTGGAGCCGCAGCCGGGCCGCCGTGGCCATCGTCGCGCCCTCCCAGGCGGCCAGGCCCAGGTCCTTGGCCGCCAGCCCCAGCGCGAACCTCGTCTCGGCCGGAGGCATGGCCAGCCGCTCAGCCAGCCCGCCCAATGGGGTGCCCGCCAGCACCTCGGCCAGCGCCGCCCGGTCCACGCCGTGCGCGGCGCCGTACGCGAACGCCTCGGCGAGCAGCACCTGGGCCGGCACCAGCGCGCTCATCACGGCGAGCTTCATGGCCGCGCCCGCGCCCAGCGGGCCCACCTCACGCACCGGGCCGAACACCGAGAGCACCTTCACACACCGCGTCACGTCGCCACCGGCCAGCACGGTCAGCGTCCCGTCGGCCGCCGGTCCCACGCTGCCCAGCACCGGCGCGTCCACCAGCTCCACCGACGGCGGCAGCAGCCCGCGCAGCTCACGCACCGCCTGCGGCCCGATCGTGGACATCTCCACCACCGTCGCCCCGTCACGCAGACCCGGCAGCGCGGACGTCAGCACCTCGCGCACCGCGGCCGGGTCGCTGAGCATCGTGATGACCAGCTCGGCCCCCTCCACGGCGGCCGCGGGCGAGACCCCCGTCCCGCGCCGCCACGTCGTCACCTGGTGCCCGGCCTCCACGAGTCGCCGGGCCATGGGGACGCCCATGCGTCCCTGTCCGAGAAATGCAATCACGTGCCTCAGTGAACAGGGATGCGAGCCATTCCACCACCGACTACATTGCATACCAGCCATGCTTGACAGGAATGCCTTTGACGTCGGGACACTCCGCCTCTTCGACGAGGTCGCCAGGAGCGGGTCCTTTACGGCCGCGGCCGAGCTGTTCGGCTACACCCAGTCGGCCGTCTCACGGCGCATCGCCGCACTCGAACGCGCCTGCGGCGGGCCGCTCTTCGAACGCCTGGCCAGAGGCGTGCGCCTGACGCCCGCAGGGGCGGCGCTGCACCGGCACGCGGTGGCCGTGCTCGACCGGCTCGAACGCGCGGGCGAGGAACTGGCCGCCATCCACGGCGGGCTGGGCGGCACGCTGCGGGTGGGCGCGTTCGCGACGGCCAACGTCGACCTGGTGCCCACGGCGCTCAAGCGGTTCGCCGCCCGGTACCCGGGGGTGGAGATGCGGGTGACGGAGGGGCTGACGGGGCGGCTCATGGAACGGCTGCACGCGGGGGCGCTGGACGTGGCGATCGTCAGCGACTACCCGGCGGGGCTGCCCGCGGACGCCGCCCGGCTC
>NZ_JABCPZ010000113.1 GCF_013283785.1 Nonomuraea antri
CCCCGTCCCCGAGCGGCACGTGACGCAGCGGCTGCGCGAGATCAGAGAAATGTCGCATCAGGCCATCGGCTCCATCGACGACCTGCTGCAGCACACCGCCTGAGTGTGCGAGCACCCGGTTCCCGACGACCTCTCCGGGCCGATCGCGGGAGCTTCGAACAGCGAGAACCTCACCCCGAAGAGGAGAGTCATGCAGGGATTATCGCGACAGGCGCTGAGACCGCGTGACGTGGGAGCGCACCGCCCCCGCTCCGTCGCCGGCGTCGTCTGCCCGGAGAGCGTCGGCGAGGTACGCGCGCTCGTCCGGAGATCCGCCGCCGCCGACCGCCACCTGTATCCGATCAGCACGGGCCGCAACTGGGGCATGGGCTCGGCCATGCCCGTCTCCGAGGACAACACCGTCGTCGACCTCGGCGGCATGAACCGCATCCGCAGCCTCGACCTCGACGCCGGCTACGCGGTCGTCGAGCCGGGCGTCACCCAGCGGCAGCTGGCCGAAGCGCTGCGCGACACCGCCTGGATGCTCAACGTCACCGCCTCGTGCGCCGACACCTCGGTCGTGGGCAACGCGCTCGAACGCGGCGACGGCTGCGTGCGCTCCCGCGTGCACGACGTGGCCGGGATCGAGGCCGTCCTGGCCGACGGCAGCGTCGTCCACACCGGCGGGCTCGACCCCTCGGGCCACTACCTCGGCCGGGGCGCCGGCCCCGACCTGACGCAGGCGTTCGTCCAGCACAACCTGGGCGTCATCACCGCCATGGCCATCTCACTGATCCCCAGGCCGCAGAGCATCGGCCTGGTCCACGCCCGCATCGAACGCGACCAGATCGGCGCCACCATCGGCGCGCTCGCCTCGTTCCTGCGCCGCGGCAACCCGGCCGAAGGGCTGCTGCGGGTGCGCGAGCTGGCCATGACCCCCGGCGGGCCCGGCTGGCTGCTGCCCGCCGGCGTCGACGCCGGCCGGTTCACCATCCTCGGCCCGCTGCTCGGCAGCGGCGAGACCGTCTCCCTGGCCGAGGAACTGCTGCGCAAGGCGCTGGTCGAGGTCGAGGGCGCGGAATCGCTGCGGGTGCTCGACGCCGCGGCCGTCGGCCCCGACGACCCGCTGTACGCCCGCGCGCTGACCGCCCAGGGGATCCCCACCTGCCACGGCGTGCAGAAGGCGCTCGGCGTGACCTCCTGCGAGCAGATCGACGCCGGACGCTTCGGCTTCCTCGTCCTGCTGCCGATGATGCCGCTGCAGGCCAGGAAGACCGAGCAGATCATGGCCACCATGCAGGAGGCCGTCGACGCCCACGGCACCGCGCTGATGGTGGAGTGGAACCTGATCGGCCGGCACCAGGCCAACGCCGTCATCCAGATCTTCTTCGACCGCTCGCAGCCGGGCGCCGACGAGCGCGCTCACCAGCTCCGCGACGAGGCCCACGGCCTGCTGCGCGAGCACGGCTGCGTCATCTACCGCTCCGACATCGACCACGCGGCCTCGACCGTCTGGTCGGGCACCGACACGGCGAGCCTCAGCATGCTGCACCGCATGAAGACCGCCCTGGACCCGGAAGGCCTCATCGCCCCGGGCCGCTACGGCACCTGAACGAACCCCGACCCCTCTTCGCGCGGGCACCGCCGGAGTGTGCCCGCACCGCGAAGTCCATCTCATGGAGGTGACCACGTGCGTTCCTCGCCAGCGGCCGTCCGGGGAAGTGGCCCGGCCACGCACCTGACCCGGCGGCATGCGGTCATGCTGCGGCTGGTCGGCGCGGGTGTCATGCTCACGGTGATGGCCGACACCACGGCCACCACCCTGGCCGTCGGGGTGCTGCGCTACACCCCCGCCGGTTCCGGGATGCCGCTCGGCGACCTGGTCTGGCTCACCAGCGCGGCCTTCGTCCCGATCGCGGCGCTGCTGGCCACGGCCGGACGCTGGGCCGACCTGTTCGGCCGCCGCAGGGTGCTGGCGGTCGGCCTGGTCATCTTCGTGATCGGCGGCATCGCCACCGTGACCGTCGAGTCCTGGTCGTACGTGCTGGCCGCGCGGGCCGTCCAGGGCGTGGGCGCGGCCGCGATGATCCCCTCCAGCCTGGGCCTGCTGCTCGGCGAGCTGCCGGAATCGCAGCGCCGCGGCGCGATCGCGCTGTGGAGCTCGGCCTCCGGCCTCGGCTGCCTGCTCATGCAGGCCGGCGGCGGCTGGCTGGCCGCCGCGTTCGGCTGGCGCGCGCTGTTCGCCCCCGTCGTCGTCATCGGCGTCGTCCTCCTGCTGGCCTGCGCCACGCTCCCGCCGGGTAAGCGCGCCGGGACCAGAGGCTGGCCGGACGTGCTCGGCGCGTGGCTGCTGGCCGCCGGGATCGCCGTCATCGTGCTGGCCATCTCCAAGGCCATGGCCTGGGGGCTGGACGTGGTGTGGCTGGTCATCGCCGCCCTGGCCCTGCTCGGCGGCGCGCTCGCCCAGGCCAGGCACCACCGCCTGCCGGCCATCGACCTGGCGCTGTGGCGCCGGCCCAGATTCGTCTGGGGCTGGCTGGCGACCTGGTGCTTCGGCGCCCTGTCGTACGGGCTGCTGACCGTGCAGCCGCTATACCTGCTCCACCTGGGTTACCCCATGCTCCAGGTGGCCATGTGGCTCACACCCACCTCGATCGCCGTCGTCGTGACCAGTTTCGTGGCCGGGCGGCTGGTGAAGAAGGTCGGCGCGTACGGGCTCATCTACGCCGGCTCGCTGCTGTGCGGCGGGGCGTGCGTGCTCGTGCTCATGCAGATGGGGCCCACGGTGTGGGGCCTGGTGGCCAGCGTCATCGTCGGCATCGGCGTCGGCGCGCTGGCCCCGGGCACGTCCGTGGCCACCACGCTGGCGGCCAAGCCGCACCAGTACGCCTCCGCCGTCGGCGCGGCCGTGATGGGCCGCATGATCGGCGGAGCGGTCGGCATCGCGATCGTCTCGGTCATGATCGACCACCCGTTCATGAGCGGGCCACTGGCCGGGCTGGCCGGCGCGCTGGCGCTGTGTGTGGCCATCTCGGTGCTGACCGGCGCCATCGCACTCACCAAGATCACCCGGCTGCGGACCGACCCCGGCGACGAGATGGTCAAGGTGCCTCGCCGGCTGTTGCTGGAGCTACGCACGACGCTCGCCACCGTCGCGGCGGAGGCCGACGCGCTACTGCCTGTCGAGACCCGCATTCCCCAGCAAGCCGATCACGCCCGCCCGCGGCGCGCGGCCGACCCCGGCACGCTCGCCGGCTCCTACGGGCCAACGCACTAGTTCAAACTTCGAAAGGGCTCTCGTCATGGCAACCACATCGTGCGACGTGGCCATCGTCGGCGCCGGTCTCGGCGGCTGCTTCCTGGCCTTGCTGCTGGGCCGCCGCGGCCACCGCGTCGTCGTCATCGAGCAGGGACCCGCCATCCCCAGCGCAGGCGCCGACTTCCTCAAGCCGCCCGGGCTGCGGGTGCTGGCCAGGCACGGGCTCACGGGCCTCGTCGAGCGCCAGGGACTCAAGCGCGACACCATCCGCTACTACCACGACGGCGAACCGATCCAGGACTGCCGCTTCCCCGGCGGCTTCCTCATCCGCCCCTACCGCGAGCTGGTCGAGCTCATCTACACCTGCTGCGCGATGGAGGGCGTGGACTTCTGGTTCGACACCGCCATCGACGACCTGACGCAGGACGAGGGCAGGATCGAGGAGCTGAAGCTGTCCGACGGACGCCGGCTGCGCGCCGGAGTCGTGATCGGCGCCGACGGCACCAGGTCGGCCATCCGCCAGGCCCTCGGCATCGACCAGGTCACCTCGCTCTACGACCGCCTGCTCATGCGGGTGGCCACGGTGCCGCTGACCGCCGGCATGGCCCAGCTCAACCGGCTGTACTTCAGCTCGGAAGGCTGGCTCGCCTACCTGTACCCGCTCAACCGCGACCAGGGACGCGTGTTCGTCGGCCTGCCGCCCGAGGACGACAAGGAGATCTTCGAGGACGGCATGCCGGTGCTGATCGACATGCTCAAGCGGTTCGTCACCGACAGCTCCGACGCCTTCGACGTGCTGCAGCCGGCCTCCTGGCACCAGATCAAGATCTCCTCGCTGCGGGTGTCGGCCTATCACCGCGGCAACGCGGCGCTGCTCGGCTCGGCCGCCTTCGCCTGCCACCCGATGACGGGCATGGGCATGAGCTACACGCTGCACGACGCGGAGATCCTGGCCGACGTCATCACCGCCGCGGCCGGCGACGGCGACCTGCTCGACCGGCTGCTGCAGGCCCGCTACGAGCCGCGCAGGCAGGTGCACAGGCAGCTCATCGACTACGGCGACGCGCTGGCCGCCACGTTCACCGACCGGCACGCCTACCTGCGGGCCTTCCGCCCCGACCTGCACGTCTTCGGCACCAGCGCCGCCGAGTCGCCCGAGATCCCGCGCATGCGGGCCAGGGTGCGGGTACCGGTGCCGCAGCTCATCTGAGTACGACCTGCGAAATCACGCGACCTGAGACCGTCGAGCCGAGTCCGTCGAGCCGAGTCCGTCGAGCCGAGACCGCGCCAGGTCGCGGCGCCCCCGCCGCCCGCCATTCCAGCCCGATGTGGCCACGATGGGGCAGTCCGTCGTTGCTGAGTGCGATGAGACGGCCCGATCCCAGGCGGCGGGGGCGCCGTTCCGCTTCACGTCCGATGGTAGGGCCAGCCCTACCACGAGGACGGGTGACAGCCAGGGTTCGCCTGGCGAGAACTCTCGCGATGCTGAGAGCGATCACGAAACACGCCTCGGCAGCATCGGAGAAGAGTGTGACCCTCCTCGAAGCCCCGCCGCCCACTCGGGGCAGCGATTTCGCGAAACTGTCCCGCCTGGTCGCCGCGGAGGGACTGCTGGAGCGGCGTCCCGGCTACTACGCGATCCGCATCGGCCTGGTGCTCGGCCTGTTCACCGCGGGGTGGACGGCGTTCGCCCTGGTCGGCGACTCCTGGTGGCAGCTGCCCGTCGCGGTGCTGCTGGCGGTGGCGTTCGCGCAGGTGACGTTGCTGGCCCACGACCTGGCGCACGGCCAGGTGTTCAGGTCGCGGCGCACCAGCAGGATCGCCGGGCTGATCGCCGGCAACCTGGCCGTCGGCCTCAGCTACGGCTGGTGGATGGACAAGCACACCCGCCACCACGCCAACCCCAACCACGAGGAGCACGACCCGGACGTCGCGCCGGACATCCTCATCTGGTCACGCAAGCAGGCCGAGCACAGCAGCGGGGTGGCCCGCTTCATCGGGCGCAGGCAGGCGTACCTGTTCTTCCCGCTGCTCACGCTGGAAGGGCTGAACCTGCGCGTGTCGAGCTTCCGCGCGCTGCGCCGCAAGACGCTCAAGAACCGCGGCGTGGAGGCCGCGCTGCTGATCGCGCACAACCTGGCCTACGTGGGCGGGGTGTTCGCGGTGCTGCCGGCCGGCAAGGCCCTGGTGTTCCTGGCCGTGCACCTGGCCTGCTTCGGCGTCTACCTGGGCTGCACGTTCGCGCCCAACCACAAGGGCATGCCCACGCTGACCGGCGAGAACTCGCTCGACTACCTCCGCAAGCAGGTGCTGACCTCGCGCAACGTGCGCGGCGGGCGGCTCATGGACGTGGCGCTCGGCGGGCTCAACCTCCAGATCGAGCACCACCTGTTCCCCAGCATGCCCAGCCCCAACCTGCACCGGGCCAGGCCGATCGTGCGCGAGTACTGCGCGTCGCTGGGCGTCGACTACGCCGAGTGCGGGCTGGTCGAGTCGTGGGCGCAGGCGCTGCGCCACCTGCACGAGGTGGGCGAGCCGCTGCGCCGGGTCAAAGCGTGACGATCAGCTCCAGGCCGTCGAAGTCCTCCCGGACGTGATAGCCGGCCTCGGCCAGGATCGTGCGTAACGCCAGCCGCACCGCGGTGCGGATGTTCCGGTACTTGACCCGGTCCTTGGCCGACAGCTCGGCGGACGTCCCCCACATGACCACCACCCCGCGCCCGGGATCGTGCCAGACGCTCAGCCCGCCCTCCTCGGCGGCCATCGACGGCTCGACGGCGAAGCCCGCATCGGTCAACGCCTGGCGGACCTGGCGCTCTAGGTCCACCTCGTCGCTTGAGGCGGTCTCCATCATGACCCGCTGCCCTCAGACGGATGAGGTGAACCTGCGGCAAGGTGGGAGTGCTGTGGAAGGATGTCTGATGTGTCCTCCGCGTCATCAGCGTTGCGCCTGTCGCGGGCCGTCGTGTTCGCGACGGTCTGCGGTGGCGTGTCCGCGGCGGGGCACGCGCTGGCAGGCGGCGGGCCGATCCCCCTGGCCGGCTACCTGCTCGGCGTCGCGTGCGCACTCTTGCTGGCCTACCTGGCCGACGGGCGCGAGCGCGGCCTGCCGGGCGTGCTGGCCCTGACGGTCACGGCGCAGGTGGCGCTGCACGAGCTGTTCGGCCGCCTGGCCCCGGCGCCGGCCGCCGGGCACGGGCACGCGGCGACCGGCATGGCGCTGGTCCACCTCACGATCGCGGCCCTGACGGCGTGGTGGCTGTGGCGGGGCGAGCGGGCGCTGTGGCTGATGATCAGCCTGTACGGCGTGCCGCCCGCGGTCATCCCGCGGCTGCTCGCGCTCGGTCCCGTCGACGTCCCGGTGCCCGGCGTGCGCCGGGCGGCCGTGCTCCGGACACGGCCGTCGCGGACGAGAGTGGTGTGCGGAGCGGTGGGCAGGCGAGGGCCGCCCGCTCCGGTCGGCTGACGACGCACCTCTGACACCCCTTCTTCTGCCTGTGCCCGGACGGCGCCACAGGCGCGGTCCGGAAGTTTCTTCTGGAGTCCACGATGGCATCGATGCCACGACACATTCACCGGGCGGCGCTGGCCGTGCTCGCCTGCCTCGCCCTCCTCGCACTCACAGCCCCCGCCGCGTACGCCCACGACAGTCTCAAGAGCAGCTCACCGGCCAAGGACGCGCAGGTCTCCGCGGTCGAGGAGATCGAGCTGGAGTTCAGCAGCCGGGTCAAGTTCCCCTTCGTCGTGCTGCACGACTCGGCCGGCCGGGCGGTCCGCCTCGGCACCCCCGAGCTCGACGGGCACCGGGTGCGCACCGGCGTGCCCGAGCCGCTGGCGGCCCGCGCGTACGTGATCGCCTGGCGGGTCGTCTCCTCCGACGGGCACCCGATCGAGGGCGAGATCCCATTCAAGGTGAAGGGGGCTCCCGCGCCGGAATCGTCGGCGCCTGAATCGTCTGGGCCTGAATCGTCGGGACCGGCATCCGGGCCGGCATCGTCCGGGCCGGCCGCTGAGACGAGCGCGCCCGCGACCTCGATCTCCCCGGCCGGAGCCGCCGGCGACCGGCCCGCGGCGGCCGACTCCGCCGGGGGCGGGATGCCCGGATGGCTCTGGGCGGCCCTGGCCGCGCTGGTGCTGCTCGGCGGAATCGTGATGATCACTACCAGGCGCCGCGGGGCCGCGGTGCAGGACACTGATGCGGGGGACCGCTCCGGCTGAGCCGGTCGCCCAGCGGGCCGGGGAGGGGGTTTGCCGATGCTGGTCGAGCAGGCCAGGCAGGTGGCCGGGCAGTGGGTGGCCGAGGAGGGCGCCGGGATGCCCGGCTTCCTCGGGGCGTTCCTCGCGGGGTCGGTGCTGTGGGCGCGCGGCGACGAGACGCTGGCGCCCTGGTCCGACGTGGACGTGACGGTGGTCTCGCAGGACACCGCCCAACATGCCGGGAAATTTCGGTACAACGGGGTATTGCTGGAGGTCTCCACCCTGTCCATGGCGGAACTGGGGTCACCACAGGACGTCCTGAGCCACTACCACCTGGCCGGCGGCTTCCACCGGCCGTCCGTGCTGGCCGACCCGACCGGCCGGCTGGGCGAGATCCAGCGGGTGGTGTCGCGCGACTTCGCCGAGAAGCCGTGGATCCTCGCCCGCTGCGCCCAGGCCATGGACGCCATCCGCGGCCGGATCAACCGCATGGACCCCGCCGACCCGCCCGCCGAGCAGGCCACGTCCTGGCTGTTCGGCACCGGCGGGATGCCGCACGTCCTGCTGGTGGCCGCGCTGCGCAACCCCACCGTGCGCGGGCGCTACCCGGCGGTGCGCGACCTGCTGGCCGCGCACCACCGGCTCGACTGCTACGAACGCCTGCTCGACCTGCTGGGCTGCGCGGAACTGGACGCGGCCCGGGTGCGCGGGCACCTGGCCGCGCTGGAGGAGGTCTACGACGCCGCCGCGCCGCTGGCCGCGCCCGCCTACCGGTTCGCCTCCGACGTCTCGGCGGTGGCCCGGCCGATCGCCATCGACGGCAGCCGCGACCTCATCGAACGCGGGCTGCACCGGGAGGCGGTGTTCTGGATCGTCGCCACGTACGCCAGGTGCCTGCTCAAGCTGGCGGCGGCCGGGGCGCACCGGACGGCGTACGAGCGCGGGTTCCGCGCGCTGCTCGCCGACCTCGGCGCGGAGACGTTCCGCGACCGCCGCCGGCGCGGCGACCACGTGCTGGCCGCACTGCCCGACCTCTGGCAGACCGCCATGTCCCTGTGCTGACGGCGGCGGGGCGTCAGGGGCGGCGTCAGCGGCCGTCCAGGCGGGGGTAGTCGCGGCCGAAGATCTGCGGGGCGTGCTCGCCGACGAAGTCGGCGGGGAAGCCGAGCCGGAAGTCCGAGGCCGACTCCAGCCGCCGCATCGCCTCCTCGGGCAGCGTCACGTCGACCGCGCCCAGGTTGTCCTCGAGCTGCTCGATCGTGCTGGCGCCGACGATCGGGTGCACGCCGCGCGCCAGCGTCCAGGCGATCGCCACCTGCGCCGGGCTCACACCCAGCTCCGCCGCGACCTCGCGCACCGCCGCCGCCTCCGGCGTCTCCTGCGCGCCCGGCCGCCCCGACAGCACCCCGCGCCCGAGCGTGCGCCAGGCCGCCACGGTCATCCCGTACGCCCGCGCCATCGGCAGCAGCTCCCGCTCGATGTCACGCCACCCCACGTTGTACGGCACCTGCAACCCGGCGAACGGCGTCCACCCGCGCCACTCGGCCAGCGTGTTGGCCCGGCTCACCAGCCAGGCCGGCGCGTCGGAGATGCCGGCGTAGAGGATCTTCCCGGCGCGGACCGCGTCGTCCAGCGCCCGCATGGTCTCCTCGATCGGGGTGTGCGGGTCCCACACGTGCACCCAGTACAGGTCGATGTAGTCGGTGCGCAGCCGGCGCAGGCTCGACTCCAGGGACAGCACGAGGTTCTTGCGGTGGCTGCCGCCCGCGTTGAGATCGGTGGCGTCGCGGGTGAGCGTGTACTTGGTGGCCAGCACGAACCGGTCGCGCCGGCCGCGCAGCAGCTCGCCGACCACGTTCTCGCTGTCGCCGTAGGCGTCGGCGGTGTCGACCACGTTGCCGCCGGCCTCGGCGTACCTGTCGAACATCCGGCGTACCTGGGGCGAGTGCTCGGCGAAGCCCATCGCGCCGAGGAAGAGCTGGGAAACGCGCAGCCCGGTCTGGCCGAGCAGCCGGTATCGCATGAGAGGGCCTCCAAAGGGTGTCGGTAGTGGGTCAACCATGCCGGTAATCGCGTGCCGTTGGCAGGCCGGGCGCAGACTGGCCCTGGCAGGGCCACGCTGAGCGCGGGCCGCGGGCATAGGGTTGTCGGTCGTGAGCGACAACGAGCTGGGCCGCTACCTGCGTGCTCGCCGCGAGGCCGTCCGGCCGTCCGAGCTGGGCCTGCCCGAGGGGTCGCGGCGGCGCACGCCGGGCCTGCGCAGGTCCGAGCTGGCCACGGTGGCCGGGGTGAGCGTCGAATACCTGACCAGGCTGGAGCAGGGCCGCGACCGCAACCCGTCGCTGCAGGTGCTCGGCACGCTCGCCGACGCGCTGCGGCTGCCGCCGGCCGAGCGGGCGCACCTGCGCATGCTGGCCAAGACCGCGAGCGGCGGCGACGCGCTGCTGTGCCCTTCGGCCTGGCCGCCGCCGTCGCGCGCGGTGCGCCCGACCGTGCGGGCGCTGCTCGACCGGCTGGAGCCGGCGCCCGCCGTGGTGCTCAACCGGCTCGGCGAGGTCCTCGCGCACACCGGCGGCTTCCGCCTGCTGGCCGCACCCATCGGGCTGCTCGACGGCGAGCCGCCCAACCTCGTGCGCTACCTGTTCACCGACGCGCGCGCCCGCGCCGCCTTCCCCGGCTGGTCGCGCCTGGCCGACGAGCACGCCGCCGAGCTGCGTCTCGACGCGGCCCTGGCCGACCCGCACACCCGGCACCTGGTCGACGAGCTGACGTTCACGGCCGGCCCGGCGTTCACCGAGCGCATGGCGGCGGCCGGGGGCGAGATGCGCACGTCCGGGACGGAGACCCTGGTGCATCCGGAGGCGGGCGAGCTGCGCCTGGCCAGGGAGACGATGCAGCTCGACGACGGCGAGCAGCGGCTGCTGGTCTACCTGCCCGCCGACGCCGCCACCACGGCCGCGCTCGACCGGCTCACCGGCCGCCGCCCGGGCGCGCTGCGCGCCGTCAACGACTAGCCGCGCGGCGGGCGTTCAGCCGCGCACTTCCAGGCCCATCGCCCGGGCCAGGGTGGTGGCCTGCACCGGGTCGATGATCGCCTTGTTCAGCTTGGCGGTGTAGGGGTCGAGGTCGCCCAGGTCGCTGCCGCGCAGGTCGCACTTGGTCAGGTCGGCCTCGCGCAGCCAGGCGCCGGTCAGGTCGCAGCGGGCCAGCGTGGCGCTCTCGAACCTGGCCCCGGTCAGGTCGGCCTCGCGCAGCCGCACCCCGTCGAAGGTGCAGTTGCGCAGGTCGGCGCCGGGCAGGCCGACGTAGGACCAGTCGCCGCCGTCGACCTTGAGCAGGCCGTAGGTGCAGCCGTCGAACATGCTCCCGGTCAGCTTGCAGCCGTGGAAGGCGGCGTCGAACAGCGAGCAGCGCTTGAAAGTGCAGTTGAGGAACTGCGCGTCGCGATGCTCGGACACGTTGAAGCGCACGCTGCTGAACGTGCACTCCTCGAACGTGGACCCCTCGTTGACCAGCTCGGTCATGTCGACGTCGACGAACAGCACGCGGTGGAAGCTCTCCCGCTGGAGCACCCGGCCGTCCCAGTCCTCCGACCGGACGGTGGACTCGGTGGGCGGCGCGGGAACCCCGTGCTTGCGATCGGCCATGCGAACAAACTAGCGGATCGTCAGGCCCGTTTGGCGATCGCGGTGATGAACGGCTGCACCAGTTTGGCCGCCAGCGGGCCGAACGCGGCCAGGATCAGCACGTACGCGGCGGCCAGCGGCCCCAGGTCGGGATGCGCCCCGGCGGCCACCGCCAGACCGGCGATGACGATGTTGAACTCGCCGCGCGGGATCAGCGCGATGCCCGCCCGCGCCTGGCCGGCCTTGCCGATGCCGGCCCGTCTGGCGGCGTACATGCCGGTCAGCAGCTTGGTGATCATGGTGACCAGGGCCAGCAGCGCGGCCAGGCCGGCCACCGGCAGGATCTTCGACGGATCCGTGCGCAGGCCGAAGAAGACGAAGAACACCGCAGCGAACAGGTCGCGCAGCGGCGCGAGCAGCGCCTGCGCCTCGTGCGCGAGCTCGCCGGACAGCGCGATCCCCACCAGGAACGCGCCCACCGCGGCCGACACCTGCAGCTGCTGGGCGATGCCGGCCACCAGCAGGGCCAGGCCGACCACCTTCAGCAGCAGCACCTCGGAGTTCGGGCTGGACACGAACGCCTCGATGAACCGGCCGAAGCGCAGCGCCACCACGAGCACGACGGTCACCGTGGCCAGCGCGATGCCCACCGTGGCGGCCCCGCTCACCCAGCTCAGCCCGGCCAGCATGGCGGTCAGCACCGGCAGGTAGACGGCCATCGTCAGGTCTTCGAACACCAGCAGCGACAACACCGTCGGCGTCTCGCGGTTACCGATCCATCCCAGGTCGGACAGCACCTTGGCGGTGATGCCCGAGGAGGTGGCGTACGTGACGCCGGCCATGGCCACCGCCGCCACCGGGCCCCAGCCGAGCAATAACGCGCAGATGGCACCGGGGGCGGCGTTGAGCACCAGGTCCACGAGACCGGCCCGGGCGTTGCCCTTCAGGCTGGTCACCAGTTCGTCGGCGTTGTATTCCAGGCCCAGCGTCAGCAGCAGCAGGACCACGCCCAGTTCCGCGCCGATGCCGAGGAAGTCGTCGCTGGTGGCCAGCGGCAGCACGCCGCCCTGGCCGAAGGCCAGACCGGCGATCAGGTAGAGGGGGATGGGGGAGATGCCGACCCGCAGCGCCAGCGCGCCGAGCACGCCGAGACCCAGCAGGACCGCACCGACTTCGAGAAAGATGATGGTGGTGTGGTGCACCCGCGGCCCTACCCGCCGGCCAGGATGTCGGCCACCTCTGAGGTGCTGTCGGCGCTGCCCACCACGACCACGATGTCGCCTTCCGCGAACACGAACGCGGGGCCGGGGCTGGCGACCACCTGGCCGCCGCGCACGACCGCGACGATGGAGGCGCTGGTACGGGTGCGCACGCGCGCCTCACCCATCGGCCGCCCCGCGTACGGAGAGCCGGCCGGGATCGGCAGCTGCACGCTGACCAGGCCCTCGACCTGCTGATGAAGCTCGTTGAGCCGCTGCACGATCCGAGGCGCGCCGAGCAGCTCGGCCAGCGCGTCCGCCTCGTGGTCGTTGAGCTTGACCGTTTGACAGGCGCGATCGGGGTCGTCCTTGTCGTAGATCACCAGATCGCGCCGCCCGGTGCGGTGCGACACGACGCCGACCCGCTGACCTGCGCGGGTGGTGAAATCATGCCGCAAACCGATCCCTGGCAGCGCCGTCTGCTCGACTTCCACCGCACTCACCACCCAGATCCGAACATTTCCGGACAACCCTACCAACGTTTCGAGGGCGCGGCCGATCGCCTCAGGCGTCGCCGCCGCGGGCCGCCGCGATCACCCGCGTCAGCGAACGATGCAGGTCCTGCAGCTCGTCCAGGCTCATGCCCAGGCGTGCCACGATGGCCGGCGGGATCTTCTCCGCCTCGGCCCGCAGCGCCCGGCCGGCCGGGGTGAGGGTCACCGACAGCGCCCGCTCGTCCTTGCTGTCGCGCTCGCGGTTGAGGTAGCCGAGCGCCTGCAGCCGCTTGAGCAGGGGCGACAGGGTGCCCGGGTCGAGCTGGAGCAGCTCGCCCAGCTCCTTGACCGACAGCGGCTCGAACTGCCACAGCGCGAGCATGGCCAGGTATTGAGGGTGGGTCAGCCCGAAGGGCTGCAGCAGCGGCCGGTACAGCCCGATGACGCTGCGCGAGGCGATGCTGAGCGCGAAGCACACCTGCCGGTCCAGGGCCAGCAGGTCTGTGTCGTCCGTCACAGGCTCCATCAGGGGGTCCTCCGCGCGTTGCGTGCTAATTTAGTTTGTGTACCAATTATTAGCCCGCAAATAGAGGTCGCGCAAACCAACTGGAGGACGATCCTCGTGTTTCACCGCAAGCCGCTGGAGGAGCGCATCGCCGAGCGTCAGGCCCAGTTGCGACCGCTGAAGGAGGGCAAGCACTTCGAGCACGGCCCGGCCAAGTTCGTCTTCATCACGCTGATCGCCGTGGTCGTGCTCATGCACACCGTCGGTCTGGCCGTCGTCATGCACTTCTCCTGACGGCATGCGGGCGTCGGCGGCCCCCTCCGGCCACCGACGCCCGCGTCCTACGCCGTGCCCGTAGGCGTTACTTGCCCTTGTCGAGGAACGTGTCGCAGTCCTGCGCCGTCACCCACTTGTGCGAGGAGATCGCGTCGTTGGCCGAGTAGGCCGTGCCCGCGTTGGAGCCGGCGGTGCGCGCCCTGAACTTGTCGTCCGCCAGGTTGTCGGCGTAGAACTGGCCCGGCTTCAGGCAGGTGTAGCCGTAGCGCCAGTCGTAGCCGGTGTAGTCGTAGAAGGCCACCACGTCGTAGCCGCCGATGTCCCCGTTGTTCATCACCGAGGAGACGGTGTTGGTGGCGTTGGTGATCTCCCCGCCGCCGTCGCCCCAGTCGTAGTCATCGCCCAGCGCGTCGTCGAGCCTGTTGGTGCAGTAGGCGTCGCGCCAGATGCGGACCCGGCCGTCACGGTGGTCGCCGGGCACCGCGTTCCACTCCTGGTTGCACCGGGTGTCGGCCTGCACGGTCGCCGTCGGGACGGTCAGGCCCACGGTGACGAGCGTCACGCCCAGGCCGAGTGCGGACAGGGTTCTGCGCATACCATCTCTCCTCATGGTTGATTCCGGTTGATCTGTCTGGCCTGGTCGAAGGCGGCGCGTTTCAGCCGCCGGTAGGTGTTCAGCTCGTCGGCGTAGGGCCGGCCGGCCCGCTCGCGGTACTCGTCCTCCAGCGAGCCCGCGACCTCGATGTAGGAGGCCGCCCTGGCGCAGGTGGCCTCGGCCACCGCCAGCTCGACCTCGACCGCGTGGGCCGCGTCCTGGTCCAGTCCCTTGGTCAGGCCCGGCAGGGCGGAGCGGATCGCCGGCGGGTCGGGGTAGGCGTGGCCGCGCGCTTCCATGCACCGCGACCAGCTCCGCAGCACGGTCTGGAACCGCTGGTCGGCGAGCAGGCCGGGCACGTAGAGCGGCTGCAGGTTGGTCGCGATCGTGCTGGACTCGAACCAGGTGGAACGATCCCCGTAGAGCCGTTCGAGCGCCTCGCCCAGGCAGCCGCCGGACTTGCTGGTGACCCGGCCGCCGCTCGGGAGGCGCACGGTCATCGTGGCGGCGTCGTCGCCGCCGTCCAGGGCCTGGTTGTAGCGCCGCAGCTCGCCCGCGGGCAGCCCGCCGGCGTAGGCGTGGTTCCTGCTCGCCGTCTTGGCGGCCATGATCCGGGCCCGCAGCCGTCCGCCGTAGCCGTTCTTCCGCGCCCACTCGACGTCGGTCAGCATGAACCCGGAGCCCTTGCGCTCCTCCTCGCTGAGCTGGGCGGGCGGCCAGTAGCTGAATCCGTGGCGGGCCATGCACCGCTGGATCAGCGTCTGCTCGGCCTGCTCGACCTGGATGATCTCGGCCGTCGTCAGCGCGGCGGGCGGCTGCCCGGCTGGCTGGGCGGCGCATCCGGCGATGATCCCCGCGATCGCGGTCGCCCCCAGCGCCCGCCTGGCCGCGTCACCGAGCCGGCGTACGCCATGACTCAGAGCGTGCGTACGCGTCGGCTGCATTCGTGTCCTTCCCGGGGTTCCGCTCGGCTGGCGAAGATCAGTTTCGGCGCGCCGGGAATTGTCCGACACCCCCTATCACCAGTGCAGACAAAGCCGCCGCCCCCTACCCTGGGGAGGATCTTGAGCGGGTGACATCGGGGGACGTTGTGGGACGCCGCGAACAGCCATTGGATCCGACGGACGGGCCGATCGCCCGCTTCGCCTACGAGCTGCGCAAGTTACGCCAGGAGGCCGGCGGGCCGACCTACCGGGTGATGGCCGGCCGGGCGCACTACTCGGCCGCCACGCTCGCCCAGGCCGCGGCGGGGGAGCGGCTGCCCTCGCTGGCGGTCGCGCTGGCGTACGCGGCGGCCTGCGGCGGCGACGCCGAGGACTGGCGGCGCCGCTGGCACGAGGCCGTCCAGGAGGAACGCGACCGGGCCGCGGCCGAGGGCGAGTCCAGCTCCCCCTACCTGGGGCTGGCCAGGTTCGAGCCGGGCGACAGCGAGCTGTTCTTCGGCCGCGAGGAGATGATCGAGCGGCTGGCCGCGCTGGTGCGCGAGCATCGCGTGACCGTGCTCGTCGGCCCGTCGGGCGGCGGCAAGTCGTCGCTGCTGCGCGCCGGGCTGGTGCCGCGGCTGAGCGACGGACGCGCGCGCTCGGTCCGGATACTCACCCCCGGCCCGCACCCGCTGCGCACCTGCGGCGAGCTGAGCGCCGACGTCCTCGTGGTCGACCAGTTCGAGGAGGTGTACGCGCTGTGCGACGACCCCGGAGAGCGCGCCGCCTTCATCGACGCGCTGCTGGCCGCCACGCGGGACGACGACGGCAGGCGGCTCGTCCTCGCGCTGCGCGCCGACTTCTTCAGCCACTGCGCCGAGCACCCGGAACTGGCCGCCGCGATCCGCGAGTCCACCCTGCTGCTCAGCCCGATGACCGCGGCCGAGCTGCGCGAGGCGATCGTCCGGCCCGCCGCCTCGGCCGGGCTGATCGTCGAGCGTGACCTCACCGCCGCGATCGTGGCCGAGATCCAGGGCGAGCCCTGCGGGTTACCCCTGATGGCGCACGCCCTGCTGGAGACCTGGCGCAGACGGCACGGCCGGGCCCTGACCCTGGCGGCCTACCAGGCGGCGGGCGGGCTGCACGCGGCCATCGCCCGCACCTCGGAAGAGCTCTACGACGAGCTCTCGCCCGACGAGCAGGTCGCCCTGCGCCACCTGCTGCTGCGCATGGTGACCCCGGGCCAGGGCGCCCAGGACACCCGCAGGCCCGTCGACCGGGCCGAGCTCGCCGCCGCCGAGCGCGGCGGCACCACCGAGGTCCTGCTCGAACGGCTGGCCCAGGCCCGGCTGATCACCATCGACGAGACCACCGTCGACCTGGCGCACGAGGCGCTGCTCACCGCCTGGCCCCGGCTGAGCGCCTGGATCGAGGAGGACCGCGAGCGGCTGCGGCTGCACCGCCGTCTCACCGAGGCGGCCAACGCCTGGCACGATCACCAGCGCGACCCCGGCAGCCTGTATCGCGGGGTGCGGCTGTCGCTGGCTCTCGAGGCGTTCGACGCCTCCGGCGCGCTCACGCCGCTGGAACGTGACTTCCTGGACACCAGCGCGGCCGGCCTGGACCGCGAGCGCCGGCAGCGCACCAGGCGCAGGACGGCGATGTCGCTCCTGCTCACGCTGACGCTGGTGGCCGCCGTGCTCGCCTGGCAGCAGCACCAGGCCGGTCAGGAACGCAGGCGGGAGTCGGAGGCCCGCCGCCTGGTCGGCGTCGCCGAGAGCCTGCGCCGCACCGACCCGGTCACCGCGATGCGGCTCGGCCTCGCCGCCAGGCACGTCGCCGACCTCCCCGAGACCAGGTCCGCGCTGCTGGCCGCCCTGACGCAGAAGGAGCAGGACTCCTTCACCGACCCCGACGGTGACGCGGGCACGATGCGGCACCTCAGCGCCGACGGGCGGACCCTCGTCAGCATCGGCGCCGGTCAGGTCACCGGCTGGGACGTCGCCACGCACCGCCGGACCCTGTCGTTCCCCGCCCTGGGGGCCGCGATGGAGTACGTGGGGTGGCGCAAGGGGGACGCCTGGGTGGTTCCCCTGATCGACACGCGCCGCAGGGTCAACCTGTGGGACCTGCGTACCGGGGCCCTGCGGCCCGGCGTCCTGGGCCACGTGGCGGCCGGTGCGGAAATGGGGACGAGCGGGCGCAGCATCATCGGCTACAGCCCCCGGGGCTCGGCGTACCGCGTCAGGATGTGGGACACCGGCAGCGCCAGGACGCTCTTCGACGTGGAGATCCCGTCGAAGGCGCGCCCCACTGAACTGATCAGCTGGCCCTTCACCACCCAGTCGGAGGTGCTGCGCCAGGAACGGGAGAAGCGCGGCAACGCGCTCCCCGCGGCCCCCGACGCTGCGGCCAGCCCGGACGACCGGCTGCTGGCCGTCTGCGTCCCCGGCGAACCTCTTCAGCTCTGGGACGTCCCGAGCGGCCGCAGGACGAGCACCCCGTGGGCGCCCCGCGTCACCGTCGAACAGTGCCTCAACGAGTACGTGCACTTCACCCCCGACAGCCGGCGCATCGCCCTCATCACCGACGAACGCCTACGACTCTGGGACCTGGAATCGGGCCGGGAGCTCACGCCGGTCGAGCATCCGGGGCTGCACGATCTCGGCTTCAGCGCCGACGGGCGCTACCTGGCCGCCACCGACGGCTCTGACCTGCTGCTGTGGCGGACGGAGGACCCGGAGCGGCCGGTCTTCCGCTACCCGCTGTCGGGTGAACGCGCGAGCGACCTCAGGGTCGATCCCGCCGCCGGCTGGATCAGGTATCTCGCCGGCCCGGACGGCGCCTGGGGCGACACGGTGCGCACCCTGCGCCTGGGCGCGGCCACCGACCCCGGCTGGCGGCTCGCCGCGACCGAGTCCGCCCTGTTCAGCCCGGACGGAACGACCCTGGTCACCGCCCATCGGCAGAGCCCGACCCGGATCGGGTTCCAGGTGCGCGAGACCCGGGCGGTAGGCGCCGCGCCCGTGTCGCCGGAGGCGGAGTGCCGGCGCGCGCCCGAGCCGCCCGTCACCGGATGCGATGCCCTGCTGGCCTTCAGCTCCGACGGGCGGACCCTGGCGTACGCCGTGGGCGAGCCCCGCGGGCCCGGCTTCTCGCAGCAGGTGTCCCTGTGGGACGTGACGGGACGCCGCCAGAAGGACACGTTCGTCATCACCGGACGAGGTGACGATCTGGTGGGCAGCCTGGCCTTCGGCCCGGGCGACACCTCGCTAGTGGTCGCGTCGATACCGGTGGTGGGAGACACCCGGGTGTGGGACCTGCGCCGACGTGCCGTGGTCGCGGACATCCCGGACTCACCCAGCCGGTCGCTGGCGCTGCGGCCCGGCGGCACGCTCCTCGTCGGGTCGGAGGGCAAGGTCATCGACCTGGCCTCGGGCCGGACCATGCCCGGTGCGGGCAAGACCACCGCGCTGGCGTTCAGCAGGGACGGGACGTATCTGGCCGCCGGCGATTCCTCGGGGCGCACCGTCCTGTGGGACGGCGCGATCCGCCGCCGCCTCGGCGTGCTGTCCACGGGCACGACCGGCCGGCTGGGCCCGTTCGAAGCGCCGCTCGTCACCGCGCTCGCCTTCTCGCCCGACGGCCGCGTCCTGGCCGTGGGTGACGCCACCGGCTCGCTGCAACTGTGGGACACCGCCTCGCGCCGGCCCATCGGCACGCCCCTGCCGACGCCCGGTGACATCATCCTCGCCCTGGCCTTCAGCCCCGACGGCGAGACCGTGTACAGCGTGGGGCAGCACACCCCGCTCCGCGCGCACGATCTGCGGCCGGGCGCGGCCGAGGCGGAGGTCTGCCGGCGTGCCGGGGGCGGCCTCACCCCGGAGCAGTGGGCGTCCCATCTCCCCGGGCTGCCCTACGAGCGGGTCTGCTGACCCCCTGCTCGACGCCGGATTTGAGCGAGTGCTTAAATGGCCGGGTGATCTCGATTCCGCGCGCCGGCCGGGGCCTGCTCGCCGGGCTGGCCGTGGCCGGGGCGATCGTGGCGCTCGCCGTGCTCGCCCGGGACGTCGGCGGCCTGCACTGGCTGCTGGTGTTCCTGATCGTCCCGCCGCTGTGCCTGCCGTTGCCGCTGGGGCTGGGCACGCTGGCCTGCCGGGTGGCCGGTGTGACGCACCCGTTCGGCAGCGCGCTGCTCGGGCTGCTCCTCGCACTGGCGGCCGGGCACGGCGCCGCGCTGCTGACCCGGTTCCTCGGCGTGTCGGTCAGCGGCACCGGGCTGGCACTCGTCCTGATCCCGCTGGCCTTCGCCGCCGCCGCGGCGTTCCTCGGGTCGCCGGCACGGGAGTGAGCACGGTTGAGCGCGGGGTGAGCGCGGGGTGAGCGCGGTCAGTGGGAGTCGCGGCCGACCGCGTCGCCGCTGGAGCCGGTGAGGAAGTCCAGGTCGGCGCCCTGGTCGGCCTGCGTCACGTGCTCGACGTACAGCCGCTCCCACCCCCGCGCGGGCCGCGCGTGCCCGGTCGTGACGGGCGGGCGGGCGGCGAGTTCGGCGTCCGGGACGTCCACCCGCAGCACGCGGGCGGCCACGTCCAGCACGATCGGGTCGCCGGTGCGCACCCGCGCGAGCGGCCCGCCGGCCGCCGCCTCCGGGGCGACGTGCAGCACCACCGTGCCGTACGCGGTGCCGCTCATGCGCGCGTCGCTGACCCGCACCATGTCGCGCACCCCCTTGGCCAGCAGCTTGGCGGGCAGCGGCAGGTTGCCCACCTCGGGCATCCCCGGGTAGCCCCGGGGGCCGCAGCCGCGCAGCACCAGCACCGACGTCTCGTCCACGGGCAGGTCGGGGGAGTCGAGCCGGGCGTGCAGGTCCTCGACGCTGTCGAACACCACCGCCCGCCCCCGGTGCCGCAGCAGCTCGGGTGAGGCGGCCGCGGGCTTGATCACCGCGCCGTCCGGGGCGAGGTTGCCGCGCAGGACGGCGATGCCCGCGTCCGGCAGCAGCGGGTCGGCGCGCCGCCGGATGACGTCCTCGTCCCAGATCTCGGCCCCGGCCAGGCAGGAGGTCAGCGGCGCACCGGTGACCGTGATCGCCGACGGGTCGAGCAGGTCCTCGACCTGCTTCAGCACCGCCGTCAGCCCGCCCGCCCTGAAAAGGTCGTCCATCAGGTGCCGGCCGGCCGGCTGCAGGTCGGCCAGCAGCGGCACGCCGGAGCCGACGCGGTCGAAGTCGTCCAGGCTCAGCTCGACGCCCAGCCGCCCGGCCACGGCCAGCAGGTGCACCACCGCGTTGGTGGAACCGCCGATCGCGGCCAGCGTGACGATGGCGTTCACGAACGCGGCCCTGGTCATGATCCGGCTGGGCCTGCGGTCGTCGCGGACCAGGCCGACGGCGAGCCTGCCGGTGTCGTGCGCGCGTTCGAGCAGCCGGCTGTCGGGCGCCGGGATGCCCGCGGTGCCGGGGATGGTCATGCCCAGCGCCTCGGCCACGCAGGCCATGGTGGACGCGGTGCCCATCGTGTTGCAGTGACCCCGGCTGCGGATCATCGACGACCCGGAGTCCAGGAACGCCTCGCGGGAGAGCGTGCCCGCGCGTACCTCCTCGCTGAGCCGCCACACGTCGGTGCCGCAGCCGAGCGGCGCGCCGCGGAAGTGCCCGGTCAGCATCGGGCCGCCGGGCATGACGACGGCGGGCAGGTCGACCGAGGCGGCGGCCATGAGCAGCGCCGGGATCGTCTTGTCGCAGCCGCCGAGCAGCACCACGCCGTCGATCGGGTTGGCCCGCAGCATCTCCTCGGCGGCCATCGCGGCCAGGTTGCGCCAGAGCATCGCCGTGGGACGCAGATTCGTCTCGCCCAGGGACATCACGGGCAGCACGTGCGGCACGCCGCCGGCCGCCCAGACGCCGTCCGACACGGCCGCGGCGACCTCGTCCAGGTGGGAGTTGCACGGGGTCAGGGCGGAGGCGGTGCTGGCGATCGCGAGGTGCGGCCGCTCGCCGTCGAAGGCGTCGGCGGGCAGGCCGCGGCGCATCCACGCCCGGTGGATGTAGGAGTTCCTGTCGCTTCCCGAATACCACCGCGAACTGCGCAGCCCCATGGCGCAGCACCCTATCCGGCGCAAGGGGATTCATCGCCGCCTGGGGAGGAATCAGGGTAGGCATGGACCAAATCGACGCCTACTGGCGTGCGGCCAACTACCTGTCCGTGGGCCAGATCTACCTGCTGGACAACCCCCTGCTCAGCGAGCCGCTGCGGCCGGAGCACATCAAGCCGCGCCTGCTCGGCCACTGGGGCACCACGCCCGGGCTGAACTTCTGCTTCGCGCATCTCAACCGGGTGATCCGCGAGCGGGACCAGGACATGATCTACATCGCCGGTCCGGGGCACGGCGGTCCGGCCGCCGTGGCCCACGCGTGGCTGGAGGGGTCCTACTCCGAGCGCTACCCGAACGTGTCGCAGGACGCCGAAGGCATGAAACTGCTCTTCCGCCAGTTCTCCTTCCCCGGCGGCATCCCCAGCCACGTCGCGCCGGAGACGCCGGGCTCCATCCACGAGGGCGGCGAGCTGGGCTACTCGCTGGCCCACGCGTACGGCGCCGCCTTCGACAACCCGGGCCTGGTGGTGGCGTGCGTCGTGGGCGACGGCGAGGCGGAGACCGGCCCGCTGGCCGGAAGCTGGCACTCCAACAAGCTGCTCGACCGCACGCGCGACGGCGTGGTGCTGCCGATCCTGCACCTGAACGGCTACAAGATCGCCAACCCGACCATCCTGGCCAGGATCCCCGAGCCCGAGCTGATCAAGCTGATGGAGGGCTACGGCTACCGCCCGCACCTGGTCGGGGCCGACCACCGGGAGATGGCCGCCACTCTCGACACCGCCTTCGACGAGATCGCCGCCTACCGGGCGGGCGACGCCGACCGGCTGCCGATGATCATCCTGCGCACCCCCAAGGGCTGGACCGGGCCGCGCGAGGTGGACGGCAAACCGGTCGAGGGCACCTGGCGCGCGCACCAGGTGCCGCTGGCCGGGGTTCGGCAGAACGCCGAGCACCTGGCCATGCTGGAGGGCTGGATGCGGTCGTACCGGCCGGAGGAGCTGTTCGACTCGGGCGGCAGGCCGGTGCCCGAGCTCGCCCGCACCGTGCCCGCGGGCCAGCGCAGGATGAGCGCGAACCCGCACGCCAACGGCGGCGAGCTGCTGCAGCCGCTGCGGCTGCCCGACTTCCGCGCGCACGCGGTCGAGGTGAAGGCGCCCGCGGCCCAGCAGAGCGAGCCCACCCGGGTGCTCGGCGGCCTGCTGCGCGACGTGATCGCGGCCAACCCGCGCACCTTCCGCCTGATGGGCCCGGACGAGACCGAGTCGAACCGGCTGAGCGAGGTGTTCGAGACCACCGACCGGGCCTGGAACGCCGAGATCCTGCCCACCGACGAGCACCTGGCCCCCGGCGGCCGGGTGATGGAGGTGCTCAGCGAGCACCTGTGCCAGGGCTGGCTGGAGGGCTACCTGCTGACCGGCCGCCACGGGCTGTTCAACTGCTACGAGGCGTTCATCCACATCATCGACGCCATGTTCAACCAGCACGCCAAGTGGCTGGAGTCGGCGCGGAAGATCTCCTGGCGGCGTCCGGTGGCGTCGCTGACGTACCTGCTGTCGTCGCACGTCTGGCGTCAGGACCACAACGGCTTCTCCCACCAGGACCCGGGCTTCCTGGACGTGGTGGTGAACAAGAAGGCGTCCGTGGTGCGCGTCTACCTGCCGCCGGACGCCAACACCCTGCTGTCGGTGGCCGACCACTGCCTCAGGTCACGCGACTACGTCAACGTGATCGTGGCCGGCAAGCAGCCGGTGCTCGACCTGTTCACCATGGACGAGGCCATCGCGCACAACACCCGCGGCCTGGGCATCCTGCCGTGGGCCTCCAGCGACCAGGGCAGCGAGCCCGACGTGGTGCTGGCCTGCGCCGGCGACGTGCCCACCCTGGAGGCGCTGGCCGCCGCCGCGCTGCTGCGCGAGCACCTGCCCGAGCTGAAGGTGCGCTTCATCAACGTGGTGGACCTGATGCGGCTGCAGCCGCCGTCGGAGCACCCGCACGGCATGCCGGACGCCGAGTTCGACACCCTGTTCACCACCGACAAGCCGGTCATCTTCAACTTCCACGGCTACCCGTCGCTCATCCACCAGCTCACCTACCGCCGCCACGGCCACGACCACCTGCACGTGCGCGGATACAAGGAGGAGGGCACCACCACCACGCCGTTCGACATGGCCATGCTCAACGACATCGACCGCTACCACCTGGTCATGGACGTCATCGACCGGGTGCCCGGGCTCGGCACCAGGGCGGCGCACCTGCGTCAGCGCATGGCCGACGCCCGGCTGCGGGCCCGCGACTTCACCAGGGACCACGGCGAGGACGCCCCGGAGATCAGCTCCTGGACCTGGCCGCCGTCCGCCTCGTCGTGAACGCGCGCTCTCACGACTCACTGGCCGGCATCGCGGGCAGCCAGAAGTCGACCGCCGTGCCCGCGCCGGGCCCGCCGCGGATGCCCCACCAGCCGCCGGCGATCTCGGCGCGCTCGCGCATCTCGATCAGCCCGTAGTGGCCGGGCGCCGGCTGCCCGTCGCTCCCGGCGGGCAGGCCGGCGCCGTCGTCGACGACGCGCACGTGCACACCGCGGTCGAGCGAGGACAGCGACACCAGCACCGATCGGGCCCTGGCGTGCTTGCGCACGTTGGTCAGCGCCTCCTGGCAGATGCGGAAGACGATGATCGAGGTCTCCGGCGGCGGCTCGGCGGCCAGGTCGTTCCTGAGCTCGTACGTCAGGCCCTCCTTGACGATCGTCTCGTCCAGGTAGCCGGTCAGCGTGGGGACCAGGCCCGCGCTGTCGATGCCCGGCGGGCGCAGCTGGAAGGTGAGGTCGCGCAGGCGGGCGACGGCGGCGTGCACCGCGGCGTCGAGGTCGCGCATCGCCGCGGCGTGCTCGCCGGGCAGCCGGGCGGCCAGCAGCTGCAGGCGCATGCCGACGGCGACCATGGACTGGATGGTGTCGTCGTGCACGTCCCAGGCGATGCGCCGCCGCTCCTGCTCCTGGGCGCGCACCAGGTGGGCCAGCAGCCTGCCGCGTTCGTCGAGCGCGCGGGCGACGACGCGGCGCTCGGTCAGGTCGCGGGTCACCTTGCCGAACCCGCGCAGCCGCCGCCGGTCGTCGAACAGCGGGGTGATGATCACGTTCGCCCAGAACCTGGTGCCGTCCTTGCGCATCCGCCAGCCCTCGTCCTCCAGGCGGCCGGCGGCCACGGCCTCCTCCAGCTCGCGCGCCGGTCTGCCCGACTCGACGTCCTCGGGCGGGTAGAACACCGAGAAGTGCGAGCCGACGATCTCCTCGGCCCGGTAGCCCTTGATGCGTTCCGCGCCGGCGTTCCAGCTGATGACGTGGCCCTGGGGGTCGAGCATGAAGATCGCGTAGTCGGAGACGCTCTGGACGAGCAGCCGGAACCGCTCCTCGCTGTCACGCAGCGCCTCCTCGGCCGTATGACGTTCGGTCGCGTCGTCCATACCGCAGCAGCATGACATGATCGTGAATCCCGCGTCAGCCGCCCGTGCCCGGGAAGGCGGCCGGGGAGGTGGCAGGGGCGAAGGGGGCGCCGAGCTCGCACCACACCACCTTGCCCTCGTCCTTGTGCGCGACGCCCCAGCCCGAGCAGAGCAGTTTGATGACGTGTAATCCCCATCCGTGCGCGGGTCCGGGCTCGCGCGGCTCTGGCACGTCCACGCCGGCGTCGCCCACCTCGACGCGCACGCGCACCCGGTCGCCGCTCACCCGCAGCAGCGGCGGGCCCTCGCCGTGCACGAGCGCGTTCGTGACCAGCTCGGACACGACCAGGAGCACGTCCTCGTGGTAGCCGCCGTATCCGCATTCGGCCAGGGCGCGACGGGTCAGCCGCCGGGCGAGGGTGATGCTGCTCATCTCCTCCGGCAGGCGGGATTCCAACTGGTACGGACCAGTGTCGCTGCCCATGTTCCTACTGTCGGCCAGCGGGGATGCGCCCACGAGACGCAGCCGTCCCAACCTGACTGGTGCGGTTGCGGGAAGTTTTCTGATGCAGGTGCACCATCAGTCGAGTAAGCCCTCCCTGCGCGCGATGGCCACGGCCTCCAGCTTGGAACGCGCGCCCAGCTTCTCCAGCACGTGCTGGACGTGGTTGCGCGCGGTGTTGCGGGCCACCCCGAGCCGCCGCCCGACCTCCTGCGTGGTCACGCCCTCGGCCAGCAGCAGCAGCGTCTCGCGTTCGCGCAGGGTCAGCCGTGTGCCGACGCGGCCGGTCAGCCGGTCGAGGACGCCGGGCAGGAGCCCGGGCGCGAACACCACGCCGCCGGCGGCCACCTCGCGCACGGCGGCCTCCAGCTCGCGCAGCCGCGACGACTTGAGCAGCAGCCCGGCCCCGCCCGCCTGCACCACGCGGGCGGCGACCGAGGCGGTGGCCTCACCGGTCAGCACCAGCACCCGGGCGCTGGGGGCGGCGGCGAGCAGCCGGCCGATGGCCGCGACGGCGTCGCCGTCGGGCAGCCGCCGGTCCAGGACGACCACGTCGGGCCGGGTACGGCCGGCGTCGGCCACGGCCGCGGCGATCGAACCGGCGCCGGCCACCACCTCGATGCCGGGCGCCTGGTCCAGCGCCAGCCCGATGGCCTCGGCCACCATGGCGTGATCTTCCACGAGGAGCAGCCGGATCGTCCGGGCCGCAAAGGCCCTCGTTTCGGACATAGTGCGAAATCCTTGGTTTCGGTGCGAGCCGGTCCCATCCTCGCGCACGCCGCGGCCCGCGTCCGGGAAAAGTCTGCCACCGACGTGGGATCCTCGGGACGTCTCATGACCTGACGCCCTACGCTCAGCAAAGAGTCGCCTCCGCCATGCGCGGAATCTTCATCGTTGGGTACGGGGTTACGGGACTATGTGATCGGTTTGAATCTTGACGGCACGGAGGAAGACGTGAACGGCGACATCACCCAGAGCCAGGAGTGGGCGGCTCTCGGCAAGCATCACGAGGAGCTGGCGGGCAAGCACCTGCGCGAGCTGTTCGCGGAAGACCCGGGCCGGGCCGAGCGCATGACGGTGACCGCGGGTGACCTCTACCTTGACTACGCCAAGCACCGCGCCACGGCCGAGACCGTCGACCTGCTGGTGAGCCTGGCCGAGCGGGCCGGTCTGCGCGAGCGCGTGGCGGCCATGTTCGGCGGCGAGCACATCAACGTGTCGGAGGACCGGGCGGTGCTGCACGTGGCCCTGCGCATGCGCCGCCAGGCCAAGCTCGTGGTCGACGGGCAAGACGTGATCGCCGACGTGCACGCCGTGCTCGACAAGATGAGCGCCTTCGCCGACCGGGTGCGCGCCAAGGAGTGGAAGGGCGCCACCGGGCAGCCCATCACGACCGTGGTGAACATCGGCATCGGCGGCTCCGACCTGGGCCCGGCCATGGCCTACGAGGCGCTGCGCGACTACGCCGACGCCGGCATCGCGGCCAGGTTCGTCTCCAACATCGACCCGGCCGACATCACCGGCAACCTGGCCGGTCTCGACCCGGCCACCACGCTGTTCGTGGTCAGCTCCAAGACGTTCACCACGCTCGAGACGCTGACCAACGCCCGCGTGGCCCGCCGCTGGCTGGTCGACGCGCTCGGCGAGGACGCGGTGTCCAAGCACTTCGTGGCCGTGTCCACCAACGCCGAGAAGGTCGCCGAGTTCGGCATCGACACCGACAACATGTTCGGCTTCTGGGACTGGGTGGGCGGCCGCTACTCCTACGACGGCGCGATCGGCCTGTCGCTGATGATCGCCATCGGCCCCGAGCGGTTCCGCGAGATGCTCGACGGCTTCCACGAGATGGACCAGCACTTCCGCACCGCGCCGTTCAAGGCCAACATGCCGGTGCTGATGGCGCTGCTCGGCATCTGGTACACCGACTTCTTCGAGTCCGAGACCCGCGCCGTGCTGCCCTACAGCCAGCGGCTGCACCGCTTCCCCGCCTACCTGCAGCAGCTCACCATGGAGTCCAACGGCAAGTCCGTGCGCGCCGACGGCACGCCGGTCACCACCGACACCGGCGAGATCTTCTGGGGCGAGCCGGGCACCAACGGCCAGCACGCCTTCTACCAGCTCCTGCACCAGGGCACCCGGCTGGTGCCGGCCGACTTCATCGGCTTCGCCGAGCCGTTCGAGGACCGCGAGGGCATGCACGACCAGCTCACCGCCAACCTGCTGGCGCAGACCTCGGCGCTGGCGTTCGGCAAGACCGCCGAGGAGATCGCGGCCGAGGGCACGCCGCCGGAGATCGTCCCGCACAAGGTGATGCCGGGCAACCGGCCCACCTCCACGATCCTGGCCACCAAGCTCACGCCGAGCACGCTCGGCCAGCTCGTCGCGCTGTACGAGCACATCGTGTTCGTCGAGGGCACGATCTGGGGCGTCGACTCCTTCGACCAGTGGGGCGTCGAGCTGGGCAAGAAGATGGCACTCGACGTGGCGCCCGCGCTCACCTCCGAAGAGCCGCCCACCACCTTCCCCGACGCCTCCACCGAACTCCTCGTGCGCCGCTACCGGCAGCTCAGAGGAAGAAGGGTCTGATCATGAGCCACGCGGGCGCGCTCGTCCTGTTCGGCATCACCGGCGACCTGGCACGCAAGAACCTGCTGCGGGCCCTGTACGAGCTCACCAGAGACGAGGGTCTCGACCTGCCGATCATCGGCGTGGCCAAGACCGACATGAACCTCGACGGCCTGCGCGAGCACGCCCGCGTGGCCATCGGCAAGATCGACGACGAGGCCGCGTTCGGCAAGCTGGCCGGCAACCTGCGGCTCGTCGCCGGCGACTACCGCGACGAGTCCACCTTCACCCGGCTGCGCGACGAGGTCGCCGGCCACGGCTTCCTCGTCCACTACCTGGCGGTGCCGCCGTCGCTGTTCGCCGTGGTGGCCGAGGGGCTGGCCGGGGTCGGGCTGAACCAGAACGCCAGGCTCGTGGTGGAGAAGCCGTTCGGCCACGACCAGGCCTCGGCCCGGGCGCTCAACGCCGAGCTGCTGAAGTTCTTCGACGAGGATCATCTACGCCGGGTCGACCACTTCCTGGGCAAGGAGCCGGTCGAGGACCTCATGGTGTTCAGGTTCGCCAACATGCTGCTCGAACCCATCTGGAACAGGAACTTCGTGCGCAGCGTGCAGATCACGATGGCCGAAGACTTCGACGTCTCCGACCGGGGCGCCTTCTACGACGCCAACGGCACGATCCGCGACGTGGTGCAGAACCACCTGCTGCAGCTGCTGGCCATCCTGGCGATGGACCCGCCGCCGTCCACCGACGCCCGGGCCCAGCTCGACGAGAAGTGGCGGGTGCTGCGCGCGGTGCGCGCGGTGTCGCCGTCCGACGTCGTGCGCGGCCAGTACGAGGGCTACCTCGACACCGCGGGCGTGCGGCCGGGCTCCGGCACCGAGACGTTCGTGGCGCTGCGCGCGTACGTGGAGAACTGGCGGTGGGCCGGGGTGCCGTGGTGCATCCGCTCGGGCAAGGCGCTGCCCACCACCGACCTGGAGATCGTCGCCGAGCTGCGCCGTCCGCCGGTGACGATGTTCCGCGGCGACGACGCCCACGTTCGGCCCAACCTCATCAGGTTCAGGCTGCAGCCCGACGCCGGCGTGACGTTCGACCTGCTGGCCAAGGAGCCCGGCCGGCAGCACACCAGGCAGGTGCCGGTCAGCGTCGACTTCACCAAGGTGCTCGGGCCGATGGAGGCCGCCTACGAGCGCATCCTGACCGACGCCATCAGCGGCGATCCGCGGCGTTTCGCCAGGATGGACCTGGTGGAGGAGTCGTGGCGGATCGTGCAGCCGGTGCTCGACCTGCCCGACCGGCCGCTGCCGTACGCGAAGGGCAGCTGGGGCCCCGAGCCGGCCGAGCAGATCGCGCCGGGCGGATGGCATGAGATCTCGACCACCTTCGACTAGAAGCGTCTGGTTTACGACACTTATTGACGTTTCAAGCGGATAGTCCGACGATCACAGGATGCCCGTCATCCCCGTGCCCGGCCGCGAGCACACCTGGGCCGCGCTCACCCCGGCCACCGCGTTCGTCTTCGGTGTGGAATCGGGCGCGGCGGCCGGCGCGGACACCCGGGTCAGCCAGTGGTACTGGGGTCCCCGGCCGCCCGACGCCGCGCTGCCCGAGCTGGCCGTCAGCGCCGCGTCCTGGATGGCCTCCAGCTTCGTCGACCCGGCCGACGCCACCGAGCTGCTGCCCGTCGACGGCGGCCGCCGCTGGGGCGTGCCCGCGCTGCAGGCCGTCTACGACGGCGGCGTGCGCTCGGTCGAGCTGGCCTTCGAGGAGGCGGTCAGCGGCGAGAACGAGATCGAGCTGGTGCTGCGCGACCGCGCCTACGGGCTGCGCGTCAGCCTGCACGTCCGCGCGCACCACGACAGCGACGTCATCGAACGCTGGGTCGGGGTGACCAACGAGTCGGCCGTGACCGTCCGGCTGACCAGGCTCGACTCCGGCAGCTGGGCGCTGCCCGAACAGGCCGGGCACCGCTACCTCGGCGCGGCCGGCGGCTGGGCGCGCGAGACCCAGCCGCACCGCGGCGACCTGCCGGTCGGCGAGACCACGTTCGGCAGCAGGACGGGCGCCACCTCGCACAAGGCCAACCCGTGGATCATGATCGGCGACGCCACCGAGGACGCCGGCCAGGTGTGGGGTGTGGCGCTGGCCTGGAGCGGATCGTGGCGGCTCACCGCGCAGCGCCGCCCCGAAGGCGACCTCGCGATCAGCGCCGGATTCGGCCACGACGGCCTGTCCTGGCCGCTGGCGCCCGGCGAGTCGCTGCGCACACCGCCCGCGCTCGGCCTGCACACCCCCGCCGGCGGGTACGGCGCCGCCAGCCGCGCCTGGCACGACTACGCGCGCAGGCACGTGCTGCCCACCCCCGACGAGGAACGTCCCGTGCTGTACAACTCGTGGGAGGCCACCTGGTTCGACGTCACCGAGGAAGGCCAGCTCGACCTGGCCCGCCGCGCCGCCCACCTGGGCGTGGAGCTGTTCGTGGTGGACGACGGCTGGTTCGGCGCCAGGACCGACGACACCAAGGGCCTCGGCGACTGGTGGCCCAACCCGGACCGCTTCCCCCAGGGCCTGGGCGAACTGTTCGACGGCGTCCGGGCGCTCGGCATGCGGGCCGGCCTGTGGGTCGAACCGGAAATGGTCAACCCGGACAGCGACCTCTACCGCAAGCACCCCGACTGGGCGCTGCACTACCCGGACCGCCGCCGCGACACCATGCGCAACCAGCTCGTGCTCAACTTCGCCCGGCCGGACGTGCGCGCGTGGGCGCTCGACTGGCTCGACCGGCTCGTCCGCGAGTACCGGCTGGACTACCTCAAGTGGGACATGAACCGCGGCTTCTCCCAGGCCGGCCCCGGCGACCTGCTCTGGATCGAGCACAGCCGCGGCGTCTACGCCATCATGGACGAACTGCGCGGACGGCATCCCAGGCTCAGGATCGAATCCTGCTCCGGCGGCGGCGGCCGGATCGACTACGGGATCCTGCGGCGTACCGACCAGGTGTGGACCTCCGACAACACCGACGCCCGCGACCGGCAGGAGATCCAGCGCGGCTACTCCTACCTGTATCCGGCCTCGGCGATGTCCTGCTGGGTCACCGACAGCCCGAACCCGATCAGCGCCCGCAGGGTGCCGCTGCGTTACCGCTTCCACGTCGCCATGGCCGGCACGCTGGGCGTCGGGGGCGACCTCACCACGTGGGAGGCGGGGGAGCTGGCGGAGGCCGCGCAGCTGATCGCCGACTACAAGGCGGTGCGCCGGGTGATCCAGCACGGCGCGCTGCACCGGCTCGCGGGCACCCCGGGCACCACGGCCTCGGCCCTGCAGTACACGCTCGGCGACCAGGCCGTCGTCCTCGCCTACAACCCGTTCGCCCTGGACAAGCACCCGCCGCGCCGGGTGCGCCTGGCCGGCCTCGACCCCGCCGCCCGCTACGCCGACACCGACGGGCACCGCTGGCACGGCGCCACGCTCATGCACCACGGGCTGGCCCTGCCCACCTGGCACGACTACGGGCCCGACTACCGCAGCGAGATGGTGGTCTTGCGGCGGATCTAGGGCGACTATGGCGGAATGGACCTCAAGGAGCTCATGGAACAGGCCAAGGACGCCGTCACCGTGCAGCGCGTCTTCGGCGAGCCCATCCACCACGGGGACGTGGTCGTCATCCCGGTCGCCAAGATCGCCCAGGGCGGGGGCGGCGGCAGCGGCCAGGGCAAGGAAGGCGAGCAGGGCGGCGGCGGAGGCTTCGGCTTCGGCGCGCATCCTGCGGGCGTGTACGTGATCAAGAACGGCGACGTGCGCTGGGAGCCGGCCATCGACGTCAACCGGATCGTGCTGGCCGGGCAGCTCGTCGGGATCGCGCTGCTGCTGACGATCAGGGCCTTCATCAAGAAGCGGCGTCGTCGCGGGCATTAGCGGGGGGTGGTCGGTGGGCATGATGGCAGTGTGCTGATCGATCTGCTCGACGCGGGGCTGCCCGGCCGCGACCACCTGATGCCCGGCTCGAACCGCCCGGTCCACCTGACCCCACTGCCCGAGACCGGCTCGGCCGGCGGGCCCAGTTCACCGGCGGGGACGGCGCTGTCCGATGGGATGGCGTCGTCCGGTGGGATGGCGTCGTCCGAGGGGGCCGGGTCCTCTGGAGAGACGGTGTCGTCCGATGGGGGCGCGTCGTTCGGTGGGTTCGCGTCGCTGGTGCGGTATCCGGTCGGCTGGTCGCGTCCGGAGCGTGGGCACTGCCTGGCGGGGGAGGAGTTCGTCCTGCTTGAGGGCGAACTGCACATCTCCGGTATCAGCTACCGCCCAGGGCACCACGCCTGGATCCCGGCCGGCGCGCTACGCCACTCGTGTTCGGCGCCCGGCGGCGCGCTGGTGCTGGCGTTCGCCGCAGGTGAGCCCGCCTGGGTGCCCAGCGACCTGGACGTACCCGACGGACCCAGCCTGCGCACGCCACTGGAAAGCGTCGTCATCCCGGACGGCGGCCTGCCGCTCACCCCGCGTTCCGCCCTGCTCGACACGCCCGTCACCCTTGACCAGCCCGCCGCCGTCGTCACCGTACCGGCCTGGACGTGGGAGATCTCCGCCTTCGTCCCCGACGGACGCGTCCTCGTAAGGTGGACGGCATGACCTCGATCACGCAGATCGCAGCTTTCGGTGGAGTGGTGATGCTCGGCGCGATGTCTCCCGGGCCGGACTTCGCCGTCGTGGTCCGCCGCTCGGCGGTCTCCGGCCGCCTGCACGGCATGGCGACGGCGGCCGGGGTGTCGGCGGGCGTGTTCGTGTGGGTGATGGCGGCGGCCACCGGCGTGGCGGCACTGCTGGCGGCCTCGGCCGCGGCCTTCACCGTGGTCAAGGTGGTGGGCGCGGCGTACCTGCTGTACCTGGGCGCCCGCGCGCTGCGTGCCGCGTTCCGCAAGGGCGGCCCGGTGGAGCTCGACCTGCCCGACCCGGGAAAGAAGAGCCCGTGGGCGGCCTTCGGCGAAGGCTTCCTGACGAACGTGCTCAACCCCAAGGCCGCGCTGTTCTTTGTGGCGCTCGTGCCCCAGTTCCTCAGCGCCCAGGCGGCGCCGTCCGACACGCTGGTGTTGTCGGTGATCGCGCTGGCGGGCACGGTCGTGTGGTTCCTGCTGGTGGCGAACGTGGTCAGCGCCCTGCGGCGGGCGTTCACCCGTCCGGCGGTACGGCGCGCGGTGGACGGGCTGACGGGCACGGCACTGGTCGCACTCGGCATCAACCTGGCCACCGCCACCCGCCCCTGACCTGACCCCGCCCCTGGGAACGGCCGCTTTCCTGACCTCTCGTGGGGGACAGGAAACCACCCGACCCAACCGGAAGGCCGGCCACCGGGATTATCGGCCACCCCATGGCAGAGAGCCCCACGGCCGGAACCCCCACGGCCGTAACCCCCACGGCCGGGAGCCCCACAGCCGGGGAGGGCTACGTCCGGGGGGCCACAGCCAGGTAGACCGTCCTCTCACGGCCAGGAGACGGCCTGGCCACCCGAGGCCAGAAGGTGGAAACCCGAGAGTCGGGAAGCGGAAACCTGAGTCAATCAGGAGATGGATACTCCCAGGAGGTGGCCCAGGCCGAATGTCACGGTCGCCGCGCCCACCCCCAGCGCGAGCTGCCGTACCC
>NZ_JABCPZ010000114.1 GCF_013283785.1 Nonomuraea antri
CGGTCATCACGTGTCTCCTTTGATCTTGAAGTGTCGCATTCAAAGGATCACGCGATGACCGTCCTCATTTCCCGGCGGCACGCCTGTGACCAGGTGAAACTCGTACACCACCTCCGTGGACGCAACCGTGGATGACTGTTGACAGCCGTTGATGACGACGCGGCGAGGTATTCGCTTTGCCGCCTCGGCAGATCGCCGGTACGCTGTCCTGAGCCGCAGTGGCTACCAGGAGGATTCGCCTAGTCAGGTCTATGGCGCCGCACTGCTAATGCGGTTTGGTGGCAACACCATCCGGGGTTCAAATCCCCGATCCTCCGCAGATCAGAGGCCCTCTCCCGATTTCGGGGAGAGGGCCTTTTTGATCTTAGAGGGCCTCAGGGTTGCAGTTTGGGTTGCAGTCAGCCCCAGAGGGCCTGGCCCATGCGCTCGCTGGCGTCCTTCATCTGGAGAGTCGCCACGTGGGTGTAGCGCTCGGTCGTGGTTACGCGGGTGTGGCCGAGGATCTCCTGTACGACCCGGATGTGGACGCCTTGCTCGATGAGTAGCGTCGCGGCGGTGTGGCGGGCATCGTGGACGCGGGCATCCCGTACGCCTGCCTGCTTGAGGATGGACTTCCACTGCTTCCAGTCCTCGGTGCGTTCGATGGGGCCGCCGAGCTGAGTGGTGAAGACGAGGTCGTGATCTGTCCATCGGGCGCCGGCCCTGAACTTCTCCGCGGCCTGGACCTTCTTGTGTGCCTTGAGCAGGGTGAGCAGTTCCGGCGGGCATTGGAGAGTGAGCTTGCTCTTGCCCTTGCGTTGGCGGAAGACGAGTCCGCCGCCCGTCCTCTTGGGACACCTGTCCGCATGGCTGGTGCAGTCCTTGGGGCAGGGCCGCCTACAGCAGAGATGGGCACGCTTCTTGCAGTCCGGCTTACAGTGGCGTTCGTGCCGGTGCTCCTTGCAGTTCTTCCGGCACGCCTTACGATGCCACGCCTCTCCGCAGGCATGCGGATCGGTGCATCCGTGCTTCCACTCGGCCCGCTGGATCTGGAACCACGCCCGGATCTCGCCCGTGGACAGGTCGATGTACGACCAGCGGAGCCCGAGCGCTTCGCCTTGGCGGATGCCGAGTGCGAGGGCAACCGACCAGCGAGTCCCGTTTCTCCTGGTCTTGGCGACGTCGAGGATGCGTCGCGCTTCCTCTCCCGTCAGGGGCTCGATCTCTGTTGCGTTAGGGGCCGGAGCGTCGACCAGGGTGGCGACATTGCGCGTGATGCGGCCCCGCCGTACTGCGATCTTGAGGGCGCGGGACAGGATGCGGTGGACCTTGAGGACCGAGCCTGTGGACAGACCCTCTTCGAGCATCGCGGTGTATGCGGTGTCGAGGTGCTCGGGGGTGAGCCGGTCGAGGCGATGCTTGCCGAGGAGCGGCACGATCCAGTTTTGCGACTTGGATCGATAGTCGGCCAGCGTGCGCGGTGCCATCTTCTCGGAGAGGACCAGGCGCTCACAGATCACGTACAGGTACTCATGCATCCACTCGGCGACGGTTGGAGGCCGGCCGGGCTTGCTGACATGCCCCGTCTCCCGCTGACCCTCCAACTCTCGGACTTTGCGGGTTACCTCCGCCTCCGTCTTGCCCTTGCGGTGGCGCCTGTCGGGGGACCCGTCCGGCTTGATCCCGATCGTCACCCAGCCATGCCATTGGCCGTCCTTGCCGAGGTATATGGATGAGCGGCCATTCGGCTTCCTGGTGCCCATCAAGCCACCTCCGCCGACGCGCGGGCCTCAAGGGCATGGGCGTAGTCGAGAAGTGCAGCCACGGGAATCAGGCGATAGCCGTTGTGTTTGATCGAGCGCAGTTCGCCGGACTTGATCAGACGGAAGACGGCCGTTCGGCTGATGCCGAGGACGGTCGCCGCGTCCTTCGGACGGTAGAACAGCTTGTCCATGTCAGGCCGCCTCTCCAGTTGCCGAAAGATCTTGGCCTTGTAGTTGAGCCAAGTGAGCGCGCCAGCGTTGGCGTTCGGCCACGGACCGGAGGAGCCGGACGGCGAGCGGGGGCAGGTTGGCGTCTCCGGCCGGGACGGGCTTCCAGACGTAGCGGTGGGGATCGGTGGGCTGGTCGGCCTGGCCGAGGGCTTCCAGGACCCAGGTGCGGCGATCCTGCTTGTGCTCGGCCAGGGTCTTGTTCGACCACTTACGGGAGACCAGGACTCGGCGCCCGCCATGCCCGAGGTGGTCGGGACGATGGGCCTTGCTGCGGCACCGGCCGGGGGTCATGCCCGACTTGGCGTTCTTGGGCTGGACGCCGTAGCGCAGCCAGTTCGGGCACTTGGGCGAGCATGGCTCGTACCGCAGGGCCTCCGTGAGTCGGGTCGCGTGCTCTTGTTGGGCCTGGTTGTCGAGGCTGGCGCTGAGGGACTTGGTGAGGTACTTGGACAGGTAGCGGATGCACTGGTCGGCGTCCGGGGTGCCGGCGAGCACGCCCTGTACGTCGATCTGGTCGCCGAAGCGGAGCACGTGCAAGGGTTCGTCGGTGGCGTCCAGCGCCTGGTCCCAGGTGGGTAGCACTTCGCCGGTGGCGGGGTCGAGGTAGCCGGCGCCGTTCTCCCAGACCGGGAGGTGGTCGCCGTCGAAGACGACCCGGTCGGCCGGAGGCCACCACACCTGGTGGTAGGTGGCCGCCGCTATCTGCTTGATCTCTTTACGGGGGAGCGTGCCGCGGATGGCCATGTGCAAGTGCGGGGCGAGGCGCTTCTGAGGTTCGACGGCCGCGAAGTATTGGACGTCGTAGCCGGCCACCCGGCGCAGGTTCTGGACAAACCGGTCGACCAGCTTGGCGAAGTGCAGCGCGTCCCGTGCGGCCCGTCGGTAGTCGTAGGTGTTCGGGTCGACGGGTACGCCGTCCCGAATCTTGCCGTAGGACGGCAGGGTCAGGGTGACGAACAGCGAGGGCCGGTAGACCTTGCCATCCGAGCTAGTGAAGGTTCGTCCCAGGGTGGTTGCGGTCATCCGGCGCTTGGGGAGGTTGGGAGCGTCCTGGCGACGCCTGGTCGAGCGAGCCCGCTTGGTCGAGGCCCGGCCGAGGACGGTTCCGCGCAGGCCCACCGCGCGGATCTCGGCGTCGAGTCCGGCGATGATCTCGTCCAGTTCGGCGGTGTCCTGGCCTGCCTGATCGCGTTTGGCCTGCATGTCGGCGCGGAACTCGATCAGCCAACGCTGTTCGTCGTCGGCCTGGTCCGGGCTGATGACGGGTTCGTGGTCGAGGTGCCAGCCTTCCCGGCATTGAGCCACGCGCAGGTGCCGGTTACGGGTCGCGCACGGCGGACAGACGGCTTCGAGGGTGGCGCCGCAGGGCACGTCCACGATCTCGGCCTGTCCGGTGTGGAGGTCGAGCCGTTGCAGTGCCACGGGACGGATGCACACGCCGTGCTGCTTGGCGACCTCTTCCACGACGGCCCGCGCGAGGGGCTGAGCCATGCGCTGCGCCCTCGGAAGTGAACGATGGTTCGTGGTCATGCCACCTCCTTGCTCTCGGGGACGACGAGCGCGGATTCACCGCATTCGCGGCATTCGAGGGTGGAGCGGACCGGGTCGAGCCAGAGCATGTCGGGTGTCTGGCAGGCCGAGCAGCGGAGCCCGTCCAGGAAGTGGGCGAGGGTGAGCAGGCTCTGTCCGCCGGCGAAGGTGGTGACCATGTCGTGGATGTCGTCGTCGGAGACGTAGGTCGCGCGGACCCGGATAGGGTCGGGTGAGGTCTCCAGCCGGACGTAGCCGACGCCCGCGCCGAGTTCGGGGATGGGTGAGATGTGGTCGGCCAGGGCGCCACGGTCGCGCGCGCCGTCGCCGAGCACCATGTCCACCTGTTCGGACTCGTCCAGGCGCAGCGCGATCTTGTCGGGGAACAGGTTGCGGATGTTCATCACCTCCTTGCGTGGGTCCTGGAGCGCGGCCAGGACGCCGACGCCGACCGCGCGGCCTTGCGTGGTGAGGGTGGCCAGGGCAGCGGAGATGCGGCGTCGCAGGTCCCGGTCGGACTGGTAGGCGGTCAGGAACGCGACCTCGTCGACGATGACCAGGATGAACGGATCGTCGGTGGTGGGTGTGTGCGAGCGGCGCAGGCCGACGAAGCGTTCGGCCCGTTCCTGCATGACCTGGACGGCCCGTTCCAGCAGGTCGGCGCAGTCCTCGGGGGTGGCCGCGTAACGGTCGCCGAACAGCATCCGTCCGAACGACAGCTCCATGCGCTTGGGGTCCAGCGCCCAAATCTCGACCAGCCCTGCCCGTACGGGGACCAGCAGCGCACGGATCACCGACCAGATGATCGAGCCCTTGCCCGCGCCGGTCGCGCCGGCCACCAGGACGTGCGTGCCGAGGATCTTCAACCGCCAGGGCGAGCCGTCCTCGCGCTTGCCGATCTCCACCGCATCCACGGTGGGTGTGGTCGGGACGGGCAGGGCCGGGATCGGTTCGGCCAGCGGATCGCGCCGAGGGAAGGTGAGCAGGAGCCGACCGGCCCGGACGATCGAGATGCGGCACGAGAGCGCGCCGAAGGCGTGGGCGAGCTGGTCGCAGCGGTCGGTCCAGTCCTTGACGGCCTGGCCGTCGAGCATCCGGACGGTGACCAGGTCCGCCCACGGGTTGCAGGTGACCTTGACCAGGCGTGGCAGGTAGTCCCGGCCGCGCAGGTGCCGGCCGAGTCCGGAGATGAGCATGACTGGCTGCCAGTGCCGGCGGTAGATGAAGATGAGCCGCCACCAGGCCAGCAACCGCCACCCGATGAACCGGGCGAACGAGGCCCGATCGGTCATGGCCCAGGCGAGCAGGCCCGCCAGCGTGGGCGTGGTGAGCAGCAGCGCGACGCGCCAGCCGTACAGCCAGGTGAGCGCGGCCGGAAGAGCGGCTACGGCGGTGGCGACGGGATGACGCCAGGTCGTTCGGACGAAGCCGGCCAGGAACCGGCAGGCGAAGATGATGAGGGTGAAGATGGCGGGGGTCTTGAGCACGGCCGGTTTGAAGACGACGGCCGTGTCCGGAGTGGTGGTGACGATCTTGCTTGCCTCGTCACCGGGAAGCCGCTTGAACATAGGCTGGTGCCTCTCTTGATGAGCAGTCAGGGGAGAAGATCGGGGGCCGTCGGAAGTGGCCGCTTCCGGCGGCCCCGCCTTGCTTGATCAGGCCGCCGTGTCGGTGGCGGTCGCGCTGGGGGCCGACTGGGCGGAGTGCAGGCGCTGGCAGTCGGCGAGGTAGCGTGCTGCGGCGTTGAAGAGCTGGTGCGCCAGCGTGAGGTCTTGCTCGGTGACCGGTCCGGCGCCGCTGGTCGAGATCGAGACAGAGGCTTCCGACGTGGTCAGGTCGAGGGCCGGCCGATCGCCGATCAGCAGGTTGTACAGGTGGATCTTGTGGGTGTGGAACGAGACGTTGACGCGCGGTCTCTTGTCCGGTTCCAGCGACAAGGTCACGTGCGTGTACGGCTGGTCGCTCATGCCGCCGCCCCCTTCTTGTGAGGCCGGCCGCGGAACATCCGCTCGACGCCCTGGGCGAAGGCGAGCGCTTCCTTGGCCAGCTCCCGCGCGAACTCCACCTCGGCCGCGGTGACCCGGTCGGATCGGGCCGTGGCGAGCTGCACCTGAACTGAGCCGAACCGCATCGCCAGCACCGGCGTGCGCAGCGGGTACGCGTGGTTCTGCGCCACGGCGCCAGTGCCGGTGTTCACCGTGATCACGCTCGTCGGCCGAGCCTGCCTGCGCGCCCTCATGCCGCGTCCGTCGCGCTCGCGGCCGACCTGCCCGGACGACCTGGCGCCCGCATCTCGCGAACCCGGATCGAGTACGCCAGCCGTCCGGCCGGGTTGACGTACGGGGTCACCGTCAGGTGCTCGAACTCGACCGGCGTGAACGGCATGCCCGGCGTGGCGGCCGGGGGAGTCGGCTTGGCAGCGGCGAGGATCTTTACCGCCACCGTCTTCTGGGCCGGCTTGAGTGTCGGGTCGGCGTCCATGACGGCGACCTGCCACACCGGCTCACCGGTGGTCTTGTCGCGCGCCTGGACGAACCGGCCATTGGTCGAGGCGTCGAAGTCCTTGACCGGCTCGACGTCGCCCACGACGTAGCAGCCGTGGGGGAAGACCATGCTGAACGTGACCGGGATCGGTCCCTGTAGAGCCATCGTCAGTTACCTCCTGTCGATCCCCCTAGACAGTTGCGACAGTCTGTCGCTGGAGACTGTCTAGGGGGCTATGCAAACGACGATAGGAACGACTTCCCCGGTGTGTCTAGGGGGGTAAACGCCAACGGTGTCAGGAATGCCGACTCGCTATAGGTCGCGCTGCTCAGCTCAGGGGAGAGTTACCGAGATCACGGTCGCATCGTCGAAGGTCTTGCCCCGAGGCCAGCGGGAACCGGCCAGGTCGGAGCGCTCAGCCGTTCGGACCAGAGAGATGAGCTCGCCGGGGCCTTCCTGGCCGACGATGGCCAGGACTTCCCGCCAGTTCGCCACGTGGAAGCGGTCGACGAGGCGCGAGGCGCCGTCGCTCAGCAGCAGCGCACTTCGTACGCTCTCGGCCGGGACGGTACCGGTCAGCGCCTGGTCGGCCGCGCGAGGATCGGTCGCGGCAACCCAGAAGCCGTCGTCCCGGTTACGGTGTGCGCGCATCGCTTCCACGTACTCCCGATGCGCGGTGACGTGCTCAGGACTGCCGGAGTCGAGAGCATCCATGGCCTTCCGATAGCGCGCTCCGACCTGCCCTTCCCGGTCGTCGGTGACCACCATCGGATCAGCCGTCCCCGTCACGTCGAGAACGAGACTGGAGTCGGCCAGGACGAGCCAGTCGAGCACGTCGCCGGCATGTCGCAGCATGACCACAGTGGCCGAGGGCGAGCCGGGATGGGCCAGGTCGCAGGTGTCGTCATGGAGCCCCGCCACGGCCTTGATCTCGTCCGCAAGCAGCTCGGCCAGCGGGTCCGAGCGCTGGACCATCGCGGCGAGCAGCCCGGAGCCCAGCGTGCGCGCGTACCAGGCGACGCCATGGGAGCAGCCGGAGTCCGAGCCCGGGGGAGTGCCCGCGCCGTCGAGCAGCACGACCGCATCCGGTGTGCCGCCGGCGAAGTCTTCGTTGGGACGGCCGGGCGCGGCTTCCGTGGCGAGAGTGACGAGCACCCGCTACGCCTCCTCGTGTCGGTAGAGCGGACTGGCCAGCTCTGCCTTCACGGGTTCCCCGGTATCGACGTCGTACTCGACACTAACCACGGTCGAGAACGGCTTGTCGGCCACCTGCCCCCACAGCGCGGCCACCTCGGTCTGCAGGAGCTGCACCACGCCGAGCGTGCCTTGCGGGTGAATGCCGGTGAACACCAGCACGTTGCCATTGCCGTCCGGCCGGGGCAGCCGCCCGAAATAGGCGTAATCGACAGGGTGAGGGGGATCGTCATCGGAACCGGACCGGTACGACTCGCCCGTACGGCCGTCACGCAGCGTCCACACGTCCTGCTTGACCCACTCCAGGACGGGATCACGCTCGTACAGCTCACCCATCACCGGGGAGAGCTTCGGCCCGCAGATCACCACCAGGTTGGGCCGGTTCAGATTGATCTCACCGCCCAGGGGGACATGCTCCAGCTCCATCGACAGGTCGAACCCGCGCACCAGGTCCTCCAGACGCTTGGCCGCCGTCACGTCCTCCATGGCGACCACGGGCCGCGCCTGGTGAGCCTCGCGCTTGAGGGGAGTGGCCAGGGTGATCGTGCCCTTGCCGAAGAACGCGCCCTCAGGCGCCGGCCCGGTGTGGCGGATCTGGTGAATGCGCCCGCGGGTGAGCCCGGCTTCCTTGGCGATCTGGGCATACGACATGCCTTGCGCATGCAGGTCCTGGATCACCCGCCGTCGAAGGCGGGAAAGCTCGGTAACCTCCTGCTGTGCGGCGTTGAGGCGTTCGGTCGCGACTCGTAGGAGCTGGAACGGATCCTCTATCGCGGCGATCCGCTCGACGTCGTTCGGTGGCAATGGTCCCCCTAGGATCATCGCCGACGAGTCTAGACCCCTAGACAGTTTGTCGTCTATCCCCCTTGACGGTACGCATTCGAGCGGTTCGCCGGTTTTTGGATGCACTGCCCGAATCGCTGAACGTCGACGGGGAACGCCTCGCGGACTCACCGCATTTGCCCGGCCAACAGCGCAGCCCACACGGCACGCGCCTCCTTGGGGCGCATCCGGTGGGTCTGCCGCTCAATGGTCACGTCCGCATGCCGCATCGTGCGATGGATGAAGGCTTGCCCGCCCGACTCGCACAGCTCATAGACGAGGCGCCGGCAGTCGCAGGTCCAATCGACCACCCGCCGCCGCTCGTCAGCACGTGGCGGAATCCACTGCAGTTCTTCACACTCGGGCTGCTGTGGAGGAACGTGAGGAGCCAGGCAGGACTTCGTCCTCATGACCGACTCCCGCACGCCGTCCCGAGAGTGGCCCACACAGTACGTCCATGGTGATCGCCCCAGATCCCCCAGTCCGTTGCCAGGGCGGAAACGATGAGGAGGCCGCGACCACCTTCCAGGCCGACGCGCGAGGCGCAGAGCCGCGGCTGATCCGCTCCGCCTTCATCGAGGACCCCGAGCCACAGGTGCCCACGGTCGGCATGAATCGTGACGAGGAAGCGGCCCCCGAACCGCCCGCTCGCCGAGTGCCGTACGGCGTTGGTGGCCAGCTCGCTGACGATCAGTTCGGCCGTCTGGACGACCGGCCAATCCCTCAGGAAGGCGGTGACGAATCGGCGAGCTTCGGTGATGGAGGCGGTGGAACCGAGGAAGTGACGGGAAATGCGCCACGGCGTCATGGCACGCTCCGGGTGTCTAGGGGACTATACGGCCATGCCATCAGCCTATGAGCGATGCGTTACGAGCCTCAAGGTATTCGACGCATAAATACGTCACTCATGCCAGTCGAGCCGTCAGCTCCTGCATGTCCCGGCCGATCTGCCCCAGCAGATCCCGTAACGCGTCGCCGTACACCGCCGCCGCCGCGAATGCCTCGAAGGTCTCCCCATGCGCTCCGATCTCTTCAGACCGAGTCATCGTGAGATCGCCGGTCAGACTCTCGACCACGCTCACGGCCCCGTCATAGATCGTGAACCCATGCAACGGAAACCCCGGAGCCTCCACCGCCCACGGCACCACCCCAAGCCCGACGTGCGGCAACGTGGACACCTGAGCCAGCCGATCAAGCTGAGCCATCATCAACGCCGGCGACCCCGGCCACGTACGAACAGCCCCCTCGGTCAACACGAACGAGAACTCCCGGCCGGAGTCGAACAACACGGCCTGCGCCTCCACGCGGACAGCCGCCGCCTTGGCCGCATCGTCCTCATCCACATCCCGCCCGATCCCGAGCGCCAACCGCGCATACTCGCCCGTCTGCAACAGTGCCGGAATCATGGCCGACTGAAACGACACCACCCGCCGAGCCGCCCGAACCCGAGCCGCATCGGCCGCCTCCCGCCCAGCCAGCCCACCACGAAGCCGAGACACCTCATCGCGGAGCCGAGCGAGCAAAGCTTCCAGTTCGGCACGGCCGGCCGCATCCAGCGCCAGAGCCTCAACCAACCGCTCAACCGTCTCAGGAGTGGGGAGAAGCTGCCCAGTCTCAATACGGGAGATCGTCGGCTGAGCCACCTGAGCACGCAGCGCCAGGTCTTTCCCAGTCAGCCCCGCTTCCCTGCGCAGCCGCCGCAGCAACTCACCCAGAGCCCTGAGCCGATCTCGTCGATCCTCCACACCGAGCGTTCTACCACCCCGCGCGCCGATTGCCTTGCCGAATTGTTCCTATAGGGATCAAGCGGCGGCGCGGCGCGCCGCCGAACCCCCGGCCCTCCGCCCGCCCGCCGTCCGGGCGTGCGGCCCGGGGGCCGGTCCCGGACGGCGGCGGGACACCGGGCCGGCCACCGCACGCCGACCCCGCCGTACGAACCGAACGCACCGGCCGGGGTTGCCACGCCGCCGCACAGATGTAGCCCTTACGATCGCCACTGATGGCTGGACGTCGTACGTGGCCGGGGGCGATCGACGATCCGTGCTTCGTTCCTCAGCACGGCTCAACGGAGCAGTGTGGTTACGGCCCACCTCCAACCGAGCCCCACAGAAGTCGGTCGTGATCGAACTGCTCCCGCAGTCGGGATGGGCACTGATCGCTGACGCCCGCGATCTAACTAACCATGGATGTTCACAGGGGCACGGCTCTCTAGGGCGTCACTTCGGCTGAGAGTCGCTTGACGCCTCACAACAAGCAGTGGGTTGGGCAGTTGACTATGGCAGAATCCGACCGTGGCCAACCGAACGCAACGGAAGACTCCTCAGACCCCCGCCGGGCCTCCACTGCTCATGGTCCCCGCCGACCAACTTCGCGAAGAGATCAGCGAGCGTCTCACTTGTGGTCAGGAACTTATTGATGGGGCCACCGGCGATGAGGACGCGCTCAAGGAGCGTCGGCAGGAGTACTACACCTGGACGGAGTACAACAAAGCGTTGCTACGTCGGTCTTTCGATATAACTGATCCGGCCGACGAATATGCTCGCGAGCCTGGTTTCGCCGTCTTCGGTGGTGCGCCGGATCCTTTGCCTGTTCGGTGGAAGCACCTGCATGACGATATAGAGGGAAAACTGCGTCGGCTGCGGTCGTTGCAGGAGCGTTTGCCGCTCTTCCGTTATCACCCAGAAACGGCCCAGGCGGTCCCCGCTGCGAAGACACCCTCCGGCACTGAAGTTTTCATCGTGCATGGCCACGATGGCGAAGCTAAGATCGCTGTCGCGAGATTCCTCTCAAGGCTGCTGGCGCGCGAACCCATCATCCTGCACGAGCACGCGGACCGCGGCCGAACCATCATCGAGAAATTCGAGGATCATGCAGGGCAAGTTGGTAGTGCAGTCGTTCTTCTTACAGGCGATGATGAAGGCGGCGCAGTTGGAGGGCCTCAGCAACGACGCGCTCGCCAGAACGTAGTATTCGAACTTGGCTTCTTCCTTGCGAAACTCGGCCGTGAGCGTGTAGTAATCCTCTATGAAGAGGGAGTTGAGTTGCCAAGCGATATTCAGGGCGTTCTCTATGTCGCACTCGACAGCCAAGGGGTCTGGCGTAACAAACTGGCCGGCGAACTACGAGCAGCAGGTCTGGAGGTCGATCTAACCGCACTGATTCGCTAAATGATCTCGCTTTGTGTGACCTAGCCGCGCTACCAAGCATGCTGTCAGATGATGGCCATGTCTGCTCGCTTAGGCTTGCGCCTGATAAGTGGCTCTCGGCTTCTATTCGTTTCGATCCTTTGATTCCGGCTGCTTAGCGGCAATTTTTGTCCAAACCTCCATCTCTTGTCGTTCGATTCGGGTAACAGCGGCGGCGAGTGTTTGGTCTTTCGTAGAAAGATCAGCATATGGTTCGGCGCCTGTGAGATATAGGCGACGTTCCGCCTCCACTGCCTCACGTGCAGCACTAAACCGTAGGTAGTCGTCCTGCCAGTGGAAGATGGACTTCAGTCCTGTCAATACCACCAGTATGGCACCCAATATAGCCGGAGCCTTCGCGTCGTTAGGGTTCATGACGGCGGAGACTGGAATGGCTGCGGAGATGAGCAGTTGCAGGATTTCGGATAACCGGTAGTGGCGCCTGGCCTTGATGGCTGCGCCTCGATACCACGTATAGGAGTCGTCCGCGACTCGCAAGGCGTATCCGGCGGGCTCATCGGACGAAATGCTAGCCATTATTCGCTCCTATCTCTTGTGTTGTAGGTCTTCTCATCATGCAACATTCTTGCAGAGATCGCTAGTGATGAAAACGCGGGTGCCTCTGGGTGATATGCGTGGAGCCGACAGTGGTCACGCTCCCTATAGGCAATCCATGCGGCCACAGGCGCCAAGCTTTATGAATTCGGATAGCGTCCCGTGTAGGTGGTTGCGGTGTACGGGGCCCAGAAGGCCAGATGGCGTGTAGGTGAGGCTCTCTTCGCCATCGGCAGCTCGCCACGGGGGATCTTCTACTACACTGCTGTAAGTGAGCGATCTGTCCCCGGAAACGCTGCCCGGTCACGCGTTCATCTCCTATGTCCGGGAAGACAAAGACCGTGTCGACCGCCTCCAGGACATCCTGGAATCAGCAGGGATCAGGGTTTGGCGGGACATCGATGACCTCTGGCCAGGCCAGGACTGGAAGATCGAGATCCGCAATGCCATCACGTCCGGCAGTCTGGCCTTCATCGCGTGCTTCTCGGAGCATACGCAGGCCCGGCAGACGTCTTATCAGAATGAAGAGCTTCTCCTAGCCGTCGACCAAGTACGCCTCCGTCCACCTGGCGCAGCCTGGCTCATACCAGTACGGTTCGCTGACTGCGCTCCTCCGGAATTTGATTTGGGTGCCGGTCGAACCCTTGGTTCATTGCAACGTGTAGACCTATTTGGCAGCTCCTGGGAGCGAGGCACCGCCCGGCTTGTCGCCGCTGTGCTAAAGATTCTCGGAACACCTATAAGCGCCCATACAGTTCTCCCTGCAGGGGCGGTAAGCGCGGTGGCGCGCTTAAAGGAAACACTGCTCGACAACGGCCGACAAATTGAGACGGAGCAACTGATCGCGGATGCGAGCAATTCCGTACGAAAGCAGTTGCAGGATGAAGCAATATTTCCAGTGGAGTCGCCTCGGCTGACTAATGATGTCAATGGAATTAAGTATCTAGTTGACCAGGCTCAAGCCTATGCTGCTGCTGTAGAGCCTGTTGTGCAACTGCTGGTCCCTGGTTGCACTTGGGGACGGGCGGAGCATGAAGTTATCTGGACGCGGACACTTCGTGAGGTTGCGAACGCTGACAAGCGTACATCAGGCAAGACGGCCCTGATCAATTTGTCGCGCCTACCGGCTCTAATTCTTATGTATGCGGCCGGAATCGCTGCCTTGCATCGGGAGAATTTCGGGTCGTTTCGAGCTGTTACGTCGGATCCCGTCTGCCGAGCCATAGATGGCGTAAGGCCGCTGGTCGATTGGGTGCACCCGTGGCTCGTCTTCGAGAATAACGAAACGACGGCAAATGTTCTTGCCATGCAGGTTGGCGGGAAGGTGATGCCTGATTCGGATATCGAGAAGCTCCTCAAAGGTCGGATCCCTAAGAGGCATACACCGGTTTCGGACTACCTTCATGACTGTTTGAGGGATCACTTTTCCGATCTCATGGTGGATGATGCTGAATATACAGATACGTTCGATCAATTCGAGATATTGATTGGCCTCGTGGCCGCTGATGCGTACATCCAAGGCAAGGCCGCGGGCCAGCGTCTACATGGTCCTTACCTCGGAGCGTTCACCTGGAGGGACCGCTATTCGAACCCTTCAATGGAGCAGAAGCTTCGCACGCTCATCGAGACACAGGGGCAAGATTGGCCGCCGCTACAGTTCGGCCTGTTTGGTGGATCGAGTAAGCGTGCGAGTGAGGCAGCTGAGCTGCTCGTATCTTCGGCAGAGCCCGTAAGACAACGACGATGGTGATGCAGTGATCAAGGATTAGCCATGCTCGTGCACGGGTTGCAGTTCGGGTTGCAGTTCACCGCCGTACCAGCGCGTTCTATATGGACCACTAAACCGTGCTGGCCTAGGTAGGACGAACCTGAACGGCCAAGCCCCGAGCTGCTAATGCGGTTTGGTGGCAACACCAGCCGGGGTTCAAATCCCCGATCCTCCGCAGATCAGAGGCCCTTCATCCGCAAGCCGGATGAAGGGCCTCGTTTGTTTCAGGCCGATGTGAGCCCATTGTGAGCACTCTGAGCGTGGATCATGACGCGGAGAAGTTTGTTTCGCGGGTGCGGCCACATGCGTCCGCTCATTACGTGTCCAAATTGCTAGGCGTGTCTCACGAGGGGCGCCATGCCCTGGGGGCGAGGCGCTTCGCCGTCCGATGGTCGGCAGCATCTCGAATCGATGACCATGAACGCCTACTACCATGCTGGCCCTCCTCATCTGTCTCGATCATGGCCATGTCGTTCCGATCGGCCGGTCTCGAGGTCTGCGCATGGGAGGCGGTCACGCGCGCATTCTCTGGCTCCTGCCGATCACCCCGGCGGAACGAGACCTCATCATGAGCGCCGGTCTTGAAGCCTTCGAGTCGCTCATGGAGGAAAAGCAGGTCGACTACAGCGACCCGCATCGACTGTCGGTCGTCTGACGGCGGTTGTCGGGGTGGGGTGGCCTCTGCCATCGAGGGGATCAAGGGCGAGGCGGTTCAAGTGGTGGCAGTTGAGTGTTGCCGTGCTGGTGGGCGGTCTTGAGTGAGGTCCATCGAACCAGCCCGGTCAACAGCACAGGTATTCCGACGGCCCAGCAGCGCAAGCCCGCCAAGAAGCCCTCGTTGGTGTGCTGGCCGTTGCCCTGCGCCTCGGGTGCGATGGCGGAGGCGATGACCGGAAGAAGGAGCAGGGCGACGCCTGCGCACAAGAGCGCCGCGGCGGCAGCGATCGACTGTCCCGACCGATAGGGGCGAGCCGCGAGCAGAGTAAGAATCGCAGCGCACACGACGGCAGGCAGTGCTATCTTGCCGGCCCAGTGCAGCAGCATCGTCGTCCCGTACCACTGCTCATCCGAGAGGGGCTCCGCGAAGTAGAGTACGGGGGCCGGCGCGCCCTGGAGATCTTTCACCGTGCCCCACAGGCTTCCCCCGATGAAGGCGGCGATGAACACCGCCCAGCGCCATCCGTTTCGGAATCCCGGGGCCAGGGCGATGAGAGAGATGAGGGCGGCGAACAGGCCGAGGAACGCGCCTTTGCTGGCGCCGTTGGCGAAAGGTATCCACTGGTTCCACGGGTAGTTCCCGACCGTGATGGCGGTCCAGGCGCCGATCGCGCCCCAGGCCACCACTCCGACGGCGATCCCGACGCACATCACATCGTGGATACGCGCATTTGGGGTGCGGGCAGTGTCCATGGCGAGATCTTGTTGCCGCATCGGGTCATCATGATGAGGCGCGAGGCCCCCGTGCAATATGCGGCAATGGGGTCCCAAGGCTTTCCCCCGTAAGGGTGCGTGGGATCAGCGGAGTGACGTGTCTAGTTGTCGGAGTAGTTCTCCGACGCGGCCGCCGCCGGGTGGGGCGAGGGGGTAGCGGCGCAGGACGGCCACCACGACAGGGTTGGCGAGGGATCGCGAGTGTTCGAGGTGATCGGCGCCGACCGCGGGGTCGTCTTCGGCGCAGAGTTCGAAGGCGCGTGCGGCGTGGGCGGCGGCGCCGAGGATGTGTTTGACCTGCGTGGCCTTGGCCAACGGGTGGAGGTAGCCCGCGCCGGCCGCGGCCAGCGCGGCGCGGGCGGCGTCGGTGGCTGCGGCGAGTCCCGCGTCGCGTGTTTCCTGGGCCGCGCGCATCGCCGCCCAGGCGCTGTCGCGCAGAGCCTTGGTGCGCTTGGCGCCGTCCGCGAAGGTCTGGGCGGCTTCGAGCGCGGCTCGTGGGCGGTGATCGTCGGGACGTTCGCGCTCGAAGATCGTCAGTGCGGGCAGCGCGCACGCCACGGCGAAGCCGGCGACCTCGCGGAGTTCGGACAGACTGAGTGCGATCGTGGTGGGCTCATCAGCCATGACGTCGTCCCTTCTGCGCGGCGGTCGTACCAGGTTCAACCGTAACGTTGAACCGCCGGTGTAAACTTTGGCGTAGTGCTCCCGGTCACTCCGACAGGCGTTGGCGGGCCGGCTCCCATGGCCGGATTTCGCCGTCTTCGTCGGTGTCCTCCTCGTACCAGCCCGTCTCCGACAGCCACGTCTCCAGCCAGCCGGCCAGGGTTTCCGCGTCGACGTACCAGGCGTGGTGCCATTCGTCGTCCACGCCGTTCGGCTCGAAGAGCAGGACGGTTCCTTCCGTACTGCGGCAATCCACCGCGGCGTACATGCCGCATCCCCAGTCCAGGATCGGCAGGACGGCCGCCGGCCAGTGCGCGACCCCGTCGGACTCGGCTGTCCGGCGTTCCTCGCGGTAGTCGGTGACCGCGGTGCGTCCTTCGCCGGAGAGCGGAAGGAACTGGTAATCGGGGCCGAAGCCGCCGTTGGCCACCTCGCGGTAGAGCCGGGCGAGCGGCGGCGGAAGGCGGAAACCCAAGACGCTCTCGGCCTGCGCCACCTCCGCCGCCGTGGCCGGAGGGGGTAACCGTTCCGCGGTCTCGATCGCCTTCAGCCGCACCCGGCGAAGAAGGTCGTCCATCTGGGTCATGGGGTGATCGTGCCGGCGGGGTACGACATCGTTCCCGGAAATGTCGGTGGTGGGCCCTACGCTCGTCGTTCATGAGTCCCTATGCGGAGACCGTCCGGGTGGAAGTGGACGTCGAGGACTGCGGCGCCGTCTACCTGCTGGACGGGGACGGTTCCGACCCGGGCGACGTGGAGCAGGAGGTCCCGCTGGTCAGGGTGGGCAAGGCCATGGCCGAGCTGGCGATCATGTATCAGGGCGGCGACGGCATCCCCATCAAGGTGACCGTCGCCGACCACGATCCTGGCGCCGACCTCGACGGGTACGAGGAGATCGTGGAGATCGACTACCTGGCGCCGATCGGCAGGGTCTTCCTGATCGGGTGGGGCACGGACTGGGACGACGAGGGGGTGCGCCGGCTGCCTCCGCTGCCCTCGGGACCGGGGGTGTACCGGTTACGCCACCACGTCGGGAACACGCTCGCGGAGCCGCCCGACGATGACCACCACTACCTGCAGATCTGGCCGGCCGAACCGTCCCCGCCCGTCATCGTCAAGGAGGGCGAGTGGATCGCTCACGAGAAGGCCGACGTCACCTGAGCCTGAGGCTGAAGCTGGCTGAGGTGGGTGGTGGTGCTCGCGTGCCTGGTCGGGTAGCGTCTGCGTCTTCGGACGGCACGGCCTTCCGGAGTCATTGAAGGCGGCCGTCCATGGTGGAGCCCGACCCGACCCTCACCCGACTTCGTCTCGACGCCGCGCTGACCCGCGTGGCCGTCATCTTCCGGGGCATGACCGCGCGTTCCGACGAGGGCAACTGTGAGTGCCACTGGGGCAGCGCGGCGGAACTCGCGCGGTTGAAGGTGCCGGACGTGGAGCTGGGCCTCGACCTGCTGAACCGGACGTGGCGCAGCGACTGGGACGATCCATCGGCGATACTCCGGCGCGTTCTGCCCGAGTTCTCCAGGGCGATGGTCGACGGCCTGCTCGAGCCCTTCTGCGGCCCGGAGCAGATCGGTTACGCGTTCGTCCGCGCCGACTGGCGGCAGTGGCCGGTCGAGCAGTTCGCGGCGGCGCGGGAGCTGCTGGACGCCTGGTGGGCACACACCCTCGTCCAGCCGAATCCCGCCATGCCGGTGTGCGAGGTTCTCGTGGTGTGCGCGGAAGCCTCCGAGACGCTCACCCCGTGGCTACGGGTGTGGGAAGCGCAGGATCACGCGGTGGCGGACCGGCACCTGGCCGACGCGATCACCGGCTGGACGCGCGACTTCATGGGCGGCTGGCTGCCTTGGGACAGCTGGAACAGTTGGGGGAACGCGGACGAGCGCCTCGCCGAGCTGGCGACCTGGTTGATCCGGTTCGCTCCCGCCCGGCTCGGCGCGCGGAGCTTGTCCGCGGAGTTGCTGCACCGGCTGCGATTTCTCGGCCAGACGCAGGCCGTGTGACACGTGCGTGAGAATGGGCGGGTGGACGGCGACGCGGGTGGTTCCGCCCGCCCTGGGTTCGGCGCGCTGGTCCGGCGTTACGCGCTGCTCGTGGACGAGATGACGTGGGAGAGCATCGCGTACACGGTGACCGTCCCGGACAGCGGGGTGCTGACCGTGGCGGACGCGATTCGGCGGCTCGGGTACGAGGCCGGCGCGGTGCGTGCCGCGGGTGAGGTCAGGCCGGGGGATCTCGGGCTGCGACAGGCCGGTCGCGGCGTCATCACCTGCTCGGACAATCCGTACCAGGACGCCAAGGACGTGACGGATCGGCTGGCCGGTGAGGGGTTCCGGCACTGGTATCTGGCGGGGGACATCGAGGGCAACACCACCCTGTACGTCCGCTACGGCGACAGGGAGGGGCGGCTCGAGTTTCCCGAACCCGGCTGGATCCCCTTCACTCCCTGGACGGAGAGCCTGGGGCCGCTGGCCGCCTACGAGGACGTCTTCACCCGGCTCTACGACACTTGGGCCGATGATCCCGAGATGTGCATCGACGGTACGTGTCTCGCGGTGATCGAGCGGGAGAGCGGCGTGCGGCTGGACGAGAGTCTGTGGATCCGGCCGATGGAGGTCTACCTGCCGACCTCCGGCTGATTCGTGGGCATCTGGACAGCCGGGACCCTGGGTGGCGAAGATCTTCTCATGGGGAGAACGCGTGTGCTGCTGTGCGGCCTGGCGGTGTCGGCCGCACTGCCTCTGATCGGGGTGGCGGCTCCCGCACAGGGTACGACGCGGGCACCGGCCGGTACTGCCCACGTGCCCGTCAGCGCCGTTCAGGTGCAGGCCGGTGATGTGCTGGAGCCGGCGGTGACGGCGCTGGGGAGGCGGTTCGCGGCGAAAGCCGGCGTGTCCTACTCCCAGCGGACGCGCGGCGCGCTGAGCCTGCCCGCGTACCGGGCGACCGAACACGGCAAGCACCGGCTCGCGCCCGGCCCCGGCATCCACGCCAGCGATACCACCACCCGATTCACCTGGGGTGACGGGGACGACGGCACACAGTGGTACCGCGTGATCATCATCGGCCGCGACCTCTACACCCAGGAGGCCGAGGGCGGGAAGTGGGCGCACTCGCGTGAGACGAAAGGCAGCGGCGCGCTCTGGGCCCAGGACCTGATCGACCCGCTGAACCCGCGATTCCTGCGCCTGATCTCGCCGGATGCCGAGAAGACCGGCACCGGCACCGGCGACCGGTACGACGGGGTCAGGACCACCAGGTACGACGGGTCCGTGCGGGTGGAGCTGCTCGGCGTGCGCGGGGCGGGCTACTACTTCGGCCCGGGGATCGAGGGCTCGGGAGGCGGGCGCATCGACTGGAAGCTCTGGCTGGGACCGGACGACCTGCCCAGACGGTTCCAGGCGGCGATCACGTTCGACCCCCCCGAGCATGCGGTGAAGCCGGACGTCATCCGGATCAACGTGCTCTACCGGGACTGGGGGAAGCCGGTTCGCGTCCAGGCCCCGGCGGCGAGACTCGTCGTCGAGTCGTTGTGAGTCAGTTCCCGGCCAGCTCCCAGATGCCGACCTCGTGCAACGTGGGCACCAGGGCGAGGAGTTCCGTCTCCGGGGCGGTGCCGCGCAACTCCACCAGCGCCCGGCCGCGCTTCGTGATCACCGCCTTGACGTCGCCCTCGTCCCTGATCCAGAGGCCGGTCGCCGCCTTGCGGCAGGCGAGTTCGCCCTCGCAGATCTCGCGCTGACTCACGCCGCGGCTCGGCCTGACCGTGACCGACAGGTTCGAGTCGCCGCCCGGCCACTCGTAGACCAGTTCGACCCTGCGGTATTGGCTGTGGGCCTGGACGAGCCGGTGATCCGGCAGGTCAGGCAGGATGATCGGCACGCCGTCATGAGCCAGCATCCGCGTGTCCAGTACGAACGAGAGGGCGCCGCCGCCGAGTCCGCCGGCCACGTGAACGGCTGCGACCAGGACGAGTGTGGCGATGCGCAGGCCGCGCCCGATCCGCATCATCATGGCCGCGGCGAAGGCGAAGGAGAGCGCGCCGAGCGCCATGAAGACCAGGTGTTGCAGCCGCCCCCCGTACTCGGTGATGGAGGGCATCGAAACGACGAACGTCAGCAAGGACGCGGCCAGGCAGAAGGGCGCGGTCACCCCCATCGGCACCGCCAGGGGCAACCGGCCCCACCGGCACAGCAGCAGGCTCACCGGGAAGGGCATGAGGAACATCAAGACCAGGGGGAGCCCCCAGCCCCAGGAACCGCCGAGCTCGTCGACGACGACGGACTCCGCGAGGCCGACCACCGCACCGGCTACCGCTGCCCGGAGTAAGGCGTGCATAGCTGATCATGCGACATGACCAGCTCCCGGTGTCAAGGCCTGAGCACGGGCACCCCGCCTGCGGGCGGCCCATACGGGCCGCCGGCAGGGCGGGAATGCCGGGCGCCGCTACTGCTGGATGACCGACAGGACGTTGCCCGCCGGGTCGGTGAACCAGGCGATCAGCGGGCCGCCGCCGCGGAAGATGCCCTTCTCGTCCGTCTTGAGGTGCTCGTAGCGCTCGAAGCGGACGCCACGCCTGGTCAGCTCGTCCACCGCCTGCTCGATGTCCGGCACGGGGAAGTTGAGCACCGTGTACGTGGCCGGCTGGTGGTCGTCCTTCGGGTAGACCAGGATGTCCCGGTCACCCGCGATGTGCAGGGTCAGCAGGCCGTTCTCCTCGGAGACCTTGATGCCGAGCGTGTCGCCGTAGAACGCCTTGGCCGCGGCCAGATCGCCGACCGAGAATCCACTGAACGCCTTGGTGTTTCCGAACATGATCGCCTTCCTGATTCACATGGCCGCGCGGTGCTCTTCGCTGAGCTGGATGATCTGGACGTAGTTGCCGTCCGGGTCGACCGCGGTGGCGAACAGGCTGCCGTCGCGGTCTTCCAGCTCGGCCAGCCACTGCACACCCAGCTCGGTCATCCGCGCCGCGATGGCGCGGGCGTCGGCCACGTCGAAGTTGAGTATCACCCGCCCGGGCTCGGGATTCTTGTCGGCCACGTCCGCCCGCGTGTCGATGAGCAGGTGGAACGGGCCGAACTTGAGCACCCCGTACCCGTTGACGTCGCTGACCTCCTCCGGGTCGAGCGCGCTGACGTACCAGGTACGCAGCCGCTCGGGATCGGTGCTGGAGAGGAGGAGACTGTCCAGGATCGGGCGTCGCATGTGACTAACTCCTTGGCTGATGACGCGTTGTCACCTGAACAGACTCCCCGGCGGGCGGAAACTCATCGCATCTCGGGTGGGAAAATCATGGTGTGTAACGGGTAACGGGGGTGAGCGTGCCGTCCTGGCCGCGGACGAACGTCCTGACCGCCACCAGGCGACCCCCGGCGAAGCCCTCGACCCGGAGCGTTCTGGCGTCGTCCAGGCCGGGCACCTCGATCGTGGCGGCGGCGCCCAGGTCGGCCGACAGGCGGGGCCTGCCGTCGGTGAGCACGTCGGCCCGGTCCACCTGAGCAGCGGTGACGCGCAGCCCGCCGCCGACGAGTTCGACGTCGAAGGTGCGCCGCACGCCCGCGCCGAGTGCCCGTCCGGCGCGGGCCAGCAGGTCGCGGGAGTTGTGCATCACGTCGTCGCGGGTGGTGGGGTGCACCTCGTCGGCCTCGACGCCGAAGTCCTCGATGGCCACGCCCGCGTTCGCGCGCACCCGCAGCAGCCGGCCGAAGGCGATGGTCAGGTCCGCCTGCGCGGGCAGCTCCTGGTACGGGTTCTGGCCGGACGGCAGGATGCGCAGGAACGTGTTCCAGTCCCAGACGGCGGCCCCGCCCGCGCCGGTGCTCTTGTCGACCCCGATCACGGTGCCGATCTCGTGGTCCTGGAAACCGGCGGCGAAGATGTCGGCCGCGGAGTAGCTGCGCGCGTCGGTGAGGAGGAGCAGCGGGCCGAGGTAGGCGTGCGGCACCTTGTCCAGGTCCGCGACGTCGGTGAGCGGGACGCCCGCGGAGAACGGCGCGCCGGTCTCGACGGCGTGTTCCAGCGACTTGATCCACGGGTTCATCCAGGTGTTCGCCCGGCAGATCCGCAGGTTCAGCGGCGAGCTGAGCAACTGCATCGGCTCGGAGTCCAGGCGGCCCGGGATGAGCGCCTGGAGGCAGAGTTCGGCGGCGTTGGCGTATCCGCCGTGGTTGCCCCTGATGTCGAGGATGACACCGCTGTCCGGCATGAGCCCGAGCAGCCGGATGAACTCGTTGACGAACAACTCGATGGCCCGGCTCGCCGGCTGCACCTCCGGGTGGAAACTCCTGAGCCGGAGATAGCCGAAGTCCCCGCTGGGCGTGTTGACCACGCGGGCCTCGAACATCTGGGCCATCTCGTTCTCGATCGGGAAGTCGCCGGCCGCCGACACGACCTGCTGCCCGCTGGCCTGCTGCTGCATGGTGTGCGGGGCGAACAGCGACGCCTTCAGCCTGGCCAGTTGCCTGGCCTCGATGTCCATGGCCATCGTGCGTTCCGGTTCGATGGCGACCTCGGTCTGCACGGGCTCGGCCGGCGCGCCTGGGACCAGCCAGCGGCCCTTGGTGGTGGCCGCGTCGCCGTCCAGGTCGATGTAGTCGATGAGCACGGCCTCCTCGTCCGGCGGGCCGGTGAAGGCGAGGACCCTGATCGTGAAGAAGTCCAGCGCCCTGGCGTGCCTGGCGGCCGGGTTCGCCCCCGGCATCCGCGCGGCGAAGCGCTGCACCGCGCGTTCCATGGGCACGCCGTTCCAGTGCGTGATCTGCACGCCTGGACGGAACCTGTCGGTGGGCGCGGGCGCCGGGCCCTGCCGCTCGGGTGCGACCAGGTAGCAGAGTTCGCCGTCCTTGACGAAGTGCTTGACGCGGAACGGCAGGAACGCCACCGCGTCGGCGAACCTGGCCGGCAGCGTGTAGCGGGTGTGCAGGTCGCGCAGCGAATTGAACAGGTCGATCATTTCCTCGTGGAATTGCCATTCCGAGGTGGCCGCGCCGTTCATGCCCATTCTGGCGATCATGAGCCGTAGTCGCTGGAGTGGGTTGATCGCGTACCTGGTGGCCTTGAGTGGGAGGTTGGCGTAGTTCTGTTCGAGCGCGAGTAACGCCTGGGTGGCTATTTTCTCCCGCTCGGCGGGGGAGAGCGCGGTGGCCTGGTCGAGGAAGTCCGACAGCGGCACGGCCGCCGCCAGCTCCTTGCTGGACGGCGCGGGCAGGTTCTCCATCGGCAGGTTCGTCATGTGCGGGCTCCTATTCGTCGCGCCGATTGTCGGACGGGAACCGGGAAACGCGCATGAGTACCCCCTACTCGTTATCGTGAAGACATGCCTGGTTGACGTACGAGGGCGCCGCCTTTCCCCGCGCCACCATTCACCGGGAGCGTGTCGAGGAAAAGGGGAAAGGCAGTGGAGATCGAGATCAGACGCGTTCGCGAAAGCGAAGGCGAAAAGGTCGGCGACCTGTGGAACCGCATGTGTGCCGAGCTGGACGACGGCGGGCCGCTCGGGGCGGAGGGGCAGCGCAACCTGTCCAGGATGCTCGGCATGTCCGCCTGGCACCGCGACGCGTTCTGCCTGGTCGCCGTCGCGGACGAGGAGATCGTCGGGTTCGTGAACGGGCGGCTCGACGACGGCGACGGGCTGTTGCCCGGCCTGCTCGGCGAGATCGACGAGCTGTACGTCGTGCCCGAGCACCGGGGCCGGGGGGTGAGCCGGGCGCTGGCCAGGGCGGCGGCCGACTGGCTGTTCGGGCGGGGCGCGCTGACCGTGCGCCACCTCGCCTGCCGCGACAACACCGAGGCGCACCGGTTCTGGGAAGGCGTGGGGTTCCAGAACGACCTGGTCTGCCTGTCGCTCTACCGCGAAGACTGACGGGCGGGGCGCCGGCGAGCCTCCCTCGCCGGCGCCCCGGTCACCGTTCCGCCGGCGCCCCGGTCACCGCTTCGCCGGCGCCTTGGTCACCGCTTGGCCAGCCAGGCCGCGATCAGCAGGTACGGCAGCGCCAGCACCGCGAACGTCACCCCATGCGGCAGCATCCCGGACAGACCCCCATAAGCCAGGTAAACCAGCACGGTGATCAGGTTGGTGCCCAGCCCGGCGACCGACGTCACGGTCGCCCTGGCCGGCCCGGTGATGCTGTTCTGCAGCCGGGCGTCGGCCACCACCCCGGCCAGCTGGAACACGCAGAAGGCGGCCGCGATCAGCAGGAACCCGGCCGGATGCCGGCTGAGCGCCCCACCGGCCAGGGCGACCGCGCCCAGCGCCACGGCCAGGGCGAACGCGCGTACCGGCAGCCTGCCACCGGGCCCCGACAGCAGCCCACCGGCCGTGGCGCCGATCCAGACCACCAGGATCACCAGCGGGATCGCCCCTTCCGGCACGCCCGCCTCGAAGCCCAGGTACGGGATGTACTCCTCAAGCGCCCCCCACACCGCCGTGACACCGGCGAGCAGCAGCACGGCGTGCCTGACCGGCCGGTTCGTCCTGGCCTCCGCCAGCCCGGCCCTGAGCACGTTCAGGTAGCCCTCCTCGCGTTCGCGGGCGGGCGAGGGGTGCTCGCGCAGCGTCAGCGCGGTCGCCGAGCACAGCAGGCACACCACGACGCTGGCCACGCCCACGGCCAGGTAGCCGCCGGCCGCGAACACGGGGGTGGCCAGGGCGATGGCGGTCGCGTCCGCGACCAGTCCGACCGAGTTCGTCCGTCCGATGACGGTGGCGTAGCGGTCGGCCTGGCCGGCGTGTTCTAGCTCCTCGTACGCGTAGGCCTCGAAGGCGCCGGACACCAGCGCGCCTTCCACGCCCCAGAGCACGAAGCCCAGCGCGAACGCCCAGTACGAAGGGAACAGCGTCCACAGCGCGAACCCCGCGCCGGCCAGCAGCGGGCCCAGGCACAGCAGCAACCGCCGCGACACCGCGTCGGCCCAGGCCCCCGACGGGACCTCGAGCACCATGCCGGTCACGGCCCAGATGATGAACAGCGACGACGTCTCGGCGACGGTCAGCCCGGCATTGGTGAACAACAACGTGTAGACCGGGTAGAGCAGGATGAACTCACCGAGGAACACGTAGACGTAGAGCGTGCCGACCAACCGGCCGGGCGCACGCCGCAACGATGGGATCATGAGGCCTTCCATGAACGGAGGGGTGAGGGATCTTCCGGGTGCGCGCGGCACCCCGGTGGCCCTCGGCCTCGTCGTTCAGGCCGGCCTCTGGTCAAGCATCAATGTCGCCAGGTCATGTCGGCGAGTCTAGCCGCACGCCCACCGTGATCGCCGCTGCCTTTTCGCCCGCCCGCCGGCCTGGGCTACGCTGCCGGACGTGACGGCGGCAGTGAGCGTGGTGGTGCGTTATCGCAAGGCGGTGACGTACGGCGTGCACGCCCTGCTCGCCGCTCTGGAGACGGCCGGGGTGGAACACGAGCTGCGGCTCGGCACCACGCCGGAGGAGACCGCCGCCCACATCGCCGAGACCGGCGCCGACCGGGTGCTCGTGCTGTGGTCGTTCTACTCGCCCGACGCCGAGGCCATGGCGGCAGAGCTGGCCACCGTCCGGGCGCACGGCGACAGGCCCGGCGTCCTGCACATCGCCGGCGGCGTGCACGCCACGGCCGAGCCGCAGCAGGTCATCGACGCCGGCTGGGACCTGGCCGCGATCGGCGAGGGCGAATCCACGATCATCTCCCTGGTCACCGCGCTGCGTCAGGGCGAGCCGCTGACGAGCGTGCCCGGCCTGGCCGTCAAGGACGGCGACGGCGTGGCGCTTCGCACCAGAGCGGCCCCGCAACTGCCGCTCGACGCGTACCCGTCGTTCGTCGGCAGGAACGGGCCCATCGAGATCACCCGTGGGTGCCGCTACACCTGCCGGTTCTGCCAGACGCCGTTCATGTTCGGCGGCCAGTTCCGGCACCGCTCGGTGTCCAGCGTGCGCGAGCACGTGCGCGGGATGGTCGAGCGCGGGCTGCGTGACGTCCGGTTCATCACCCCGACCTCGCTCTCGTACGGCTCGCCCGGGCCCGACGCCGACCTGACGGCCGTGGAGGAGCTGCTGGCCGGGGTGAAGGAGGAACTGCCGCCGCACGGCCGGGTGTTCTTCGGCAGCTTCCCGTCCGAGGTGCGTCCCGAGCACGTGTCGCCGGAGGCGATGAAGCTGCTCAAACGGTACGTGGCCAACGACAATCTCATCATCGGCGCCCAGTCGGGGTCGGATCGGGTGCTGGCCGCGTCCGGGCGCGGGCACGACACCTCGCCGGTGCGTGACGCGGTGCGGATCGCGGTGGAACACGGGTTCAGGCCGAACGTCGACTTCATCTTCGGCATGCCGGGTGAGGACGAAGGCGATCAGCGGGACTCGCTCAAGCTCGCCGCCGACCTGGCCGAGCTGGGCGCGCGCATCCACACGCACACGTTCATGCCGCTGCCCGGCACGCCGTGGCGCGACGCGGAGCCCGCGTTCATCCCGCTCGCGACGATGCGCGAGCTCGACAGGCTCGCCCAGCGCGGCGACGCCTATGGCCACTGGCGCAAGCAGGCCGAACATTCGGCACGGCTGGCGGAGACGGCCAAGGCCTACCCGCGGCGCACCCGCCGCCGGCGCACGTCGGACTGAACCGGATCGGGGACTCGGACCCTGGCATGCTCGTACCGGGACGACCCAGGCCGGATGACCCAGGCCGGGACGACTCACGCCGGGGTGCCGTTCTCCGGGTGGTCGTCGTCGTCCGTGAGGTGGTCGAACACGCGGTTCAACGTGTCGCCGAGCGGGCGCAGCACTTCGGTGAGCGCGTTGGCGAGCGGCGCGAAGATCTCGCCCATCTCGGTCAGGAGGTCCGGGCTCTTGCTCTCCGGAGGCTGCCAGCGCATCGCGTCGGCGCTCACGGTCTCCCATTCCTCCACGACGCCGTCGATGGCGTCGAGCACGTGATCGGGATCGCTTGGCATGACCGTTCTCCAAGGCGTGGGAGTCGGATAAGCCCACGGTACCTTTCGGACCGGTATCAGCACATCAGGCCGGGATCGACACTCCGATGCCGCCGCGGGTCTGACCGCCGTACCGCTGCTTGTCGGCGGCCAGGTCGAGTGGGCGGATGCGGGCCCGGGCCGCTAGCGTCTCCTCGGTCAGCAGCGCGGCCGGCACCAGCCAGGAGACCTCGAACTCCAGGCCGTCGGGGTCACGCGCGTACAGGGCCTTGGTGGTGGCGTGATCGGACGCGCCGACCAGCGCGCCGAGCTCGCTCAGCGTGGCGGCGACGCGTTCGAGCTCGTCGAGCGTGTCGACCTCCCAGGCCAGGTGGTAGAGACCGACGCTGCCGCGACCCGCGGGGGAGTCCGCCGCCTGCTCGCCGATCTCGAACAGGCCCAGGTCGTGGTCGTTGCTCGACCCGGACGCCTGCAGGAAAGCGGCGCCGCGCATGCTCATGACGACCTCGAAGCCCAGCGCTTCACGGTAGAAGGCGACACTGCGCTCTACATTCCGGACATACAGGACGGCGTGGTTGAGTCGCTGAACGGGCATCGCAGTCACCTTTCTTCGACCTCAATTGTATGAGATTTCAACTAAATCCGGCGGAACACGCTGCTCAGGGAGCGGGAAACTGTCGTGGCCACGTCGTACGGTGCTGCGGGTAGTCGAACGAGGAGACGCGGATGCACGACACCGAAGAGGTGCTGTTCAGGACGGTCCACGGCATCGCGGGCCGGCTGGCGGGCCAGCCCGTTCCCGTGGTGATGGACGCGTTGCTGCGCCAGTTGCCCAAGGCGCCCGGCCTCGAGGTGGCGGAGATCAGGAAGATCGCCGAGGAGATCAGCGTGGGGCGTGATCCATCGGGCCTGTGAAGAGCCGCTTGTGCACTGCTGATCGCTCGGGGAGCATCGAGGACATGTACGAGCCAACCCCAGATGATCGATTCACCTTCGGTCTGTGGACGGTCGGCTGGCAGGCGCGTGACCCGTTCGGCGACGCCGCCCGGGCGCCGCTCGATCCGGTGAAGAGCGTGCACAAGCTGGCCGAGCTCGGCGCCTACGGTGTCACCTTTCACGACGACGACCTGGTCGCCGTCGACTCCGATCGCGACCGGGCGATCGCCTCGTTCCGCAAGGCGGTCGCCGAGACCGGCCTGAAGGTGCCCATGGCCACCACCAACCTGTTCACCCACCCGGTCTTCCGCGACGGCGCGTTCACCAGCAACGACCGCGACGTGCGGCGGCACGCGCTGCGCAAGGTGCTGCGCAACCTGGACCTGGCCGCCTCGCTGGGCGCCCAGACGTATGTGTGCTGGGGAGGGCGCGAGGGCGCCGAGTCCGACGCGGCCAAGGACGTGCGTGCCGCGCTCGGCCGCTACAAGGAGGCCCTCGACCTGCTCTGCTCGTACGTGCGCGAGCGCGGCTACGACCTGCGCTTCGCGATCGAGCCCAAGCCGAACGAGCCGAGGGGCGACATCCTGCTGCCCACGATCGGTCACGCGCTGGCGTTCATCGGCGAGCTGGAGCACCCGGAGATGGTGGGGCTCAACCCGGAGGTCGGCCACGAGCAGATGGCGGGGCTCAACTTCGTCCACGGCGTCGCGCAGTCGCTGTGGCACGGCAAGCTGTTCCACATCGATCTCAACGGCCAGCACGGGCCACGCTTCGACCAGGACCTGGTCTTCGGTCACGGCGACGTGCTGAGCGCGTTTTTCCTGGTCGACCTGCTCGAACACGGCGGCTACGACGGCCCGAGGCACTTCGACTACAAGCCGGCGCGCACCGAGGACGCCGCGGACGTGTGGGTGTCGGCGGCGGCGAACATGCGCACGTACCTGATCCTGCGCGAGAAGGCCAGGCGCTTCCGCGCCGACCCCGAGGTGCGCGAGGCGCTGCGCGCCTCCAGGGTGGACGAGCTGGCCCTGCCCACGCTCAACCGCGGCGAGAGCCTGGCCGACCTGTGGGACGACGACTTCGATCCCGACGCGGCCGCCGCCCGCGGCTACCATTTCAGCCACCTCAATCAGCTCGCACTTGAACACCTGTTGGGAGTACGCGGTTGACACTGGTCGCGGGGATCGATTCCTCCACGCAGAGCTGCAAGGTCGTCATCCGCGACGCCGTCACGGGCGCGCTCGTCCGTGAGGGGCGGGCCGCCCATCCCTCGGGCACCGAGGTGCATCCCGACCACTGGTGGACGGCGTTGCTGCGGGCCGTCGACGCGGCCGGCGGGCTCGGCGACGTGGCGGCGGTCAGCGTGGCGGGGCAGCAGCACGGCATGGTCTGTCTCGACGAGTCCGGAAATGTCGTGCGCGACGCGCTGCTCTGGAACGACACCCGCTCCGCGCAGGCGGCTGCCGACCTGGTGGCCGAGCTGGGCGGGCCGGACTTCTGGGCGCAGGCGGTTGGGAGCGTTCCCGTGGCCGCGTTCACGGTCGCCAAGCTGCGCTGGCTGGCCGCGCACGAGCCGGCGAACGCCCGGCGCACGGCGGCCGTCTGCCTGCCGCACGACTGGCTCACCTGGCGGCTGGCCGGCGCTCTCGCGGCCGGTCCGCGTGAGACGTGGGAGTCCGCGCCGCCGCCCGCGCTGGAGCTCCTGACCACCGACCGGGGCGACGCCTCAGGCACCGGCTACTGGTCGCCCGCCACCGGCACGTACCGGACGGATCTCCTCAAGTCCGCCTTCGGCGCGGTGCCGTTACTGCCCCGGGTGCTCGGGCCGGCCGAGGAGGCGGTGGTCGCGGGCGGCGTCCGGCTGGCTCCGGGCACCGGCGACAACATGGCCGCCGCGCTCGGCGTCGGGGCGCTGCCGGGTGACGTCGTCGTCTCGCTGGGCACCTCGGGCACGGTCTTCGCCGTCGCCGACCACCCCAGCGCCGACCCCACCGGCGCGGTCGCCGGCTTCGCCGACGCCACCGGCCGCTACCTGCCGCTGGTCTGCACGCTGAACGCGGCCCGCGTCATGGACGCCGCCGCCCGGCTCACCGGCGTCACCCTCGACCAGCTCAGCGAACTGGCCCTGCAGGCGCCGCCTGGCGCGGACGGGCTGACGCTGGTGCCGTACCTGGAGGGCGAACGCACCCCGAACCTGCCTGCCGCGACCGGCGCGATACACGGGCTCACGCTCGCCACCGCCACCCCGGCCCACCTGGCGCGAGCCGCGATCGAAGGCATGCTCTGCGGGCTGGCCGACGCGCTGGAGTCGTTGCGGCTGACCCCGAACCGGCTGCTGCTCATCGGCGGGGCGGCCCGCTCGGAGGCGGTACGCCGCATCGCTCCCACCGTCTTCGGCACCGCCGTGACCGTGCCGCCGCCCGGCGAGTACGTGGCCGACGGGGCCGCCTATCAGGCCGCCACGCTGCTCACCACGCCTGCCTGGCGACAGGAGGACACGGCCGTCTACACCGGGGAACCGCGCCCGGAGATCCGTGATCGTTACGCCCAGGCCCGTCCCCAGTTCCTGTCGAGGCCGTAAACCTGATTTCGGCTGCCCAGTTTGTGGTTGAAACGGGGGGTAGTGGGGGTGCGGGGGTGATGCGCCATGGCGCGACTGAAAGTTCCCGCACGTACCAGGAACAACGGACGAATCCAGACCGCGAGCAAGTCGGCGGCCAAGAAACCGGTGGCCAAGAAGTCGGCGACGAAGAAATCGGCGACCACGACGCGATCAGCGAAGCAGAGCGGCCTGGCTGACCTCAAGGTCGACCAGCTCAGGGCCCGGGCCCGGCGGCTGGGGCTGTCCGGCGGGTCGCAGATGCGCAAGGACCAGCTGATCAAGGCCGTGACCAAGGCCGGCAGCGGTTCGAGCGCCGGCCGGACGGGCAGCAACGGGGCGGCGTCCCGCCGGACCGGCGGCAGCACGAAGTCGAGCACGTCGAGCAAGTCCACGACGAGCAGGTCGAAGGCCGGTAGCGGTCTTGCGGACATGAGCGCGGATCAGTTGCGTGCTCGGGGGAAGCGGCTCGGTCTGAGCGGGTTGTCGAAGATGCGCAAGGACGACCTGATCAAGACGATCAACAAGGCCGGCGGCAACGGCAGCCGTTCGCGGGCCGCTACGTCCACGAAGTCCGGCAAGTCCACGACGAGCAAGTCCACGACGAGCAAGTCGAAGGCCGGTAGCGGTCTCGCGGACATGAGCGCCGACCAGTTGCGTGCTCGGGGGAAGCGGCTCGGTTTGACCGGGTTGTCGAAGATGCGCAAGGACGACCTGATCAAGACGATCAACAAGGCCGGTGGCAAGTCGGCGTCGAGCAAGTCCACGACGAGCAGGTCGAAGGCCAGTGGCGGTCTCGCGGACATGAGCGCCGACCAGTTGCGTGCTCGGGGGAAGCGGCTCGGTCTGAGCGGGCTGTCCAAGATGCGCAAGGACGACCTGATCAAGACGATCAACAAGGCCGGTGGCAAGTCGGCGTCGAGCAAGAGCGCGACGAGCAAGAGCACGGCGAGCAAGTCCGCGACGAGCAGGTCGAAGGCCGGTAGCGGTCTCGCGGACATGAGCGCGGATCAGTTGCGTGCTCGGGGGAAGCGGCTCGGCTTGACCGGGTTGTCGAAGATGCGCAAGGACGACCTGATCAAGACGATCAACAAGGCCGGCGGCACCAAGTCCAACGGTGCCAAGACCTCGTCCACCGCCAAGAAGTCGACGACGGCGAAGACGTCGGCGACCGCCAAGAAGCCGACGAGCGCCGCACGCTCGCGCTCGACCAGCACGACCACGAGCCGGGCCACCCCGGCGAGGTCGAGCACCACCAGGTCGAGCACCGCACGGTCGAGCGCCGCCCGGTCGAGCACCGCACGGTCGAGCACAGCCAAGTCCAGGCCGAGCACGGCAAAATCAGGCACGACCCGGTCGGGGGCCGCGAAGGCCGGCACGGCCAGGTCCCGCTCCAAGGCCGGCACGATTCCCGGCCAACGAACCGCCGAGTCGGCGGGGGCCAGGATGGGCGCGCAGCCCGACCTGGAGAGCGCCTACAGCAGGGACGCGACCGCCGGGACCCGCTACCCCGAGGAGAGCCTGACCCGGGGCGAGCACGGCCCCGAGCGTCCCGTGCCGGACATGGCCATCAACCGGTACGGCGTGACCCCGGTCCCGTAAGCGCCGGACGGCCACGCGGAACCCCCATGCCGCCGGCGGTCGGGCAGTGCCGATCTTCTCGGCACCCCGGCCGCCCAGGCATCCCGGCCGCTCAGGCATCCCGGCCGCTCAGGCATCCCGGCCGCTCAGGCATCCCGGCCGCCCAGGCATCCCGGCCGCTCACGCATTCCGGCCGCTCAGGCATCCCGGCCGCCCACGCATTCCGGTCGCCCAGGCGTCCCCGATCGCGCGCGGGTTCAGTGCTCGGCGCCGCCTGGCAAGGCGTGCAGCGCCCGTTCCCAGGGGAAGGCGTCGATGCGGTCGTCGCCGGAACTCGGCACGTGCGGCTCGAACTCGCCGGGCCCGAACAGCACCAGAACCCCCTCCGCCCGCAGTTCCTCGACGCTCCGCGCGAAGGCCCGGCGCCCGGCGAGCGCGCTGTTGACGAACGGCAGCACCACGACGGGGATCCCGAGCCCGGGCGCTTCCGCCAGCAGGCCGAGGGCGTAGGTGTCCGCGATGCCCTGGGCGAACTTGTTGACCGTGTTGTACGTGGCCGGAGCCACCACGATCGCGTCCGCACGCGGCGGCTTGGCCTCGGACGGCCTGCGGTAGCGGCTCTTGACCGGCCGCCCGGTCCGCCGTTCCAGCTCGGCCACGTCGATGAAGTCGAGCGCCGACGGCGTGGCGACGACCTGGACGATCCATCCCTCCGCCTGCGCCAGGCCGACCAGCCGCCCGACCTCGGCCGCCGGGCTCGCCGCGCACACCACGATCTGGAGCAGCCTGCCCGCCTGTCCTCCCGCGCTCGTCACGCCGGCCAGCATGTCACGTCCTCGCGGGAGAAGCTCGCGGGAGAAGCTCAGCTCGCGGGAGAAGTCCGGCACGTCCCTCGCGGAATGTCGTACCGGCGGTGCACCCTCGGAGGAGGAGACGGACGGACGATCGGAGAAGTGCGCGCGATGCCAGACCCCCAGCCGGGCCAGGGCCCGGCGATCGAGGTCGAGACCCGGAGAAGCGGCGGCGTGGCGTGTTTCGTCCTGCGCGTGGCCGGTGACCTGGACGAGCGGGCGCCGTTCGCGCTGCGTGAGGAGACGGCCCCGCTGGTGCGCGGGACCGAGGACGCGCGCCTGGTCCTCGACCTGACCGGGGTCACGAGCTGCGACTCGGCGGGCGCCGGGGCGCTGCTCGCGGCGCTCAAGCGGACCGTGCTGGCGGGCGGACGGCTGGCCCTCGCCGCGATGCCGCCCGACATCCTGCGAGATTTCCGGCAGCGGGGCCTGGACCGCGCGTTCACCATCCACGACACGGTCGAGCAGGCACTCGAAGACCTGCGCGGGCCGGAACGCGCCCCCTAGGGGAAGGCCGGGGTTCTCAGGGTCGGGTAGGGGATGGGCACTGATGTGAGTGATGCCGCCCCTGTCGCAGAGTTTCCCTATGACCGCAGTGAAGAGGCTCTACCCGCTGATCGCGTGCTCGTCGATCGTGTTCGCGGTGGTGGCGATCCTCATCGGGCAGTTCGGGCCTGACTCGTACCTCGACCCGATGAACGTGACCATCAGCGAGTACGCCGTGGCTGACCGCGGGGGCGTCACGGAAGTGGCGATGGTCGTGCTCGGGGTGGGGTC